>JAEYXN010000233.1 GCA_023431285.1 Bacteroidota bacterium
ATGTACTCGATGCCGGTTTTACCGGGACTGAAAGCAGGGAGTAACGAAAACTCAATTGAAATAATAAAACCAGCCCATCATTTTCACGTGGGCTGGTTTTATTATTAGGCCTTCAAACAGGTTAACCGAGACTTGCCTCGCGGTCTTGCTTATCGTGGCCTTCTACCTTTACGATCTTGTTATAAATTCCGAAGAGCAGAAATGCCGGTACCCATTGCCCTACAAAAAGAGCAAGGTGGTCCTGCTTCATGACTTTTAGGGTCAGCGAAGCGGTCATACATCCAATCGCAGTCCATAGGAAAGTATCAGATGGCAGCTTTGCCGTTTGCTCTTCAATTGCGCGCGCTACACGTCCCTCGCGTTTCTGGGGATTATATGTAGCTGCTTTTGTTTGTAACTCATCAAGAATTGCCATATCGTTTCTTTTTAAAATTGTTATAAAATGATGGCAAGAAGCTTCATAGACTCTTTGCCATTTTCTCTCCGTACTTAAATTCTCGTACCACAATAAGTGCAGCCTGTCTAACGTGACGGCTATCTGTAGCCAGGATCAAATATCCGGGACCCGCTGTCAGTCAGCAATACATTGGACACGCTATCCACTCTTTGCAGATGCACTTAATGTGCGGAAGATATTTGGATTCATAATCCTTGACTTGTGGTTCGGCCGGCATTTATCTGCTGATAAGTGTTCAATTCATTCACGGCATGGCTACACGCTGAAGGGAGCGTTTTCGAAATTGTTTCTGACGCTGTGATTCCCAGGACGTTATTTTTTGAATGACGAAATATTACCCCAATGGAAGGGATCTTAGTGTGAGCCTTAGTCACGACCGCTGTAATGGCGGTCTTGGAACATTATCCAATGCAAGCTATATCAGCGTTAGCTGGCATTAGAACGGCCGCCAGATCATCCGACCGCTAAGACATACTCTAACCAGTATGGATGGAAATCGAATCAGAGCGAATCTAAAATCCGCCTTTTGGTGTTCGATGTTTGCAGTGCCCGACGGTCTCGCAGCTATTGTATCCGCCAGCCTGAATGGAGTGCCGCCTGGGAGGGTTTTTCAGTACATCTCATTCGCCCTTATCGGTTCTGCTGCAGTTTCCCGGCGGTGATCTTTCAGTGTACTTGGAATTTTTCTTCATTGGTTCATTGCGTTCGGGTGGACAGTGCTTTTCTTTCTGGCTCTTCCTGTCCGGCCTTTTGGAACATTCCTGGAGCGCCGATTTGCTTCTATTTCTATTGGCATTAATCAGCGTATCGGATCCGGAATTAATTCTTGAAAAAGATGGAAGTTATTTGTGCAGTTAAGTGACTGCATATATATTTGCTGTCAAATAGCTGCGCATGGATTTAAGAAGAGATGTTTTTCAGGCAATCGCGGACCCTACAAGGAGGGCTATTATTATGCTCGTGGCGATACAATCCTTGACGCCAGGAGCGATTGCAGCCCATTTTGATTCCTCTCGTCAAACGATCTCCAAGCACATCCAGATTCTCACAGAATGCGAATTATTGAAGCAGGAGCAGAATGGGCGTGAGATATACTATCATCTCAATGCAGAAAAAATGAAAGAAATAGCCGATTTTATTGAGCCGTTTCGAAAGATGTGGGATGACAGGTTTAACAAGCTGGAGGCCGTTATGAAGAAATATCGAAAGAAATAAATACATGGAGTTAAAAACACAAATCAAAGCAGGAGAGGGAAGCCAGGATCTTCTGATCACCCGCGACTTTGACCTTCCGGTAGAATTGCTTTTCCGGGCATATATAGAACCGGAAATCGTCGAAGAGTGGATGGGTACCAAAGTTATCAAGCTTGAGGCGAGACGTCACGGAAGCTGGCAATTCGAAACCAAGGATAAGTCGGGCAATGTTTTAATTCGTACGAATGGGGTAATTCATGAGTTTATTCCTAATGAAAAAATAACCCGGACATTTGAAATGGAGAACACTCCTTTTCCGATACAGCTTGAATATTTGGAATTTGACTTCGTTACGGCAGAAACGAGCCGGCTCTCCATGCAGATAATTTATAAGTCGGTAGAAAGTCGCAATGAAATGTTGAAGCTTCCTTTTGAGAAAGGAATCAACATGGCGCATAATCGCTTACAGGAAGTTGTTAGTAAATTGAAATAATTAGCCTGAACAAATCACTCGTTATGAAAAAGCGCGATAAAATCATTTATTGGATTGCAACCCTGTGGCTATCGCTGGGAATGGCTTCCACTGCAGCTGTGCAACTTCTTCAACCGGAGATGCAAACCGTGATTACCAGTGATCTTGGTTACCCTGTCTACCTTCTGGTTATCATTGGGGTATGGAAACTATTGGGGGTGATTACTGTACTTATCCCTGGATTCCCATTACTCAAGGAGTGGGCTTATGCAGGATTCGTTTTCCTTATGTCTGGGGCAATGATCTCTCACATCATGATCTCGCACCCTTTTGGTGAGATAGCTCCTTCATTGTTGCTGCTGGCATTAACCGGTTTATCGTGGTACTTCCGACCTCCTAACCGAAAACTCATTTCGGTAAATAGCTAAGGAAATTTAATGATTCAATATTTAAAACCATACTGATGAGCAAGAGTAAAACGTCGAAGTCACTTTCCGCCGAAGCGCGTGGCGAGTTGCTGGAAATTCTTGAGAAGCGATTTGAGAAGAACATAAAGAGGCATAAAGGGGTTGATTGGTCCAAGGTGAAAGCGAGGCTGGAAAGCAATCCCGGTAAGATTTGGTCTCTTTCAGAAATGGAGGCCACAGGTGGTGAACCAGATGTGATAGGCTACGATAAAAAAACAGGAGAGATCATATTCTGTGATTGTTCCCCGGAAACTCCCAAAGGGAGGAGGAGTATTTGCTACGATACAGAGGCGCTTGAATCACGCAAAGAGCATAAGCCAAAGAATAGTGCACTGGGGATGGCGCGCGCGATGGGAGTGGAGATTCTTTCCGAGGAAGAATATCGTGAACTTCAGAAGCTGGGTGAATTTGATCTGAAGACTTCGAGCTGGGTAAAGACACCGTCCGACATACGCGAACTCGGAGGGGCCCTTTTCTGTGATCGCCGGTTCGGACATGTGTTCCTCTACCACAATGGCGCGGAATCGTATTACGGAGTCAGGGGTTTCCGTGCGCTGCTTAAGGTTTAGCTGCTTCGCTTTGTAAAAGCAACTCTACCTTCCTGATGACAGCATCTGCAACGCCTGGCAGGAGGGAAATGTCTTCACCCCAAAGATCTTCATGCGAAAGAATTTGATGGACTGTATCGGAAGGCTCGGTCATCCTCCATGCGTCTTCAAAAACTTTCAGGACTCCGGGAGAGTCCTTCAATGGTATTTCTTCATTGGTCCATCTTCCCCGGTAAAAACAAATCAACGCAGCCAAAGACTGCAAGAGATTTTGCGGCGGCGCATTTTTTCTTTGAATATACTCCTTCACCGATGGAAGTACCCGAACCTTAAACTTGGAGACTGAATTCAGCGAAATGCTGATCAACAAATGTTTGATAAAAGGATTTGCAAATCTGTCGTTGACATCCAATGCAAAACGTTCAAGGTCCGTTATGGGTAGATCTAAAGTTGGGATAATTTCACTTCTGATCGTATCCTGAATAAACTGACCCGTTACCTCATCGTCCATTGCTTCCTTCACTGTGCGTATACCTCTGAGGTACGCTACCGGCGTCAGTGCTGTATGCGCTCCGTTGAGGATACGGACTTTTCTTGTTCTATATGGAGTGATGTCTTCCGCGAAAATAATGTTGCTGAGTCCCGCCTTTCCAACAGGGAATTCTTCCTTTACAAATGAAGGAGCCTCGATAGCCCAGAAGTAAAATGGTTCTGCGGAAACAAGCAATTGATCTTCAAATGAGGTTGTCGCAAAGATTTCGTTCGCCTGTCCTTTAGGAAAGCCAGGAACAATGCGATCAACAAGTGTATTGCAGAAGGTGTTCTTGCTCACCCATTGTTTGAATTCCGTGGAGAGATTCCATAAGTCCGCATACTTTAACACCATGCTCTTCAAAGTGTTTCCATTTGCTTCGATGAGTTCGCAGGGGAGGATGATGAGCGTTTTGTCATCAGCACCTGAGAAAAAGTTGAAGCGATGAAGCAGGAGTAATGTCAGCTTTCCAGGAAAGCTTTCTGGCAACGACTCAGGCGATCTATCATTCTCATTGAATTGTATTCCTGACTCTGTGGTGTTTGAAAAAATAAATCGAAGATGCGGATTTGATGATGATTGGATGAATTGCTGAAAATCCTTCGAGGGATTGATCGCAGAATTCACAGATGTTATCAATCTGGTTTCCGAGAATGGCTTCCCATTTTTATTGCCTTGTTGAACAAGATGGTAGAGACCTTGTTGCTCATTGATCTGTTCAGCCGTTCCGGGAGTTATGGATGTAATTATGTCAATGGCTCCGTTAAAATCCGTTTTTTCATTGAGGACATCGACGATCCAGTCGGCGAACGCCCTGAGAAAGTTGCCACCGCCAAATTGAAGAATTCGAACAGGGCGATCTTGCGAAACTCCGGCACTTTTCCGGTTAAGCTTTTTCAACATAGAGTGGGGAAGTTTTCTTTGAGAAGTTGAAGTATGTCCGGGCGTTGTTGTAGCAGATATCGGCGACGAGTTTTCCGAGCCATTTTTCGTCGGCGGGAAGTTCGCCGTTCTTTACATCATTCCCAAGAACGTTGCAGAGTATACGTCTGAAGTATTCGTGACGAGGGTATGACATGAAGCTGCGGGAGTCTGTTAACATTCCGATGAAACAGCTTAGCAACCCGAGGTTGGAGAGTGCATTAATTTGTTTTTCCATGCCATCCTTTTGATCCAGGAACCACCATGCCGACCCGTACTGGATCTTTCCCTTTGTAGAGCCGTCGTTGAAGTTTCCGATGATCGTTGCCATCACTTCGTTGTCTGAAGGATTCAGATTGTAAAGAATCGTTTGGGCGAGCTGGTCTGTACTATCCAGAGCATTCAAAAATTTTGCGAGTGCCGCGCTTTGTGAGAAGTCGCCGATAGAATCGAATCCTGTATCGGGACCAAGTATTCGCAGCATTCGCTCGTTGGTATTTCGGAGAGCGCCAAGGTGGAACTGCTGTGTCCATTTTTTAGCGTGATACATTCTCCCCAGTTCCAAGAGAACTTTGTATTTGAAGTAATGCGTTTCGGCGACGGACAGGCTGGATGACCGTAGAACTTTCCTGAAAAGTTCTTCGATCTGGAATTGATTTGGGTCGGAGGGGAAATACAATTGTTCAAGGCCATGATCAGAGAGTAGACAGCCTTTCGAATGGAAGAAATCAATTCTGTTTTGAAGTGCAGTGATTAGCGTATCAAAGTCTTTTATTTCGATTCCCGCTGAACTTCCTAACTTCTCAAGATAAGTTTTGTACGAAGTTCCTTCTTCCACCGCATAGGCCTTATCCGGCCGGAACGTTGGCAGCACAGCGATCGAAAAACCAGTTGAAGCGATTTTTTCATGATATGCCAGTGAGTCAGCCGGGTCGTCGGTTGTACATATTACCTCGACGTTCATTTTGCAAAGCAGATTCCTGGTATGATAGTCTGGAGTACCAAGAAGAGTATTGCAGCTATGGTAAATATTTTCGGCGTTATCAGAGGTGAGGAGATCCTTAACACCAAAGTACCTTTCAAGCTCGAGATGAGTCCAGTGGTAGAGCGGGTTTCGCATCGTGTAAGGAACAGTAAACGCCCACTTTTTGAATTTGTCAGCGTCCGATGCGCCGCCAGTAATAAATTGCTCATCTATGCCCAGCGTTCGCATAGCGCGCCATTTGTAGTGATCACCCTTCAACCATATTTCGGTCAGTGACGAAAATTGATGATCGTTAGCGATGGCCTCGGGGTGAAGATGGCAATGATAGTCAATGATAGGCTGATCTTTTGCGTAGCTATGGTAAAGGGTTTTCGCAAAATCCGTCTGTAACAGGAAATCTTCACTGATAAAAGTCTTCATGATTCGTTGGTCTTTCTGCTCCTTTTATAAGAAGAGGCCCGGATAATTAACTCCGGACGAAGGACAGTGGTATTTGGAATGAATGGTTTTTCTTTTTGTCTAATCTCGTCCAGGAATACTTCTGCAGCTGCGTTGCCCATGCGCATACTGTGCTGGTCGACGGCGGTCAGTGGAGGATCGGTAAACGAAGTGTAAATCTCATTACTGAATGCTACGATGGCAACCTCTTCAGGTATTTTGATGTTTCTCTCCTTCATTACCTGCATGGCACCCACGGCGCTCAGGGCACTTGCTGAGAACACTGCATCCGGTTTGGCATCTCTTTCGAGTAGTTTGATCATACTATTGCGCCCGTCTTCCAACTGGAGGTTACTCTCAACTACAAGCTTTTTGTCGAAAGGAATATTGTGATCATGCAACGCCTCGCGATATCCTCTAAGGCGTTCCTTGAAGATGCTGATCTTTCTTGTATTAGTGAAATGAGCGATTCGTTTGCAGCCTTGCTCGATAAGGTGCTCAGTAGATTTATATGCGCCGTAGAAATCATCGATCATTACCTGGCTCACGCCTACTTCGTCATTCGTCCGGTCGAACATGATCAAAGGAATCCCGCGCTCTTTAACCATCCGGATATGGTCAAAGTTTTCGGTTTCCTTTCCATGCGAAATGATTATGCCATCCACCCGTGCCTTCAGTAGCGCGTCAATGGTAGTGACTTCTTTGTCGTAGCTATCGTAGGTCTGGCAGATCATAACATTGTATCCGGCTTTATTGGCGATTTCTTCAATGCCACGGATAACAGACGCGAAAAAGCTCCGGTCTGCTGTGGGTACAATAATGCCTAGTGTGTTGCTCCTCCCGTTGCGCAACGCTGCGGCTATGTGGTTGGCCTGATAGTTCAGTTTGATAGCGGCCTTCTGCACCATCTTCTTGGTCTCTTCACTGATACGGGGATGATCCTTCAGCGCACGGGAGACCGTTGAAGCAGTGATGTTTAGCTTCTTTGCGATATCGTGAATAGTTGTCTTTCCTTTCTTCATGTCAAAACAATTACACTTCGTTCGCAGGTTTGCCAATCGTGGCCAGGATACCACCATCAACGTATATGATCTGGCCATTAATAAAATCGCTTGCGCGTGATGCGAGGAATACCGCTGTGCCCGCAAGGTCATCCGGATCACCCCATCGCCCGGCAGGTGTTCTTCCGATGATGAAGTCATTGAAGGGATGACCGTCCACGCGGATTGGCGCAGTCTGCGCGGTGGCAAAATAGCCTGGACCAATTCCGTTGACTTGCACGTTGTGCCGAGCCCATTCCGTGGCGAGATTTTTTGTAAGCATTTTTAATCCGCCTTTAGCGGCCGCATATGCAGTGACGGTGTTTCTTCCCAGCTCACTCATCATCGAGCAGATATTTATGATCTTCCCTGCGCGGCGACCGATCATGTGTTTAGCAACATGCTTAGAGACGATGAAAGGCCCAGTGAGATCAACATCCACAACCTCCCGAAATTCTTCGGCAGTCATCTCGAGCGCGGGCTTACGCATGATAATACCCGCGTTGTTGATGAGGATGTCAATTGGTCCGACCTCTTTTTCAATCAGGTCGATATTTGACGATACATCTGCTTCACTTGTGACGTCAAAGAGATATCCGGATACATTTAATCCTTCACTCTTATATTGATCTAAGGCGGATTTCAATTTCTCAGGGCTGTGGCCATTGATAATGAGTGTGGCGCCTGCGTGGGCCAACCCTTTTGCCATCGCCATTCCAAGACCGTGAGTGCCACCGGTAATCAGCGCGTGCTTTCCTTTCAGATCAAACAGTGCGGGACCTTCCATTACCTGAGCTGATTAGGTTGTACAAAATCCATGTCGCCGTAATCGAGATTTTCACCAGCCATTCCCCAGATAAATGAATAGCTTGACGTCCCTGCGCCTGCGTGGATGGACCATGGAGGAGAGATGGCTGCCTGATGATTCTGCATCCAGAGATGTCGCGTTTCTCTGGGTTCACCCATAAAGTGACATACCGATTGGCCTTCGGGAATATTAAAGTAGAAGTATACTTCCATTCTGCGGTCGTGGGTATGAGGAGGCATTGTATTCCATATACTTCCGGGTTTTAATTCAGTCATGCCCATTTGCAACTGACAAGTTTGAATTACACCGCTGATCATCAGCTTGCGTATAGTGCGTTGGTTAGCAAGTTCGGCGGAGCCTGTTTCGACTGTCTCAGCCTGCGCCAGGGTAACTTTCGTTGTTGGATATTCGGCATGCGCCGGGGCCGAGTTGTAATAAAGAAGGGGAGGGGAGGATGGTGATCCTGCTTTGAAAGTTATCTCACGCGAACCTCTTCCAATGTAGAGTGCCTCCCTGCAGTCAAGGACTATTTCAGAACTGTCGACTACGATGGTCGCTTTTCCACCAACGTTAATGATTCCCATCTCACGACGTTCGAGGAAGAATTTCGATTTAAGAATATCCGGAGCTTCGAGAATGAGGTCTTTAGACACCGGCATAATACCGCCGGCGATATAACGATCATGAAATGTATATGTTCCAGTGATAGCATCTTTTGTGAAGATGTTTTCAATCAGATAATGATCGCGGAGTTGGTCAGTGGTCAACGCTTTGGTCTCTGAGGGACTAAGGCTGTATCGGGAGGTAAAGATGCCGTTCATTGTGTTATCGTTTGCGCAATATAGTCATATTTAGTCGTGCTGCACCGATTGGTGGCATGACAAGTATTCAATAGATAAGATTACAATTGCTCGATTTTAGCTATGAAAATGTAGTCGTTAGGAAAAATCGGGAAATTTAGTTTGGTAAATATAGCAAACATTCCTAATATGCAATCGATTGCGCATAAAATTGGTTCAATCGATAAAAAACAACTACTAAACTCAAACAAATCCTCAACAACAAATCCTACCCTATGAAGTCGTTTTTACATTCAGCAAAACGGGTGTTCAGGGTTTTCTGTCTGGTCGCACTTTGTGTCTCCTTAGGTCATCAGGCCCGCGCACAAAACAAGACTGTATCGGGAACAATCACTGACACTGACGGCTCTTCGATGCCTGGCGTTTCTATTCTTGAGAAAGGGACGTCCAATGGAACCACCTCCGATGCCGATGGAAAGTATAGCCTATCCGTTGGCCCCAATGCTACGCTGACGTACAGTTTTATTGGGATGAAGGCCCACGAAGTGCTCGTCGGAAATCAAACCATTATCGATGTTCGGCTCGAAGCTGATATCAGTGTTCTTGATGAAATCGTTGTTATTGGATACGGTACTGCGAAAAAGTCAGACCTTACTGGTTCCGTTGTTTCCGTTACGGGAAATGACCTGAGGAAAGTTCCGGTAGCAAGTGTGGCCGAATCCCTTACCGGACGCCTCGCCGGTGTTCAGGTAGCAACAGCTGAAGGATCGCCCGATGCAGAGGTAAAGATCAGGATCCGTGGGGGAGGTTCGATCACGCAGGATAACTCTCCTTTATATATTGTTGATGGTTTCCCAGTGAATTCAATTGCCGATATCGCCCCATCGGACATTCAATCTATTGATGTATTGAAGGATGCTTCGTCTACAGCGATCTATGGTTCACGAGGAGCGAATGGTGTTGTTATCATCACCACTCGCAGCGGGGAAAAGGGGAAAGTGTCTGTGAGTTACAATACATTCTATGGAGCAAAGAGAATAGCAAAAACACTCGATGTGCTTCCAGTGGACGATTACGTAAAATGGCAATATGAACATGCGGTTCTGGACAATGAACCGGGTGAGCTTGAATCATATGAAGATTACTTTGGCCTTTGGGAGGATATGGATTTGTTCCGCGGTCTTAAGGGGAATAACTGGCAAGAGCAGGTTTACGGCCGGACAGGACATGTGTTCAGTAACGATTTGAATGTAAGGGGAGGAGCAGAGAAGTTTTCCTATTCTGTAAACT
Source organism: Bacteroidota bacterium (assembly GCA_023431285.1). Lineage (GTDB taxonomy): Bacteria > Bacteroidota > Bacteroidia > Cytophagales > Cyclobacteriaceae > Ohtaekwangia. Next base: position 9,953 of record JAEYXN010000233.1, read on the forward strand.
ATGCGCTGTATGATGAAAAGGCGATCATGGTTGGCTCTAAATTCCGCAGGAACAACATCACTCTGAAGTTGGGCAGTACACCGGTGGAGAAAGTGGATTTGAATTTTTCGCTTAGATATTCGGATACAAAGATCTACGGTGGTGGTGCCAATGAACAGAATGAAGTTTCTGCTTCAGATTCCCGTCTAAAGCACAGTGTTACTTATGCGCCAATCCCTTTGTCCGGTCTGACCACGGATGATACGAACGAAGAAATTTCGAGCTACCTCATCAATCCGTTAACTGCTACTGCGGATAACGACCGCACTCAGCATCGGAGAAATTATAACCTTGCCGGAAGTTTCGGCTGGAAGATTTTTGAGAACTTCCAGTTCAAAACAGAATTCGGTCTTGACCATCTTGGATATGATGATGACCGATTCTTCGGACTGACCACTTATTACGTTCAGAATATTCCTGTGGCTGCGAACCAGGATCAACCTGCAGTAACGCTTGGGTCCCGAAACCAGACCAGATTCCGGAATACCAATACCGGTAACTATAACTTCAAAAAGTATCTTAATGAAGATCACAACCTGAATGTTCTCCTGGGACAGGAAATGATCCAGACTGAAAGTAGAAATCTTAACAGCGTCGTTCACGGCTTCCCGAAACTTTTTACTTCAGAAGAGGCGTTCAAACTGACGACGCAGGGAAAAGCTCAATCGATTAACAATTTCCTCAGTCCGGACGATAAGCTGCTTTCTTTCTTTGGTCGTGTCAATTATGAATTTAAAGGCAAGTATCTGTTTTCGGGAACGTATCGCGCGGATGGTTCGAGCAAATTTCTTGGTAATAACCGTTGGGGATATTTTCCTTCAGCCGCTGCAGCCTGGAAAATATCAGAGGAAGATTTCATGACGTCCACTTCAGGATGGCTGAATCAATTGAAATTACGTCTGAGCTATGGAACCGCAGGTAATAACAACATCCCGGTAGGGCAGACATTCCAGTCATTCGAATCATCGACGAACACCTGGATCAATGGGTTTGAAAGTTACTGGTCTGCCTCCAAGTTGATGGCGAATCCTGACTTACGGTGGGAGACTACTGTCACAAGAAATATAGGACTCGATTTCGATCTCTTCCAGGGACGCATCAATGGATCGTTGGAAGCTTACCGAAATAACACAACGGACCTACTGGTGGAATTCCCGGTTCCGGGGACAGGTTACACGAGTCAGTTCCGGAACCTAGGTGAAACAGAGAATAAAGGGATTGAAGCTTCTCTGAAGTACGTGGTTCTTGAAACTGAGAACTACGGATTTAACGTGTCCTTTAATATTGGCTTCAACCGAAATGAGATCCTCTCTCTGGGAGCGATGGAAAACTTTGGTCAGAACACAAATTGGGCTTCAACCGAAATCGGAAATGACTACAGGGTGTCTGTTGGAAATCCTGTCGGGCAGATGATTGGATACAGAAACGCAGGAAGATATGAGGTTTCTGATTTCGAGGGGTATGATGCAGGAACAGAAACATGGATACTGAAGGCAGGTGTTCCGAACGCATCCACAATCGTCGGCGCACCTGCGCCTGGGTTGATGAAACTGAGAGATATGAATGGGGATGGAACCGTAAACATTGATGATCAGGAAGTAATCGGGAATGCAAACCCTAAGCATACCGGCGGTGTGGTATTGAACGGATACGCTTATGGGTTTGACCTTACGGCTGCATTCAGCTGGAGCTACGGAAACGATATCTACAATGCTAATAAGATTGAATACACATCGTCGACACCACGGTACCAGTACCGGAACCTGAGCACCATCATGGCTGATGGGCAACGGTGGACCAATATCGATCCGGCTTCCGGAGAAAAAGTTACTGACCCATCTGCGCTTGCGGCCTTGAATGCAAACACCACCATGTGGTCGCCGTATATGGCACGCTATGTGTTTAGCGACTGGGCTGTTGAGGATGGTTCATTCCTGCGTTTGAATACGCTGACATTGGGCTATACTGTTCCTAGATCATTGATGAACAAACTCAGGATTGAGAATCTTCGCTTCTATGCAACGGCCTACAATGTGTTTATTCTCACGGATTACAGTGGCTTTGATCCTGAAGTCTCTACGAGAAGAAGAACTAACCTTACTCCGGGTGTTGATTACTCAGCGTACCCGCGCAGCAGGCAATTCGTTTTCGGTTTAAATCTTAATTTCTAAAAGTCACATGAATCGCAATATGAAGAAGATAATCTATCTGATCGCCCTGATGTTTGTGATGGCATCATGCGACGAGTACCTCGATGCGCCGACAAAGTCTTCACTGGATGAATCTGTGATCTTTTCAACGCCTGACCTTGCAAAGGGTGCCGTTGATGGTATTAAAATTCCTTTCGGAGAAACAAATGCCTACCGTGGGCGATTTCTTCCATGGTATGGAATGAATACCGATGTGGAGTGGTACAATTCCTCTCAGACTTCGGGAGACAATGCAGATCTCGTTGTGTACAATGCCAAGCCGAACAACTCGAATATGAATACGGAGAACAATGCATGGGCGATGATGTATTCTGGTATCGAGAGAGCGAACATTTGTATCCGGGGTTTGCGCAATTATGGCAACCCTGAACCAGGAACCGATCTTGGATTTTTATTAGGTGAAGCGCTTACCCTCCGCGCCATAATTTATTCCGACCTGGTGAAAGCCTGGGGAGATGTTCCAGCGAGATTTGATCCAATCTCAACAGAGTCCATATACCTTGGAAAGTCGAGCCGGGATGAGATATACAAGCAGTTGATTGCAGACCTGGAAGAAGCAGCGACACTCGTGCCGTGGCCGAATGAAACAGCAGCAACCAGTTCCGTTGAGCGTATTAACAAAGCTTTTGTTAAAGGTCTGCGGGCACGTCTTTGTCTTGCTGCGTCTGGCTACTCACAATATCCGGATGGTGTTCGCAGGAGCACTGATCCAGCGCTTTCAGTGGCTACGCTGTATCCGGTTGCTTTCCAGGAGTGCCTTGATGTAATCAACAGTGGGACTGCACGCCTCGAGCCCTCCTTTGAAAATCTTTTCCGGAAGTACAATGAAGACAATGTTGCTGCAGGTGGTGAATCGTTGTGGGAGCTTCCGTTTGCAGATGGTCGCGGACGTATGTTGTTCACATTCGCCGTGAGACACAGAAGTATCGATCAGCATACAGGTCAAAATCGTGGCGGCCAGGCCGGACCACTTCCATTTGTATTTTACGACTACGATGTCGCAGATACGAGAAGGGATGTGACTTGTGTTCCCTATGAATGGGGCAACGCTGTCGACGGCGTTGCGAAACAACAACTTACAAGTTTGAATACATGGGCATTTGGAAAGTATCGCTATGAATGGATGTCCCGGTATGTGACCTCGACGAATGATGATGGTGTAAATAAACTTTACATGCGATATGCCGAGGTGGTGTTGATGGCTGCGGAGATTGCCAACGAGCTTGATGGACCCGCGGCGGCGGCGCCTTATCTCAAGCTGATCCGTCAGCGCGCATTCGATGCATCAGCATGGGCGGAAAAAGTTGATAACTATATTGGTGCGCTGAATACAAAAGAGGCAATGTTCAACGCCATCGTAGAAGAACATAAGTTTGAATTCTGCGGTGAGATGGAACGTAAGCAAGCCCTCATCCGCTGGAATCTCCTGAAGACCAAACTTGATGAAGCCAAAGCGAAGATGTATGCATTGCGTGAGCGATCAGGAGAATACTCAGACGTACCTGCGGCCTTACACTATCAGTACGCCGAAGATGGGGAGTCCCTTATCATTCATGGCCTGAATCCAGGGGAAGACGCAAGTCCGGGACCTGACTGGACCACGGTGCAGTATGTATCGCCGTCTCAGATAAATGACGAAAAGATTGAAACTATCTACGCCGGCAATCCGGATCAGAAACAGTTCTGGCCCATATGGCAGGTCTTCCTCGATGGGAGCAATGGTAAACTGGTAAATGATTATGGCTACTAAAAATCGGATGGTTATGAAGAACAACTATATGCGTGCAGGACTTCTCACGGCGATCTTCGCATTTTCTTTCATGTCGTGTGAAGATCTTGCTGACCCAATAATAGAAGACCTTGATGTGGACAGGGCTTTTGCACCCACAGGGCTGACGGCTCGCGTCAGAAACCTTACGACGATTGAATTGCAGTGGAACGTCCGGGACGATGCTGATCATTATGTCGTTGAATTCAGTGATGACAGTCTTGAGTTTGCTAATATTATTCGTACAGTGACTGTCAACCGTGGAGACCTTCCTCTGCAGGAGACGTTTGATGGGGAGACCAGATACTCGGCACGTGTGAAAGCTGTTAGTGCCTTAGGTAAAGCCGATTCAAAATGGGCAGCAGAGACGGTGGTCACTGCCAGGGAGAATATATTCCTTCCTTCCCAGGATGGTGATATTGGAGCGTTGGAGGCGGTCGTGAGATGGCAGCCAAATGCGGAAGTAACGCACTTCATTATCAATCCGGGAAACACAGAAAGAATAATTTCTGCCGATGAAAAAGAGGTTGGGGCCGCGACGATCACTGGTCTTACGGCGGAGACTGCGTACACGGTGATTCTTCGCAAAGATGACAAACACAGAGGGCAAATCCAGTTTGAAACCCTCCTTGATATAGGAAATGCCACGGCTGTACACCCTGAAGATGATCTGGCTGCGGTGATTGCTGCAGCATCATCTGGTGATGTGTTGGTTCTGTTCCCGGGAGAATATGAGACAAACGCTGGTGCAAGTATATTGATCGATAAGTCAATTACGATGCGAGGTCTTTATCCTTATGACAAACCGAAGCTGCATGTTCAGTTTACAATTGAAAATGCCGGTACATCGGTTGAAGTAAGAGACCTGGATCTGGACGGTGACGGCGTACTTGAGGACGTCTTCCGGTTCACGACGGCGAGCGTTGAATTCGGTGCGATGAATCTCATTGGATGCAATGTACATGATTTTAAGAGGTCGCTGGTGGGCGCAAATGCTTCCAGTTCAAAAGTGCTGTCTCTTACGATTGATAATTGTATCATGACTGATATGCTAACTGCCGGAGGAGACTTCATCGACTTCAGAAATACACACCTCGGGAATCTGACTATCCAAAACAGTACTTTTGATAACTGTACCCCTACGCGTGATTTCATTCGGATTGATGGTGTCGCGCCTACCAATGGGTACAGCGGTACCGGATTGACAACAAATGTTCTCATTGATCAGTGTACACTGTACGGTGTATCTAATAATACCGGCAGCAACCGCAGGATTCTTTATGTGCGTTTCGATGCGAATGCGATTACTGTAAGGAACACCATCATTGCCGAGTCTTCTGGTATCTATACGAACCAGGCTGGAACATCTCAGCCTGCCTTCCAGAAGAACAACTACTTCAACGCCCCGCGGTTTTTTAATTCCGAGTTTGAAGTTATTGCGAACCTGAAGGTAGATAACTCAGGCACGCATACGGCGCTGGATCCAGGGTTCGCAGATGCCGCCGGAGGTAATTTCACTATCAGCAACCAGACACTCAAGGATAACAACGTAGGTGATCCACGCTGGAGATAGTCGTACGAATAGTTAACTGGAAAGGTGTGTAGTAGAGCACACCTTTTCCTTTGAGGATATACAATGGGAATGGAGATCAGAGCAAGATATGTTCGTGCGGTAGGGATGCTCATAGCATTGGTTGAGCCGTACTTTCTGGTAGCCCAGGTGCCGCGGGACACCAGCTATACCGTTGGAAGTACGTGGCGTAAACTAGCGAATGAGTTTCCGGCGATTGAACCTGCCTTAGTTCCGCGCGCCGGGGTCATAGAAATCCATGACATCATATACCACACTATCCATGAAACACCCTTCGGTGTTCGAAAGCTGCTGTCTGATCTTTACATTCCGGAAAAAGGTGACGGGCCGTTTCCTGTGATCATGATCATCCATGGAGGTGGGTGGCGTGCCGGAGATAAGTCATTGAATAGTGAAATGGCTGCTGCTCTGGCAAAGAAAGGATTCTTTGTTGCCTCTCTCGAATACAGGTTATCGCTTGAAGCCCGGTATCCTGCAGCTTTGCATGATCTCAATGCAGCTCTTGCCTGGCTACCCTCCGCAGCCGGCCTTTACAATGTAGATATCAACAAGGTTGCGTTGCTGGGATATAGCGCCGGAGGTCAGCTGGCTTCGCTTGTAGGTGTCACCCAAAATGAAAATATCTTTGATGGGTCCACAACATCCAAAACGCGCGCGCGGATTCATGCTGTTATTGACCTGGATGGCTTGTTGGATTTTACTCATCCGGAAACGCTCGCGATAAAAAGGAATGCCAATAGTGCCGATATGTTCTGGTTGGAAGGAACATATGAAGAACGACCACAACGGTGGAAGGAGGCCTCACCATTGACATGGGTGGATAAAAATGCACCACCGTTTCTTTTCATGAACAGTTCTCAGACACGATTCCATGCGGGGTGTGACGAGATGGTGAAACAGTTAAATGAGTTTGGGATTTACAATGAAGTCCATAAGTTAGATGATGCTCCTCATTCGTACTGGTTCTTTCATCCATGGTTTGATCCAATGATTGACAGCGTGACGAAGTTCTTAAACAAAGTCTTTTATCCATGATGGCATCCTACAAGCTAATATCCCTTCTGTTTGTCATGACCTGTCTTCCTTCTCAGGATCGTCGTGAGAAAATAACGATATATCTGATTGGAGATTCAACCATGGCAGACAAAGCGGTCACTGCTTTTCCGGAAACCGGATGGGGTATGCCGTTCATGTCAATGTTTGATACAACTGTTGTCGTCAGCAATCATGCAATGAATGGGCGAAGCACCCGCACATTCATCTCTGAAGGTCGCTGGCAGACGGTTGTTAATAGGCTCCGGCCAGGGGACTATGTCTTTATTCAATTTGGTCATAATGATGAGTCAAAAGCAAAGACGGACCGTTACACGTCGCCTGAAGATTACAAGAAGAATTTGTTGAAGTTTGTGGCAGAGGCGAGAGCCAAGAAAGCAAAACCGATCTTACTCACACCAGTAGCGAGGCGAAAGTTTGAGGACGGAATGATTCAGGAATCACACCCTGAATATTCACCACTAGTTGGGCAGGTAGCAGCGGCGGAGCGCGTCCCCTTCATCGATCTTGATCGGTTGAGCCGTCAACTTCTGGAAAGTTTTGGTGAAGAAAAATCCAAATTATTGTTTCTTCATCTTGGCCCTTCAGAACACCCGAACTATCCCACAGGCAAGGAAGATGATACGCATTTCAATGAGCTTGGAGCAAGACTGATCGCACAGCTCGTATTGTCGGAAGTGAGAAAAACGGATGGTGACCTTTCCGAAAGAATTGTGAAACCAGCGGTAAAGAAGTAATTGATGATAAAGGTAGGATGCTTGTGTTGCTTATTGGTATGGACTCTGTCGGGAATCGCGCAGAACAGAAGCATTGCTTTTCCTGGTGCAGAAGGATTCGGTAAGTATGCCAGTGGCGGTCGTGGTGGGAAGCTTCTTATTGTGACAAATTTGAACGATGATGGACCGGGCAGTTTACGAGAAGCGGTAAAAAAGAAAGGTGCCCGGACAATTGTGTTTTCTGTGGCAGGAAATATTGAGCTCAAGTCGCCACTGAATATTCGAAATGACAGTATAACCATCGCCGGTCAATCGGCACCGGGGCAGGGTATTTGCATTTCGAATTATCCCGTGACCTTGCAGGCGAACAATGTAATCATCCGCTTTATGCGTTTCAGGCTGGGTGATGTTTCGGGTCTCGAGGCAGACGCCATCAGCGGAAACAGAGGAAATGAGAATGTAATTATTGATCATTGTTCGATCAGCTGGGCGACGGATGAATGTGCCTCCTTTTATCGGAATAAAAACTTCACTATGCAGTGGTGTATTATATCGGAGAGTCTGAATCATTCCGTTCATACAAAAGGTGATCATGGATACGGTGGGATCTGGGGTGGAGAAGGAGCGACCTTCCACCATAATCTGCTGGCGCATCATACGAGTCGCCTTCCACGCTTCAGTGGATCATCGACAACTCCCAATCCACCGGGTGAGTTAGTTGACTTCAGGAATAATGTAATTTATAACTGGAAGAATAATAATACTTATGGTGGTGAGAGCGGGCGTTACAACATGGTGAATAATTATTACAAGCCCGGACCGGCATCAAAGCGCAGGAATCAGATTCTGGACCCATCATCTCCTTTCGGAAGTTTTTATATGGATGGCAATGTATATGAAGGGAACGATGAGATTTCCTCTGATAACTGGAAGGGCGTTAAAGCTGAAGATTTCGATTCGCTGCGTGTACCCTCAGCGTTTTTTGTTGAGACTATTCAGGATCAATCAGCAAGGGCTGCTTTCGCTGCAGTGATCAGACATGCTGGTGCGAGCTTTCAGCGCGATGCCGTAGATGAACGGGTCATCAAGGATGTGTGCGAAGGGACCGGAACGGGTGGTAAGGCACGTGATGGCATTATCGATTCCCAGAAAGACGTTGGCGGCTGGCCTGCCCTTAAGTCGGCTCCTGCACCAACGGATTCGGATAAGGACGGCATTCCTGATAAATGGGAGAAGAAGCTTAAGCTGGATCCGGCTAATCCCGCGGACGGTCAGACATTATCGGCGAATGGTTATACCAATCTTGAGATCTATCTGAACAAGCTTGTATCCACAATCATAAATTAACGGAAAGCTTCTATCAAAAATGAAAAGGCAACATAATCAGGTCACATGAAGAATCCAGGGATCATCTTTTTTGCAATTGTTCTCTACGCATTCAGTGGATGCCAGGTGGTGGCGCAACCGGACCCATGGGCTCAGGTGGACGCGATCCTCAGCCGTATCAAAGCGCCGGTATTTCCCAATAAGGATTTCGTCGTCACAGATTATGGTGCGGTTCCTGACGGGGTTAAAGACTGCACGCAATCCTTCAGGCAGGCGATAAAGGCGTGTCACGATGCTGGTGGCGGTCGCGTTGTTGTGCCGGCGGGAAAGTATTCCACAGGAGCGATTCATCTTTTGAGTAACGTAAATCTTCATGTCTCCAAAGGTGCGACTCTTCTGTTCAGTCAGGATACAAAAAAGTACCTCCCTCAGGTATACACCCGCTTTGAGGCGGTGGAGTTAATGAATTATTCGCCTTTGATATATGCCTTCGAGCAGGAGAATATCGCGGTGACTGGTGAGGGTGAACTTAATGGTCAGGCGGATGACGATCACTGGTGGTACTGGAAAGGAAAATGGGGACACGGTGGAATAAATCGCCAGGCACGGGAGGTCTCGCAGCTGGAGGCAAATAACAGGCTGAAAGAGATGGCAGCTAAGGGCGTTCCTGTCAAAGATCGTATTTTTGGCGAAGGAGATTATCTGAGGTCCAGTTTTATCCAGCCCTATCGTTGCAAGAATGTTCTGATCGAAGGAGTAACCATCCGTAACTCACCGATGTGGGTGATTCATCCGGTGCTCTCCGAAAACATCACGATCAGGAAAGTGAATGTCATCAGCCACGGACCCAACAGTGATGGGTGCGATCCTGAATCCTGTAAAGATGTTCTGATTGAGGACTGCCTGTTTGATACCGGAGATGATTGTATAGCCATTAAGTCAGGCCGTGATCATGACGGCAGGAGGGTGAATATTCCCAGTGAGAATATCATCGTAAGAAACTGTGTAATGAAGGATGGCCATGGTGGTGTAGTTATTGGAAGCGAGATTTCCGGTAACGTGAGAAACGTTTTTGCCGAGAAGTGTACTATGAGTAGTCCGAATCTTGATCGTGCCCTTCGTATCAAGTCAAACTCACGTCGCGGTGGTACTGCGGAGAACATTTACATGCGTGACGTTACAGTAGGCGATCTTGCCGACGCTGTGATTCACATTGATCTGTTCTATTCACGTGAGTCCGGAGAATACATTCCAACTGTTCGTAATGTACACGTGAAAAATGTGACAAGTAAAAATTCTCCCTATGCGGTTTACATCAACAGCGATGAGAAGTACCCTGTTGAAAATGTCGTCATTGAAGATTGCGCATTCGATGGGGTGCAAAAGGGCAATCTTCTGAAAGGTCAAAAGAACCTTATTTTCAGGAATGTTACTGTCAATGGAGTTAAACAAAAGTAGTCAGTGATGAAGAAGATCCTTTTTCTTTTGATGTCCATTCTCCTTACAGGCGAACTCTGTGCACAGACGACAACCTACTCGAAGGAATTTAAGGTAACGCTCAGTAACCCGTTAAGCGATGACCGTAACGCGGTGTTGGTTCACATCCCCTTAGCGAGCCTTCCAAAAGGATTCAATGCTAATGCTTTCGCAGTGTTTGCTGCAACAACGGAAATTGCAAGTCAATATAACTCAGTCGACAAGGATTATCGCGGTATCGTGTTCATTATTGATAAACTCAAAGGAACAGAGAAGAAGTTGATAACGATTCGTTATTCAGAGACGGGCGAAGTAAAACATTCATATGAGAAGAAAACCCAGGCTGAGTTATCTCACAAGTTTGGAGGTGAGTGGAGGGGAAGGGAGTACATTGGTGGTACTTTCAGAAATGTCCAATATCTAAGGGTTCCCCCCGAACATAAGGATCACTCGTGGTTTATTCGTTACGAGGGCCCCGGATGGGAGTCAGATATGGTGGGGTATCGCATGTATCTCGATCAACGGAATGCTGTTGATGTGTTTGGAAAGAGGGTCACTGAGCCTGTGTTGAAGAAGATTGGCGGTGATGGTTTCGATTCCTATCACGAGCTTCAGGATTGGGGGATGGACGTTCTCAAGGTTGGTAAGTCTCTCGGGGTGGGATCCATCGGAATGCACACCAGCAGCGGAGCCGTTCGTGTGGAGAAGACCGATAGTGTTACCTGCAGAATCACTGAGGACGGAGATGTGTACTCCTCGTTTCTCACGCGGTATCTCGGTTGGGATACGGGTTCAGGAAAGATAGATCTTGACTCGCGGATTTCAATTCATGCAGGCACCCGCCTTACGCATAACCGGATTATGATCAAAGGAAGTATTGATAACCTTTGTACCGGACTGATCAAAGATGAAAAGTCAAGGCTGTTCACTAGCAAAGGTAACGCTGACAATTATGGGTACATTGCTGCGTACGGGAAACAAAGTCTGAATGATGACAATCTTGGCATCGTCATCTTCTTCAAGCCCTCATTATTTCAGGAATTTACAGAAGACAAACTGAGTCATATCGTTAAGCTCTCGCCGAAAGATGGAACGGTTGATTTCTATTACGCAGCGGCTTGGGAACTGGAGCGGAATGGAATCAAGGATGAGCCTGCCTTTATTGAGTACGTTGAGAAAACGGCCAGGCAACTTGCTGCACCTGTTAAAATCGAAATCACAAAAAGATGATGAAGACCATTATTGCATTGTTGTTTCCTTTGATGGCTTTCGCTGCTGACCCCGGCGAGGTGCTGATCACAGTGACAAGAAACTATTCGCCTATACCAAAAAAGGACGAGGCTGTCACGGTCGCGATAGATTGGAATAATTTGATACAGGAAATGCCTGCATTGAAGAATTCCTCTGCGGTGATCACCGACAGGAACTTTGGTCTTGAGGTGCCATATCTTGTCGTTGATGTGAACGCAGATGAACGCGCTGATTATCTCGTCTTTGAATATGTATTCCGTTCAAACGAGCCAATCTTTTCATTCTTAATCACATCAGTCTCGAAGAAGCCGGCAAAGCCCATTTCACGCAAGATCACTATCAACAAACGATTAATGATTTCGGTTTTGAAGCCTTACAATGCTATTGCCTCCAAAGCGGATCCTGGGCGGATAGCGGCGGGGTTGGTTCAAACTACTTTGGACACCTATAAAGATCCGAAGGATTTTCCCATCTACGCGCCGGACCGATGGAATTATGAGTATAGCTTTTTTCTGTTGGGTAGCTATAAGCTTGGAAAACTTATCGGGAATCCGGATTTTATAAATTATCCCAGGCGCTGGATTGACGGGTTTATTAAAGAAGACGGAGGGTTCAGAGAAGGAGTGTACGCGATGGACGAATATAAGCTCGACGATGTTATCCCTGCACGTCTTGCTATTCTGTTTCACAAAGAAACAGGTGAGCCGAAGTATAAATCGGTAGTGGATACAATTATTACGCAACTTACCCGACAGCCAAAAACCAGTGATGGTGGATACTGGCACAAAAGAATCTATGAGCATCAGATGTGGCTTGATGGGATATTTATGGCTGACGTATTCTCAATGCACTATGCGCATGCTTACAATCAACCCGAATGGTACGACGAAGCTGTCCACCAGATCAAACTTATCTACAAGCATACGGTGGATGATCGTACTGGTTTATTATATCACGGATGGGATGAGTCAAAGAATCCTGTCTGGGCCCACCCGGAGAAAGGAACATCACCGGAATTCTGGGCTCGCGCGATCGGCTGGTACGCAATGGCGCTCGCGCAATGCCTTGATTATCTTCCGGCAGATCATCCTGAGCGAAATGATGTGATTGAAATTTTTCGTAATGTATGTAAGAGCGTAAAGAAGGTCCAGCATCCTGGAAACCATCTCTGGTACCAGGTGATAGACAAAAGTGACCGCGAAGATAATTGGCCGGAGACATCTGCTACTGCAATGTTCGCATATGCATTCGTGAAGGGATACAATGACAGACATCTTGATGTTTCATTCCGCGACTCTGCTGTGAGAGCATACGATGCTTTGCTTGATAAGTTTGTTTTTGTGGATAAGCGTGGTGGACTCCATCTGGATCAGACCGTAAAAATAGGAACGCTTAATCCGAAAACATCCAAAGGAGATTATCAGTACTATATTTCTACGGAACGGAGGATTGATGACTACAAAGGTCTGGCATCCTTTCTTTTTGCGAGTATCGAACTTAACAGATAAAGCAATGAAAGGTATTGCAGTAATTGTTCTATTTCTCATCTCGTTAAGTTGTCTGAATGCCCAGGATAAAAAAGTCACTGTGGCTTTGGATGGCAGCGGCGACTATCAGACTATACAGGCCGCGGTCAACGCAATGCCTGACCATTCACAAGTCAGACTAACGATATTACTCAAGCCGGGTGTATACCGAGAGAAGCTGGTGATCCCATCCTGGAAAACAAAGATCGCCCTGGTAGGAGAGAATGCCGAAAAGACAATTATTGTCTGGGATGATTATTCCGGGAAGGACAATCGGAATACATTCACAACGTATACCGTGCTTGTTCAGGGGAATGACTTTTTTGCAGAGAATATCGCCTTTGAAAATTCCGCTGGTCCGACGGTCGCACAGGCCGTCGCATTACATGTAGAGGGTGATCGATGCGTATTCAGGAAATGCAGACTGATTGCCAATCAGGATACACTTTACACAGGAGTGGACAACTCCCGTCAATATTATATCGACTGTTATATCGAAGGAACTACGGATTTTATTTTCGGTCCTGCAACGGTGGTTTTTGAGCGCTGTCATATCCATGGAAAGAAGAACTCGTATGTAACCGCGGCATCCACGCCGGAACATCAACGGTTTGGCTATGTGTTCAAAGATTGTAAGATCACTGCTTCATCTGAAGTGCAGAGGCTTTACCTGGGCCGGCCCTGGCGACCTTATGCAAAGACTGTCTTTATGAATTGCGAGTTGAGTGAAAAAATTTTGCCTGAAGGATGGCATAACTGGAATAAGCCCGACGCAGAGAGAACATCCTTCTATGCTGAGTATAAATCTACTGGTAAGGGTGCAAATCCGTCAGCGCGAGTCCCTTGGTCGCATCAACTGACTGATGTTCAGGCAGCCGAATATACTCTCTCGAATATATTTGGCGGCTGGAATCCTGATCAGGTATTGAAAGCCGGCGTGAACTAAAAACAATTATCTTAGTGGGATTTTCAATTTCTTAACCGACGCGAGAATGACTGCAAAGCCAGACCAGACAGAAACACTTCATGATAAAGGGCCTTCTAAAATTGGTTCGTACAGGTGGACCATCTGTGCGCTCGTTTTCTTTGCAACTACCGTAAACTACCTTGACCGGCAGGTGCTCAGCTTGCTTCAGCCGAATCTGGAGGAACTGTTTGGATGGACGAATACTGATTATGCGAATATCACCGCGGTGTTTCAATTCACGTATGCCATCTCGATGCTCTTTGCCGGGAGAATTATAGATAAGTTGGGAACACGCTGGGGGTTTGGCTGGGCGATCATTATCTGGTCACTGGGAGCGATGATTCATGCCTGGTCTATTCCGATGGGTGAGGCTGTTGTTGCCGCAATGGGATGGGCTGGTGTTGCTGCAGTCTCGGTATCAGTGCCCGGCTTTATGATCTCCCGTGCGTTGCTGGCCTTTGGAGAGGCTGGAAACTTTCCTGCAGCTATCAAAGCGATCGCAGAATACTTTCCGAAACGTGAACGATCTCTGGCGACCGGAATATTCAACTCAGGAGCAAACATTGGTGCGATACTCGCCCCGCTTACTGTGCCCTGGATTTATGCGAACTGGGGATGGCAGGCCGCGTTCATTATTATAGGAGGGATCGGATTTCTCTGGCTCGGATTCTGGTTGGTGATGTATGACAAACCAGAGCGTCAGAAACGTTTATCGCGTGCGGAGTTTGAATACATCCAGATCGATGAGGATGGAGCCGTGGCAGAAGTCCCCGGCGAGGAAAAAAAGGTTAAGTGGTTCCAACTGCTGGGATATCGCCAGACGTGGGCTTTCGCGTTTGGTAAATTCATGACGGATGGAGTCTGGTGGTTCTTTCTTTTCTGGTTACCCGCTTATCTAAAGGCGCAGTATGAACTTATGAATCAGGCAATAGCCCTTCCGTTGATGGTGGTTTATACAATGGCGATGGTGGGCAGTGTGGCAGGAGGCTGGTTTCCGATGTATTTCATCCGCAAGGGATACAAACCTTACGATGGACGTATGCGCGCGATGTTGTTAATCGCTTTGTTCCCATTAATTATTCTGGCAGCCCAGCCGTTGGGCGATATCACTTACTGGATACCCGTGTTGCTGATTGGAATCGGAGCTTCGGCGCATCAGGCTTGGAGCGCTAATATTTTTACAACTGTGTCCGACATGTTTCCAAAGAAAGCCATCGGATCGGTGGTTGGAATCGGAGGGATGGCGGGTGGCGCCGGTGGGGTTGTGATCACGAAGCTTGGAGGCGGGTTGTTCGACCACTATAAAGAGCTCGGCCACATTGAGACGGGATACACTATTATGTTTGCCATCTGTTCTGTAGCATATCTTTTTGCCTGGATGGTAATGAAATCGCTTGTGCCTTCGTATAGGCCAATTTCGGATTTGTAGTCATCACCCTGTCCATACGAGAGAAAGGTTGATGGCGATGTTTACGTCGACTTAAAAGCGATGTTTACGTCGATGTCGGATCCGGTCATTAGGTATTGGTTTCCAAAGTGATATATCACGTGATTAATCTATAGTTCACAACGCGGAATGAAAAACCCTTGTATTGTCAGTGGAATTTGAGATATTGGTGTCATTCGTACACTTATATGAACCAACTACAACACCTTTGTTCGCTGACCCGCCTCACGGTTTTCATCTATATCCTTGTTGCTCTGCCGTTTTCGGCCTCCGCGCAAACTGACACCGGGCATAATCCAATCATTTTTGCTGATGTGCCGGATGCAGCCATTGTGCGCGTGGGAGAAACTTACTACATGAGCAGTACAACAATGCACGTGAATCCCGGACTGCCCATTATGAAATCCAATGATCTGGTGAATTGGCATCTGGTGAGTTATGCCTATGATACCCTCGCCAACATGGATGCGACGAATCTTGCAAATGGCAAGAGCGATTACGGCCGCGGCTCATGGGCAAGCTCCATCCGATACCATAAGGGTTTATATTATGTGACCACCTTCGCGCAGACCACCAACAAGACATACATCTTCACGACGAAAGATCCCGACAAAGGTCCGTGGAAACAAATATCGTTTAGTCCATCGTACCATGACCACACGCTTTGGTTTGACGATGACGGAAAGGTTTACCTCATCTACGGCGCGGGCCGACTCAAACTAGTAGAACTGGAGGAAGATCTTTCCGGGGTGAAGGCAGGCACAACTGAAACAGTCATCATTGAAAACGCCAGCGCTCCCGCGAACGCAGAGATCATGCTTCCGTCAGAAGGATCACAGCTATTCAAGAAGGATGGTAAATATTATTTGTTCAATATTACCTGGCCAAGGGGAGGAATGCGTACAGTCATCATACACCGTGCGGATAAAATTACTGGTCCCTGGGAGGGCAGACTTGCTTTACAACACCTTGGAGTAGCGCAGGGAGGATTGATTGATACACCGGATGGTAGATGGTTTTCCTACCTGTTTCGCGACTACGGCGCAGTAGGACGAATTCCCTATCTCGTTCCGGTGAAATGGGAAGACGGGTGGCCCGTGTTGGGTGTTGATGGCAAGGTGCCTGACAAGCTCGAGCTTCCTGCAAACAAGAGTCTTATTCCCGGTATCGTGCACTCTGATGAATTTGATCGTAAGAAAAACGATCGCACTCTTCCGCTGGTATGGCAGTGGAATCACAATCCGGATAATGACAATTGGTCCCTGGACAAACGAAAGGGGTTTCTGCGAATCACAACGGGCAGGGTAGACACAAGTTTTTATTTTGCGCGAAACACGCTGACACAGCGAACCTTTGGACCGAAAAGCGCGGGATGGACGAAGCTGGATGTCTCTGCTATGAAGGAAGGAGATTTCGCAGGACTTGGTCTGCTGCAAAAGAAGTACGGTCAGGTGGGGGTGAAGTTGGAGAATGGTAAGCGCCACATTGTGATGATCAGCGCAGAGTCAGGCAAACCCGTCGAAGCAGCAAGGGTTCCTTTGGAAGGAAAATCTGTTTACCTGAAAGCGGAATGCGATTTTAAAGACCTCGCCGATACAGGCCGCTTCTTCTATAGTCTGGATGGAAAAACCTGGACGTCAATAGGCGTTCCTTTGAAGATGTCTTACACGCTTCCTCACTTCATGGGTTACCGGTTTGCTTTGTTTAACTACGCGGCGAAGCAATCAGGAGGTTACGTGGATTTCGATTTCTTCAGAGTGGAGTAATATATTTCCGGGTTGCCTGATTTCCAATAACAGTAACTCCTCGTGATGGCTGGCGGGCGGTCCATCTCCATGTTGCGTAATCAGTAATTGCAGGAAAGTCCTGGTGCATTAAAACCCAACTTGCTTATCTTGATGAATAATCAACCCAAGCAGTATGAACTGGTGGCAACAGGACGCGTCAAGAATCTTCGGGCACTTTGAAACGCCGGAAGGAGGACTCACAAATGATTTTGCGCGAACCCGGCTTGCAGAGGTAGGCTCAAACGAGCTTCAGGGAAAGAAACGAAAGTCCCCGCTCAGCATATTTCTCAATCAGTTCAAGGACTTCATGATCCTGGTTTTGATTGTCGCAGCAGTTGTCGCCGGCGTTGCGGGTGAAGTAACCGATTCAATCATCATCATTGTGATCGTCCTGCTAAATGCAATTGTCGGCTTTGTGCAGGAAAACAAAGCCGAGAAAGCCATGGAGGCCCTGAAGAGCATCTCTGCTTTGCAGGCACGCGTGATGAGAGAGGGCAAGCCAACAACGATCCCTTCATCAGAGCTCGTTCCCGGCGATCTTGTGCAACTGGAGGCTGGCAATATCGTTCCTGCTGATCTTCGGTTAGTTGAATCACATAGTCTGCGAATCAATGAATCAACCCTTACCGGCGAATCAGTTCCCGCAGAGAAACACGCAGACGTCCTGGAGCAGGCGGACCCTCCGTTGGGTGACCGATTCAACATGGCTTACAAAAGCACCCTCGTTGCTAACGGAAGGGCTACTGGAATTGTCGTGGCGACGGGAATGTCTACCGAAGTAGGCACCATTGCCACAATGCTGGATCAGGGCGAAGAAGTTACTCCGCTTCAGCGCCGGATGACTGATTTCGGAAAGAAACTTTCCTATCTCGTCATCCTGATTTGTGCACTCTTCTTCGCCGTCGGATACTTCATGGACGAGGATCCACTGAATATGCTGTTAACTTCTATCTCACTCGCGGTGGCGGCCATCCCCGAAGCACTCCCCGCATTAATCACGGTTTCCCTTGCGTCAGGGGCAAAGAAACTCGTCAGGAAGAATGCCTTGATCAGAAAGCTCTCCGCTGTTGAAACACTGGGGTCCGTAACGTTCATATGTTCCGACAAGACAGGTACGCTCACGCAAAACAGGATGAGCGTTGTGAAGCTTGATGACCGAAGCACTGAAAATATTTATGAGAACCTCAATGCTTTTCAATGTTCCCTCGGTCTGAACCACGATGTTCAAAGAAATTCCAATAATGAGTTGGCAGGTGATCCTACTGAGATAGCACTTGTAGAATCTTTCACCAGCAATCATTCCAGAGAAACGCTTCTGGAACTTCTTAGAACGGCTCCCAGAAGAGCAGAGCTGCCATTTGACTCCGAGAGGAAGCTGATGACGACGGTGCATGAGATCGACAACCGCTACTTTGTGTCATGCAAAGGGGCGACGGAGTCGGTAGCACCTATACTCGCGGATCAATCAAAAGTATCAGAATTCCTCGACACGTCCTCCCTTCTTTCATCGGAAGGAATTCGCGTGATCGCGTTCGCATATAAGTTTATGGACCAGCTACCCGAGTCATTGGATAGCAATACGTTGGAGAGAGGCCTTCTGTTTGCAGGATTTGCCGGAATGATCGACCCGCCAAGGGAAGAAGCTAAGATGGCGATCGCTGAATGTAAAACCGCCGGAATTACTACGGTTATGATCACCGGCGACCATCCCGCGACCGCGACAGCCATTGCTAAGCAAATTGGAATTCTTTCTGCTGACGAGCTGGTAATTACCGGGAAGGACCTCAAGGCAATGGACGATGCAGAGTTCAGCAATAGGGTTGAAAAGATCCGTGTCTATGCTCGTGTCTCCCCTGAACAAAAGCTTCGTATCGTACGGACGCTCCAGGAAAAGAATCACTTTGTATCGATGACGGGGGATGGCGTGAATGACGCGCCCTCCTTGAAGGCATCCAATATCGGTGTGGCTATGGGTATCACGGGTACCGATGTGAGCAAGGAGGCTTCCGATATGATCCTGCTTGATGATAACTTCGCGACGATCGTAAGGGCTGTCCGGGAGGGGAGACACATCTATGACAACATCAGGAAGTTCGTGAAGTATATCATGACCTGCAACACTGCCGAGATACTGGCGATGTTCCTTGCGCCACTCGCAGGCCTTCCGATCCCGTTACTTCCTATTCATATATTGTGGATCAATCTTGTGACTGACGGGCTGCCAGGATTGGCCCTGGGAAGCGAAAAGGCTGAAGATGATATCATGGAGCGTCCGCCAAGGAAAACGAACGAAGGATTATTCTCCGATGGAATAGGCATTCATATCGCATGGGTTGGACTTCTGATGGCGCTGGTCACGCTGGGGACAGAAGCCTGGGCCGTCAGCCAGGAGATGCCTCACTGGCAAACCATGGTCTTCACCGTGCTCTCACTTTCCCAACTGGGCCACGTGATGGGTATACGCAGCGATCATCGGTTCCTCTTTCAGATTGGGTTGTTCAGCAATAAACCATTGCTCGGCGCAATTATTCTGACCTTTATTCTGCAAATGGGAGTCATCTATCTGCCTTTTGCCAATGAAATCTTCCACACGCAGCCGCTATCGCTGGTTGAGCTGATAATTTGCGTCGCTTTGTCTTTGGTTGTGTTGTCTGGTGTTGAGTTGGAAAAGGTGGTCAAGGCGGCATGGGCTCGCCGGCGAAAGAATGCTTAACCCGTTACTTTTTGTGTTGACGCTTCTTATGGGCGCTGTCTGCCTTATTGGAAATCGTAAACTGCCTGACATTGTGGTTTCCCTTTTCCCATGCGTAGGCCATGGGATCAACCGGCGGCATTGGAATGTCCTCGCGCTTCTTACGAATTTCTGGTGTGGACACGCCGAATCTCTCATCGCGTTCCCTCAGCAACTCCGGGCGCAACTGCCCGTCCTTCGTAAATCCCATCATGATCATGGGAGATCCTATCGGTAAAGTTCGCTCCTGATCCGTATGCCAGGTGTGAATGGTCTTTCCATAAGTGGATACGAGTTTCTCCATGAGTTCGTGTTCGGCAACGTCCGGGATACCCGGTGCGATAAGAGTCCCGGATTTCACTTCATAGTGGTGCGAATGCCAAAGTTTCTTTTCCTCTTCATCGAGCGTACTGAAGAGCTTCTCCGAAATAATATATTCCACTCCCATGATCTTCGCATCTTCTCCATTTCCGTCGAAGATGATCGCCTGATGAACATCTTCGTTCAGTTGTGATACATAGTGGTGGGCTTCCATCTGCGCATTCATGTTTCCATTGTAAAAATGAAAGCCGTCCAGGTAGGAGCTGAATGCCTTCAACGGACTTTTGTTCTGAAGAAGATCAGCCCCGGTGTTAAGAAGTTTTGTCTTGCCAGACTTTTCCGCGCCCGGAGATTCTACGTTGGAGTCTGTGTTCTTTCCTCCGCATGCCATTATCAC
>JAEYXN010000239.1 GCA_023431285.1 Bacteroidota bacterium
AGCATGTACAGTTTGGTAGGGACGTAAGATCCCCGAGCTGCGCGTTCCAGAGAATGAATGAAACTGAAAAGCGTGTCTTCCTCGTGATAGATGTGTTCGATGAAATCCTCAACGAACAGGGGGAACACAATCTTCAGATCCCGCTCGATCATCTGGTAGTCGTCATGGTTTGCCCGGAAGCTCTCCACCAGCCGCGCGATGTACGGCAGCTTATGCTTGATGAACAGAAAGTGAGAATGCTTGAGGTACTGTATGATGAGATCGATGGGATACGTCACCAAAGGCAGTTCGGCCTCCAGTAGATGAGAAGGAGATTCGAGTTCCCGGATCACCTGCTCAACCTTCAGCTTGCGTTCTTTGCAGACCTGGTCGAGGGTAAATTCGGAATATTCGTAGAACCGGATTCCAAAGTAAAAAAGGACGTAAGCGTGCACATAGTTCTGGTCTACCAGCTCTGAAATGCGCGTATCCTTTAATGCATTCTTACCCATGATTCTGGTAAATATAAACCTTTTTACCCCATAGTTTTTTAAAAAAGTCCTGCCACGGCGGCCCAAATCTTTTTGGCCGGAATTTGGTTTATGAAGGTATTACCCAAAACAAAATGGGGCAACCGATGGCTAATAGCCTCGTTAACATTTATTTTCGCAATTCGTTAAGAAGATTCAAATAATCCGTCGATGGAAATGAGCGAGAACAAGAATTCGCCGTATCAGATTAAGCTCCCCCTGGTCCTGTGTCTGGGCCTTGCTATAGGTGTATTTATTGGCGCCAGCTTGAATTCCAAAAGAACAAGCTCTGAAGTAAACAGTGATGTCCAGAAGTTTCGGGAAGTCCTCACCCAGATCAAGGACGAGTACGTGGATACGATCAGCACGAAATCCCTTGTCGACGACGCTATCCAGCATATGCTCCAAAAGCTGGATCCTCACTCTGCCTATATCCCTGCCTCTAATCGTGAAGCTGCCAACGAGGATCTTCGCGGGAACTTCGACGGCATCGGTATCGAATTCAATATCTTCAATGATACCGTAGTGGTCGTCTCTGCCCTCAGCGGCGGACCCTCCGAAGAACTTGGGATCCAATCGGGAGATAAAATCATCAAAGTGGACGGTAAGTCTCTGGCCGGAGTGGCTGCTACGTCCAATGACGTAATGAGAGCGCTCAAAGGTCCGAAAGGCACGCAGGTCAAGGTGACGCTCCTCCGTCGCGATAAGGAGATGGAGTACACCATCGTGCGGGACAAAATTCCAAACTATTCTGTTGACGTCGCCTACATGGTCACCGAAGATGTCGGCTATATAAAAGTGAATCGTTTTTCTGCTACCACTTACGAGGAGTTCCAGGCTGGCCTGAAAAAGCTTCGCGAAAAAGGAATGAAAAAGCTCGTCCTCGACCTTCAGGGAAATCCGGGAGGATATATGAACATCGCGATCGAGATGGCCGATGAGTTCCTGGAAGGAGGAAAGAAAATCGTTTCGCAAAAAGGAAAAGAAAGAAAGTATAATGCGGAGGCGTTCGCGACCAACCGTGGACAGTTTGAAAAAGGCGATCTCATTGTTCTCGTCAACGAAGGAAGCGCCTCTGCATCTGAGATCCTCGCCGGCGCTTTGCAGGACAATGACCGCGCCCTGATCGTCGGTAGAAGAAGCTTTGGTAAAGGCCTGGTGCAAACTCCATTTGACCTTAGCGATGGCTCTGAGTTACGCCTCACCATCAGCAGATATTATACTCCGAGTGGAAGATCAATCCAAAAGCCTTACGAAGATGGCGATGAATATGCGTTGGATATCATCAGCCGTTATAATCATGGGGAGTTCTTCCACGCGGACAGCATCAAGTTCAATGATTCGCTGAAATTCATCACGCAGAATGGTCGTTCTGTCTATGGTGGAGGCGGCGTCATGCCCGATTATTTTGTTCCTCTGGATACAACCCTGAACAGTCATTATCTCAATGAACTTTACACCAGCACTGCGATCCAGGAGTACACCTTTAACTACGCGGATCAGCATCGTGATAGACTTCTTAAGGACGGGCTGGAGGAATACAAGAAAAACTTCAAGGTTACTCCTGAAATGATAGATGGCCTTGTAAAAGTAGGCTTAAGGAATAAAGTTAAACCCGACTATAACGACCTCCGTAAGCGAAGAAAACTTTTTGAAATTCATGTGAAGGCACAGATCGCCAGAAAGCTCTGGGGCAACGAAGGATTCTATCCGGTGTTCAATGAAACCAACGAGGTTTTCCTGCAGGGTGTGAAGCTGTTTGACCAGATCCCAAGCCTTAACCGAAGGAACCTTTAGGCATGATAAGCCCTCTCAACTCCCTCTCAAAGCTCACTTATGGTCTTGTCAGCCTCCACTGGGGACCGGGAAGGCTCACGTCGGATTTAGAGTCGTCCTCTCTTCGCTCATCCTATACGAAACCTATACGAAACCTTCGTTCTTCGTAGCTTCTTTGAGTTGTATATGCAACGAGTTGCGAAGACGTTGCACACGCATTAGTGATCTTTTATCTGATACTGGATATTGGTTATTCTGCCTTTCCATATATCCAACCTAAGAAACTCATTCCGTGGGGCGCGTCCCTGCGGGCCGGGCTCTCCGTTACAAGTCCTCGCCCGACGCACTTTCCTTCCTTGCTGCGGGCTTTCCACTTCTATCCCTCGCGCGGGTATTCTCTTCGAACATCGCACCCGCTCAATCCATTTGTCATCTCCCATTGTATTGGCCGTTGGCTATTCGGCTCTCAGCATGGGAGAACTTTCATTTGATACCTGGTATTTGGCTATTCATTCAGGAACACCCAACTGCGAACCTTCTAACATCAATGAGTGAGTCAGAGGGCATGCGGGAGTGCTGTGTTGCGAGAACTCGCGGAAGGACCCAACGCCGCTCAGTATCAAGTTTCCGATTTTCTTAAATTTGATTGAATAACTCATTACCATGTTCTACCACCGACTCGGAAAAATTCCGCCCAAACGGCACACGCAATTCAGACAACCGGATGGATCGCTTTACAAAGAAGAGGTGGTAAGCTCTGAAGGATTCTCGGGAATATACTCTACCCTCTATCACATCAATCCTCCTACGCGGATCAGCGCAATTAAAGAAGCCATCCCTCTCAATGTAAAGCGGGTACCCGATTATGCGCTGCGGCAGACTCATCTGAACACCTCCAAAGTAGACACCACCGGAGATGACTTTTTGCAGGCGCGAAAAGTCCTGCTGACAAACAATGATTGTTCGATCGCGATCTGCTCTCCACGAAAAAGAAAGATGGATTACTTCTATAAGAATGCAGAAGGTGATGAGGTGATCTATGTTCATGATGGCAAAGGCGTGCTTATCTCACCTTTTGGAAAACTCGACATCAGGCAGGGCGATTATGTCGTCATTCCGCGTACAGTCATCTATAAGCTTGAATTCGAAGAGGGGCCGCTACGACTGCTGATCATTGAATCCGCTTCTCCTGTAGAGACAGTGAAGAGGTACAGGAATCAACTAGGCCAGCTCCTTGAGCACTCTCCTTATTGTGAACGCGACATCCGGCCACCTCACGAACTCGTCACAGATTCACAACGGGGTGAGTCCCTGCTCAAAATAAAAAAGCAAGGCTTCCTGCATCAGTATGTTTATGATTTTAGTTTGCTGGACCTGGTAGGGTGGGATGGCTTTCTCTGGCCGTATGCGTTTTCAATTCATGACTTTGAGCCGATCACCGGACGAATCCATCAACCGCCTCCCGTGCACCAGACTTTCCAGGGACATAACTTTGTGATTTGCTCATTCGTGCCGCGGCTTTTTGATTATCACCCGCTGGCGATCCCTGCGCCTTATAATCACAGCAACATCGACAGTGATGAAGTGCTCTATTATGCAGAAGGAAACTTCATGAGCAGAAAGGGAATCTCACGAGGGTCGTTTACACTGCATCCGGGAGGATTGCCTCATGGGCCTCATCCCGGCACAACGGAGAAAAGTATCGGAGCAAAGGAAACCCATGAGCTTGCGGTCATGGTCGATACGTTCCGTCCCCTCTACCTTACAACGGATGCGCTGGAGTTTGTTGACGACAAGTACCCCATGAGCTGGTCGGAACACGAAGACAAGAGCGGCTTCAACGAGGTGAATACGCCCTAATCTTTTTTCTTCTGGATGAAGCTGAAATCTTCAGCTTTCGGCGCCTGCGCAAAAACGTCCTGGACAAACTGATCAGGTACCGCCAGCTTTCGTTTGTTCATATCAATCCAAGCGCCATCAATATTGATTGTAGCGGCTAATGATCCATCCTCCTTCGTGATCTGGTGGCGGATGCTCCAACGGCTATAGTCTTCCGACGCACGGACCAGTTCGGTGTTTATGGTGATCCGGTCCTCAAAAACAATCTCTCTGCGGAAGAGAGCTTCTTCGCGAAAAAGGATCGGCCCTATGCCGAGTTCCTCAAGCTTCCTGGTAGACAAGCCAAGCTGTGTGAGCAGCTCCATTCGGCAAAACGCGCCATAATCATAGTAGACCGAATGACGAAGGTGTCGATTCGCATCAATATCCGACCATCGGATCTGCAGTGGTATTGTGAATTTATTCATACTTGATGCCTGTTGTGTTTCATGCAATCGCTTCGAAGGTCGAAGAATGCTGCTTAGGTCCTGTCGTTGCTAATCCATTCTTCAATCACCCGCGGGTAATGAGCATGCTCCAGCTCGTGAACGCGGCGCGCAATCTCCTCCGGGGTGCAATCCGCATCGACTGCGCATCTCCCTTGGAAAAGAATTTCGCCCTCATCATAATTTTCGTTCACAACATGAATGGTAATTCCCGTCTCCACAGCACCAGCGTCCTTTACCGCCTGATGCACCTTCATCCCATACATGCCCTTTCCTCCGAACAAAGGCAGCAACGCTGGATGTATGTTGATAATACGGTCGGGGTATGCGTCGATAAGGTACTTTGGAATCAACCACAGATATCCCGCGAGAACGATGTGGGTGATTTTATATTCCCCGAGCCAGTCAAGAAGGATAGTACTTCCCAGATACTCTTCGCGCGTAAAAGTCTTCGTCGGTATGGAAAAACCTTTTGCCCTTTCGAGCGCGTAAGCTTTCGCGTTATTGCTTACCAGGAGAGATACCTCAATCGAGGAGTGATCGTGGAAATACCTGATGATCTCCTCGGCATTGCTACCGCTTCCTGAAGCGAAAATCGCGATACGACTTTTATTCATGCGGCAAAAATAATCAGATAGTTCACACCCACGCCATGCTAAGGATGCCCAATAGCATGATCAATTTGCAGATAGTGCTTAGAAAAGTGAAATCCTTCTTCATGTCCGCCCGGACCAGCCACGCGATGAGAAGTGCCATCGGAGGAAAAAGAAACAGCACGAAGTACGTCAGTGGAAGGGCGGCATAGAAATGATTTAACACGAGTACCAGCACCAGGAAGATGGCCATGATAGCGTAGATGACCCATTTCGTTTTTCTTAAACCAAATACGATCGGAAGGGTCTTGCATCCGAAAGTATTGTCGCCCTTAAGATCCTCCATGTCCTTTATGATTTCGCGAACCAGGGTCATGAAGAAGGCAAACGTGGCATAGATCAGAATAATCGGATCCATTGCCCGATAAAGAAACCCGACAATCAAAATGGATGCGCCGGTCAATAGCGCCACCGTAAGATTACCAAGGAAAGCAATTCGTTTCAGACTATTGGAATAAAGCCACAATAGAAACACCGACACCACATTCACCAGTCCGATCTTCCAGGATACAATAGTGCCGGCAAGAATTCCCGACGCAGATAGAAGCACATGAAAGAGAATGGCATATCTGCGTTTGATCACCTTGCCAATGACAACGCGATCAGGCTTGTTGATATAATCGATCTTAACATCGTAATAGTCGTTGATGATGTAGCCAGCCGCGGCGATCATCACAGTTGAGGCAACCAGGAGGAGTAACCTGGGATCACTAATGGTCGCGGGACCAATGAGGCATGCTGCTGTGAAGTATTGGGCGAACGCTATGATAATGAGGTTTCCTACGCGTGTTAAACGCAGCAGCGACTGGACAAATGTTTTTGTATGGACCAACGAGGAAGCCATGTCAGACAAAAATACAACGAACGAATCAGCTTAACAGGAGGGCGACCAGATCGCTCAGGTTTTATTTTTCACAATTGAGCTTGTGATCAGCAGAGATAAAGCGCCGAATACGATCATAATAAGCGTTTGCCATCCATGGAAGATGAAAGTGAACGCGACGGCGTCGGCACGGTTTACCGCATAAAGGAAGACAAGGCCTTGTGGTACGAGTACGTGGTAGGCGCCCGTTCCTCCGGGCAGAGGGGCCGCCATCGCGATAGCGCCGATGGCAAACAAACTAAGCACGGCATTAAACCCAAGCTCGGAAGTCGACGGGAAGGCTTTGATCACAGTATAACTCATCAGGAAGTAGAGCAACCAGATCAGGACGGAATAAAGAATAAAAAGCTTCTTGTTTTTGAGACGGAACACGGAAAGCAGGCCTTCACGAAATCCTGTCCATGTCTTTCTGAGGAACTCCTGCAGCTTATTGTTTCTTCGAACGAAGAATATCACTAACAGAATGATCAGGATAATCGCTGCGCCGGCGATCAGAAGTGGTGCTGAGCTTTTTTCTTCGCCGCCGGAGCCAATGGGAAGGGTTTCAATAAATGCAATGAGTTTAGCTGATTCGATGGCGAAGGATAACAAAACCAGAAAGAGTAAACAGATCACGTCAACGATTCTTTCAACGACGACAGTCCCGAAGGAAATCTGGACAGGTGTTTTGTCGAGCTTGTAAAGATTATAGCATCTTGATACCTCGCCGCCGCGCGGAATGACCAGGTTAACAAGATATCCGATCATAAGAGAATAGAAACTATGAGAGAGTTTGCTGTGGTGGCCGGAGGGAACCATAAGCATCCGCCACCTTTCTGCGCGGAGTACGTGGCTGATGATGGCGACTACCGCCATTGCGAAGAGCCAGCTCTTTTCAGCTTTCTGCCACGCAT
Organism: Bacteroidota bacterium; assembly: GCA_023431285.1. Lineage (GTDB taxonomy): Bacteria > Bacteroidota > Bacteroidia > Cytophagales > Cyclobacteriaceae > Ohtaekwangia. Next base: position 7,039 of record JAEYXN010000239.1, read on the forward strand.
CAACCAGATAATCCCATTTATTACCGGAAAATCCTTCGGTGTTCTGAAGTCCCCGGAGAGAGAACCAGACCAAGAATACAGTCAGCGAGAAAATGACAATGTACTGGAGGGCGACCTTAATTGATTTAGACACTTCTGCGCGCTGTTCTGATTGATCGCTTAAGGTAGTTTATTATCAGGAGTCGGGAAAATGATCGTCGGCTTGAACTCTTTAGCCTTTTTGAATTTCATCGAAGCGTAGGAGATAATAATGACGATATCGCCTACCTGGGCCTTTCGGGCAGCCGGGCCGTTGAGACATACCATTCCCGTTCCGCGTTCTCCCCTGATCACATAAGTCTCCAGGCGTTCGCCATTGTTTATGTTCACAACAGTCACTTTCTCGCCCTCGATGAGGTTTGCGGCATCCATAAGATCTTCGTCGATGGCGATACTACCGACATAATGAAGCTCCGCCTGGGTGATCTTCGCGCGATGGATTTTTGATTTTAGTACTTCTATTCTCATTTCTAAAAAAGGCCGCTAATCTAAAAACATATTATCAATCAATCTTACCTCTCCCACAAATCCGGCGATGCATAGAACGGGCTTTGCTGCATCCTTAACGCTATCGAGCAAATTTAAGTTTTTACTGTCGGCAACCTCGAAATATTCCAGCGTGACGCCTTCACTTCCTTCAACCATTTCTTTTACAGTTGATGAAACCGTCCGGATGTCCTTTCCGGCAAGAAGATCAATCTTTGCGCCAGAAAGCGCTTTATAGAAAATTGTGGCTTGCTCTCGCTGAGTGGGATTAAGACGCAAATTCCTGGACGACATCGCCAGGCCATCTGCTTCGCGGCGGGTAGGGATCACGTGGAGCGTAAGATCAAACTTCAATTCGTCGACGAGCTGACGGATGATGGTGAATTGCTGCCAGTCTTTTTGTCCGAAATACGCGTTATCAGGCTGAACGATGTTAAACAGCTTTGATACGACCAGCGCTACGCCACTGAAATGTCCTGGACGAAACCGACCTTCCATCACTTTGTCGAGATGGCCAAAGTCGAACGTTATAAATGAACTCTGCTCATACATTTCACTGTTGACCGGATAAAAAAGCACATCGCACTCAACTTTTTCCAGCATTTCAGTGTCCTTATCGTATGTACGGGGGTATTTCTCCAAATCTGAGGGGTTATTGAACTGTGTCGGGTTCACATAAATCGAGCAAACGGTAAAGTCGTTCGCCAATTTGGATGCTTCGATAATGGAAAGATGACCTGCATGAAGCGCGCCCATGGTAGGAACCAGACCGATCGTTTTACCATCCCGCTTTTTTGCCTTCAGAAAGGCTTTCAGAGCGCCTATTTCCTTGAAAATCTGCATGGTAGGCTGCTTAATAAAGGGTCGCAAAGATATAGGGAAATACCAAAATAAGTTGATCCCCGGGGTATTTATTTGTACTTTTGTGGCTCAATTTTTCCGTTCTAATTTTAAATCTAATCAATATGTCAAAAATCCGTATTCTTTATGTCGCCAGCGAGATCAACCCTTTTCTGCAAACATCCGAAGTAGCTGACTTTGTCAGAAAGTTACCTCAGGCGATGCAGGAGAGAGGGATGGAGATCCGTATTCTGGTGCCAAGGTTCGGGATAATTAACGAGAGAAAGAATCGGTTGCATGAAGTGGTTAGGCTTTCAGGAATTAATATCGCTGTGGGAGATGAAGAAAAACCTTTGATCATCAAAGTTGCTTCAATTCCGAACGCGAAGCTGCAGGTTTATTTCATCGATAACGAAGACTATTTCCACCGCAAATCTGTTTTCCACGATAAAGACGACAAATTCTACGAAGACAACGACGAGCGCGCAATCTTCTTCTGCAAAGGAGTGATTGAAACTGTGCGTAAGCTGGGATGGGCTCCTGATGTCGTGCATTGCAATGACTGGATTACCAGCTTTATTCCGCTGTATCTGAAGACCACTTACAAGAATGATCCTCTGTTCAAGAATGCGAAAACTGTCTTCACAATTTATAACAACTCCTTTACGCATAAATTCAAAGGAGATATCGTTGATAAAGTGAAGATGATGGACATCGAGGACAACATGCTCGGAAATCTTAAGACTGCCGACTTTGAAGGTTTCATCAAACTTGGTGTCGAGTTCTCTGACGCAGTAATCGTTGCAGGCGAGAACAAGAAACTCGAAGATCTTTTCAAAAAGATCAAAGAAAAGAAAGTGGAGAATCTCAACAGCGACGACGACAACTACACCGAATCGTATTTTAATTTTTATAATGAACTTGTGGGTTAACCGCTTTAGGCAACTGTCTCTTCTGACAGTTGCCTTATTTTTTTTCGCTTGCGAGGACGACCTGAACCGCAACGGATTCCAGAATCCGAATCCAAAATTCAAAGGTAAGTACATCGAATTTCCCCTGGAGACGAGCAATCTTCTGCTAGGGAATATCCGTACGTCCAATAACTACTTCACAGGAGAAACGAATCGGTTTCTTATCGGTGGGTACGAAGATCCGGCGTTTGGAAGAGTTCGCAGTACCGCCATCGGCCAATTCATCTCGAATTCAGGAACCAAGCTACCCGCTGACTCGGAAGTGACAGGCGTCACCATTCAGGTCGCCCTTGACCTGACTGTATATGGAAGTGCCTCTACAGGCGATCAGACATTTACAATCCACGAGCTGCTTGAAGAACAGTCGCCTTCCAAAAAGCGATTTGCGTATAGCGACACCGTGATCCCGTTTGAGGCTAATCCAGTCGCGGAAGGGACATTCAACATCAATCCCGCATTGCTGAAGGAGTACGCTGACCAGCAGACTGACACTGTCGTTGTCCTTAAGTTTCCGGTATCGACAACCAGCTCCTTCTATAACAGGCTGAAACAAAGCTTCCTTGACTTTTCTACAACCCCGAGCCTGGATTCAGGATTCGTGAAGTATGATGAGTTCGCGGAGGCTTTCCCGGGCCTTGCCATTGTGGGTGCTGAAGGCAACACTGTCGTCCTCGGTGCATCCATGGCGTCGTCATCCGGCGTCGTGATACACTTCAAAACGACCACTTCGAATGGTGAAGTAAACGGCACGCATACCCTTGGATTCTCTAATCCTTTTCTTTTTAGCTATAACCGCATCTCTACTGAACGCATTGGAGATCTGGCAGGAATACTTCCTTTTGAACAGCAATCCACAGAAGCCGGAAGCCGGTATATCCAGGCGGGTACGGGGCAGGCAGTGAAATTAAACCTGGATAAGTTTCTCGAATTTGTAAATGAGAACGCTGGCAAGAACCTGGTTCTGAATTCTGCTGAGCTTATCATTGATGAAGTGGATGTGGCATCCAGTACGTTTATCACACCGCCGCGTTCCCTGGGGTTGCGACTTCTGGGAGAGGATAATCGCCTGGTGAAATACCTTCCCTCAGACGCCGTTCAGACACGCGATTTGCTTTTGTTTCAGAGTTTGGTCAATACTGACTACACCATTTTCGAGGGATCTCAACTGGCAAGGAAAACCGTGTATAACAACGACAGCACTTTCTACATCGTAAATGACTCTGGTCAACCCAACGCGTTGTCCTATAACAGCACCAATCGTCGTTACTCCGGATTTCTTACGATGCTCCTTCAAAGACTTTACCGTCAACCTGAAGAAGCAACGCGATACCGTAATTTTGTTCTCTACCCAATAGACGCGTCAAATACGGATCTGGCAGCGAAAGCGGTGCATCGTACCCTGTTCAATAGCGAAAAGGTAATGCTTCGGATTTATTACACGGAACCTACTGTAAACCAAGACTAATTTTTTATGTGCGGCATAGTTGCGTATATGGGCCATCGCCAGGCTCATGAGGTTATCATCAAAGGATTAAAGAGACTTGAATATCGTGGGTACGACAGTGCCGGCATTGCGCTCCTCAACGGAGGTTTGAATGTCTACAAGAAAAAAGGTAAGGTTTCCGACCTTGAAGAATTCGTCAAAGGGAAAGACCTTCATAGCAATATTGGAATTGGTCACACCCGCTGGGCAACGCACGGGGAACCTAATGACCGGAACGCTCACCCGCATTATTCCGCAAGTGGAAAGCTCGCCATCATTCACAATGGTATCATCGAAAACTATGCCACACTAAAACAGGAGCTGATTAAGAAAGGCCACAGGTTTTTGTCGGATACGGACACGGAAGTTTTTATTCACTTTATCGAAGACATTCAGGAGAACGAAGGTTGCGCACTGGAAGAAGCGGTCAGGCTCGCCCTTACCAAGGTTGTTGGTGCCTATGCAATCGCGGTGCTCTCAGTGGACGAACCTGATCTGTTGATCGCAGCGCGGAAGGGTAGCCCCCTCGTTGTAGGTATCGGTCAGGATGAATTCTTTCTTGCTTCCGATGCCACGCCAATCATCGAGTATACAAATGAAGTAGTATATCTCAACGATCAGGAGATTGCAGTGATCCGCGGTGGAAACCTGGTGATCACCAATACAGCGAACCTGCCACTCACGCCATATATCCAGATCCTTGACATGGAACTGGAGGCGATTGAAAAAGGAGGATTCGAACACTTCATGCTGAAGGAGATCTTTGAGCAGCCACGCTCCATCAGCGATTGTATGCGCGGCCGTCTTGATTCGCAATCAGGGCGATTGATCCTTGGCGGTCTTCGCGAATATGAAAACAAGCTTGTTAACGCAGATCGTATTCTTATCGTAGCCTGCGGAACATCGTGGCACGCCGGACTCGTCGCTGAATACTTCTTTGAAGAGTTCTGCCGTATTCCTGTGGAGGTTGAATACGCGTCTGAATTCAGATATCGTAATCCTGTTATCAGGGAAGGAGATGTAGTGATTGCTATCTCTCAGTCAGGAGAAACGGCGGATACCCTCGCTGCAATTGAACTGGCTAAGTCGCGTGGAGCTGTCATCTTTGGTGTTTGCAACGTGGTAGGTTCTTCCATTCCACGCGCGACGCACGCCGGCGCATATACACACGCTGGCCCTGAAATAGGGGTAGCGAGTACAAAAGCTTTTACGGCTCAGCTGACAGTTCTTAATATGATTGCGTTGATCGTCGCCCAGAGGAAAGGAACGATCACCCAACAGAAGCTTCATGAGTTGTTGGTGGAGATGGAGACGATCCCTGCCAAAGTTGAACAAGCGCTGAAATTGAATGATAAGATCAAGGAGATCGCGGCCACCTTTAAGGATGCAAGGAATTTCATCTATCTCGGCCGGGGTTATAATTTCCCCGTGGCGCTCGAAGGTGCTTTGAAGCTGAAGGAGATCTCGTACATTCATGCTGAAGGTTATCCTGCTGCGGAAATGAAACACGGACCTATCGCTCTCATCGATGAGGAAATGCCGGTAGTGTTCATCGCCACCAAAGACAGCTCATACGAAAAGGTTGTTTCCAATATTCAGGAAGTAAAAGCAAGAAGAGGACGGGTAATCTCCGTCGTCACGGAAGGCGATAAGCAGATCCCTAAAATGTCTGAGTTTACCATTGAGGTTCCCGCAGTACATGAAGCGCTTACTCCTCTGGTGTCGGTAGTGCCGTTGCAATTGCTGTCTTACCACATCGCTGTGATGAGAGGATGCAACGTCGATCAGCCAAGAAACCTGGCGAAGTCCGTTACAGTTGAATAATTCCCGATGTCGTAAGGCTCTCCTTTCCGGGAGAGCGATTCACTTATTTTTCATAATTTTCTTTCCATGGGTTTGAATGCCGATAAATCCACGGACGAAGAATTGATATTGATTTACCGCAAAAGCGGGGATCTGAAAGTCCTTGCCCGGCTTTACGACCCCTATATGCCCATGGTGTACGGTGTGTGCCTGAAGTATCTTAAGGATCGCGAAGAGAGCAGGGACGCGGTGATGCAGATTTTTGAAAGACTGATATCGCTGCTTCGAACCCATGAAGTGTCAACTTTCAGAAGTTGGCTGTACGTGACGGCCCGAAACCATTGCCTGATGCAGCTGCGCGCAGCCAAAAGCCATAAGTTCGAAAAATTCTCCACCATCCATATGGAAACCGATGTAGCAGTGCATCTGGAGGATGAGCCGGAGGCAGAGTTGAATCTGACGAGACTGGAGCGCTGTCTGGAAGAGTTGAATCTTGAGCAGAAGGAATGCGTCCGGCTCTTTTACCTTCAACAGAAGTGTTACAGGGATATCGCCGGCATTACCGGGTTTGACGACAATAAAGTGAAAAGTTATATTCAGAATGGGAAGCGGAATCTAAAGATCTGCATGGAGCGGAATGAGTGAGCTCAAAGACGATATCGCTAAATATCTGAACGGTGAGCTATCGCCGGAGGAAATGCACGCGCTGGAGAAACGCGCTTTGTCCGATCCCTTCCTGGCTGATGCACTGGAAGGGGCTTCACAAATAGCGCCTGAGGATTTCAGCAGTGATCTGAATTCATTGAGGGCTGAGCTTCATTCAAGAAGACAAACTACGCTATGGCCCTGGGTCGCGAGTATTGCTGCGGGTATCGCAGCCGTTGCGCTGGTAACGTATCTGTTTATCCTTCCGGAAAGCCAACCAGAGAAGGAAAGGATTGCTCAGAATAATGAGAAGGAGATTGCCGCGCCTCCCTCATTTGATGATGATACTGCACAGGTACCACAAGTGAGGGAAGATGAAGCCGTTCAGGCAGAGGGCAACCACGCGCAGATTGAACCTTCAGCCCCAACTGGAACGCAGCCGAAAGCTCGTCCACGTGAGGACATCGCTGCAGCTGAGGAATTGTCTTTGACTGACGCAGAATCTCCCGCAGCTCATGCAGAAGAAGAAGAAGAACTCGCCACTCAACCCGGATATATATCTCCTGAGGCGATCGAGCAGCCCGCTCCCGTTGCCGCAACTCCCGTAGAATCGGATCGGCTCGAGAGGATGAAACAATCTCTGGACACCAGGCCCTCAAAAACAATTACCGGTACTGTGGTAGATGCGGAAGATGGTCGCGCGATTCCCGGTGTCTCTGTCATAGTCAATGGTACCACTGAAGGAACGATCACCGATGAGCATGGACGGTATGTTATTTCCACTGATTCTCTTGAGGCAGGCCTTCAGTTCACGTTCGTGGGATATGAAACAAAGTCTATTGAGACTGTCCAGCCGGGCAATGTCAACGTTATGCTGAATCCGGACATTAGCCAGCTTAGCGAGGTTGTCGTGGTAGGCTATGGGGGCACACCAAGGACTGAAGACGACGACCCTCTTATCGAACTTGCTGAACCCGCCGGAGGCCGGAAAGCCTACAAGCAGTATCTGGTAGAGAGTCTGAGATATCCCGAGTTGGCGTTGAATAACAAAGTGGAGGGTCGCGTCACCGTGCAGTTTACGCTTGACCCCGCGGGGCGCATGTCCGATTTCAGGGTCCTTCGCGGACTTGGTTACGGATGCGATGAGGAGGTGATCCGTCTGATCAAAGAAGGACCGCGATGGAGGCCCACCCGACGTAACACAGAAGCTGTCTCCGACAAGATCAAGGTCCGGATGAAGTTTGCCCTTCCCAAAAAATAAGTCGTTTCATCTATTTCCTTACTTCTGCTCCCTATCCATGTTGGTGCAGGTAATATTTTTGAGGTTCAACTCACCTTTTTTGTAACAAATCCTGCCTATCTCCGTTAATTCGACGATCCAGCAAACGATTTCGCTGCTGGTTAAATGTAAGAAAAGCACAAAAAGTAAAATATTTTGGGTTACCGCTGAGGGTACCCGCGAATAAATGCCTAACTTTCGAATGCTTTAATCAAAAACCCTAAACATCATGTCTTCCTTAATCCGTGCTTTTAGAACAAAGCGATTTACCGAATCACTTGCAGTGAAAAGACTTATGAAGAAGTATTCCGGAAAACTTCAGAACCTTATGTTCCGTCAGACCCTGTCGGACAAAAGAAAGTCTGTTTTCGGAAACGACCCTTTTGCTGCCTAACCTGGCAGAGTCTAAATTTTTGTCCATTCTTTTCCCGTTATTTGTGCGCCGGTTTTAGTTCGCTCGTTGTTCTTCACGCATCAGCAATTGGTATCAAATTGTTTTCTGACGTGAAGGACAACGCGCATAAACTTCTTTTGAAAACCTGATGCTTACGAAGAGCCGCACACTAATTTTTTCATTCTTTCAAGGCCACCAGCGCACAGTTCGTGCAAAAAAGAACGCAATCGCTTCCCTGCTGATAAAAGGGGGGAGCGTCCTCGTAGGGTTCATGCTCGTGCCAATCACGCTGAACTACCTTGATCAGACGCGCTACGGGATATGGGTGACCATCACTTCTTTCCTAACCTGGTTTACCTTCTTTGAGATTGGCCTTGGCAGCGGTCTCAAGAACAAACTTGCTGAGGCTGTAGCCAAGGAAGACTTTGAACTCGGTCGTACCTACGTCAGCACCACTTATGCGATTCTGACTCTTGTAATCAGTATTGTTTCCATTGGTTTTTTTTCCGCGTCTAATTTCATTGACTGGACGAAGGTCTTCAATACGTCCGATGCTTCTCTCGGACCTGAGCTTACACAGCTTGCGTACATCGTCTTCGGCTTTTTCTTCCTCAGGTTTGTGATCAAGCTCATAAGTGATGTGTTGCTTGCCCATCAGCGTTCCGGATTGAGCAACCTGTTCGGACCGCTTGGAAATTTTCTTAGCCTTCCGATTATCTATCTCCTCACGAAATTCACAGAGGGGTCACTCATTTACATCGGTCTTACCTTCAGCCTGGTGCCGGTTATAGTGCTCGCGGTCGCTAGTATTTATCTCTATTCAAAGGATTACAAGCACATTGCACCGTCGATTAAGTATGTGAAGTTTCAATACGCCAAAGAACTCTTAAACATAGGCGTTAAATTCTTTATCATTCAGGCTTCCGCACTCGTCATCTTCCAGTCTGCGAATTTCATCATCATCCAGTTCTTTGGTCCGGAGGAAGTAACATCCTTCGATGTCGCTTTCAAATATTTCTCTATCATCAATATGATCTTTACGATCATCGTATTGCCCTACTGGCCTGCATTTACAGAAGCGTGGGCGAAAGAAGAACTGGAATGGATCCGCAAAACAATTCGAAACCTCCTTAAGCTATGGGGCGGTTTTGTAGTGATGGCGATCGTAATGTTTTTGCTGTCGGACGTGGTATTCCACTACTGGATTGGAGAAGAGAAAATGAAGGTTGTCTCGATATCGACAACACTCAAGATCCTCCTCATCATTTACTTCCTGATCTTTACGTTCGGGGGAGTGTTCAATATGTTTATCAATGGCGTGGGCAAGGTGACGTTACAAACCGTTTCTCTTCTCATTGGCGCCTTGCTATTCGTTCCTTGTACCTACTTTTTTATCCGTTACCTTAACTGGGGAATTGAAAGCGTGGTGCTTGGATCTATCATAGCTAATTTTTACTCATTGATCATCGCTCCGATTCAGTACTTTAAGATCATCAATAACAAGGCTCAGGGACTCTGGAACAGATAGTATGGCGAATTGGTTATCGGCACAGTATGCGGTCAACAGGCTCAGGCAGAAATACCTGATGTGGAAACATCGCGATATCGGTTTGCGAATGGGGATGTATTGCGGATTGATAAATGTGAAATTTGGCAGGTCCGTATTCGTAGGTGATCATGTAATACTGCATAACACCTCCCTTGGCGATCACTCTTACATCAACGGATCTGCACGCATCAAGAATACTACTATTGGAAAGTATTGCTCGATAGCATCAGGTGTCAAGATTGTTTTAGGTGCTCATCCAACCGATCTGATCAGTTTGCATCCTGCTTTCTACGCAGTGAATAAACCTCTCGAAACGTTTGCCGACAAACAGTATTTCGACGAGTACAAACAAGTTACAATCGGAAACGACGTGTGGATCGGTGAAGACGTTGTGATTCCCGGCGGTGTAACCATTGGTGACGGAGCCGTGATTGCTTCGCGCGCAGTGGTCACGAAAGACGTTGCTCCTTACTCAGTGGTTGGCGGTGTTCCTGCGAAGCATCTGAAGTACAGATTCGACGAAGAGAGAGTGGAGAAACTGCTGGAAGTACGGTGGTGGGATCGCGACGAGAAATGGATCAGGGAAAACTATAAGCTCTTCCTGGATGTCGACAAATTCTTCAGTTACTTCAAATGATCTAATGCATCGTTCCTAACCCAGGTTCGGATCAGGAACGATACAATCAATTACACTACTTTCTTGCGGATGAGTTTAGCATAAGTCCTGCTCACAGGAAAGCTCTTTCCATTCTGCATTTTCACGACCATTCCACCATTGAAATGTTTTTCAATTTCCTTAAGGCAATTAAGGTTGATGATCGTGCTGCGATGAACACGGATGAATATTTCCGGATTAAGAATTTCTTCCAGTTTCCCTATACCTGATGAGCTGACGAACTGGTCATTCTTGGTAGTGAGTATAGTATAATCACCGGATGCTTCAAGATAGACGATCTCGTCAACAGGAAGGTTAAGAAGCTTCTCTGACTTTTGAACGAAGATGTGAGAGTCGTATGAAGTTCTGTTTTCTGTTTTCAGATTCCGAAGAAGCTCACCGACGTTGTTCTGCTCAACTTTCATTCTGTTGATAGCGCGCTCGACGCCTAGTTTGAATCGTTCCTGGTCGAGAGGCTTAAGGATATAGTCGACGGCGTTCTTCTCAAATGCTTTTATCGCATACTGATCATAGGCTGTACAGAAGATCACATAAGGATCGTGTGTGATTTCGTCGAGGACATCGAAGCCAGTCATGCCCGGCATTTGTACATCGAGAAAAACAAGATCGGGCTTCAGGCGATCGATGGTTTCAACAGCTTCTTTGCCTTTAGAGCATTCACCAATAACCTGAATGTTCGGCATCTGCTGCAGGTATTCCTGAAGAAGATCACGAGCTAATTTTTCATCATCTACAATAACGCAGGTAATGTTCATGTAAAGTTGTTTTTATGAATAGATAATAAGGCTCAATTCAGACAGCCTGACTTTTTAGTTCTTCTAAGTTATGGGGTTGCATTTCATTTTCATATGGTATGAAAAAACTAACCGAGTAGCCCCATTCATTAGAACGGATACGCAATCCCGAGTCTGGCCCAAATATACTCTTTAGTCGTTCATCGGTATTCTTCAATCCGACGCCGCTCGAGCTTCCGTCCATGACCTTCTGTGCATTGGACCCCAATCCGTCGTCCTTTACTTCGAAGAAAATCATGTTATTGAAGCGTTTTACCGTAAGAATGATGGTGCCGCCTTCATCCTTCGGAGCGATGCCGTACTTCACGGAATTCTCGACAAGCGGCTGCAATATCATCGGCGGGATCTGCACTTTCAGGCAGGAAAAATCGACCTGCTTAACGAACTTCAGCCGATCACCAAAACGCACCTGCTGAATCCTGATGTAGCTGTCGATGAAATCAAGCTCATGCAACAGCTTCACCATTTGATCGCCGTGCGAATCCAGGGCATAACGGAAAATATCGGAAAGTTGTGTGATCACTTTCCGCGCTTGTTCTTTGCTTGATCCGATCAGCGTGTTAATAGAATTCAAAGTATTAAACAGAAAGTGCGGGTTGATCTGCGACTTCAGAAGGGAAATCTGCATTTCGCGGTTCTTCAAAGTCAGCTCGCTCTTTTCCTGTTCCTGATGTTGCAGTCCCTGGAAATATCGAATCACGTAATACACCCCGACCGTCATGACGTATTGATCGTGAAAGTGTAATCCTTCCCACTTAAGGAGAGAGAACAGGTGGTTCTTCCACAGCTGTACACCGACCCATCCCTCGACATAATCTTCGAGGTAGTAGGACAGTGATCCCATGATCAGAAAGTGAGTCATGGCGCCAATGAAGTGACCTGCCACCTGGACATAAACGCTGAACTGGAACAGGAAATGTGAATAGATGAAAATGCCGACCATCAGGATACACAGCGCCGTGAAGAGGTTCAGCGCGTTCCAGAAGATGTACGTATGGGGGTTCTCCAGCTGCCACTCGATCAGCGTACCAACAGCATAGTTCACGGCGAACCAGAGGCACAATAGAAAATATGCCTTTTTATAGATCCGCGGTATCTCTTCAAGTGGTTTCAAGCCCGAAAAATCAATATAAATGTACTGGGATTCAAAATAAAACCGTCTAAGAAAAGCAACGGGCGGTGAAGGTTCAAATTCAGCCTTATTTTACCAAACACGTGAATCAATCAAATCGATCCCGCTTTTTACCAGATAGTTAGGCACAAAAAAAGGCCGGTCGCGCGAACGCCGGCCTCTATTTGCTATCCTGGATTATTTCAAAAGGGCCAGGGCCTCTTTTATTCTGGATAAAGCATCCCGAAGCTCTTTTTCAGAGGCAGCATAAGAAAGACGCACACAATTTTCATCTCCGAAGGCTCCGCCGGGAACCAGCGATACGTGTGCTTTTTCAAGGAGATACAAACACAGATCGTCGCCGTTCTTAATCGGTTTATTTCCGTCAGACTTACCGTAGTATGCACTTACGTCCGGGAAGAAATAGAAAGCACCTTCAGGATAATTGGCTTTCACACCTGGGATTTCCTTGAGAAGGTTATAAACGATGTCGCGACGCTTGCGATATTCCTCCACCATCTTCGTGGTAGGCTCAATATCGCCAGTGATTGCAGCGAGGGCCGCGCGTTGTGAGATCGAGCAGTTTGCTGAAGTGATCTGGCCCTGAACTTTGTTGCATCCGTCAGCGATCCACTTAGGAGCAGCGATGTATCCCACGCGCCATCCGGTCATTGCGAATCCTTTCGCAAATCCGTTAACGGTGATCGTCCGATCAAACATCCCCGGAAGGGAAGCGATACTTACCTGTTCACCGGTGAAGTTGATATGCTCGTAGATCTCATCCGCGATCACCATAATACCGGGGTGTTTCAAAACGACATCGGCAATAGCCTGAAGTTCTTTCTTTGAAAACACTGATCCGGTTGGATTACACGGTGAAGAAAAAATGATTGCTTTGGTTTTAGGTGTAATCGCAGCTTCGAGTTGGCTGGCGGTAACCTTGAAGTCGTTTTCAATTCCGCCGCTGACAATAACGGGAACACCTTCGGCGAGACGTACAAGGGCATCGTAGCTCACCCAATAAGGAGAGAATACAACAACTTCATCGCCGGCATTGATCAGCGCGAGGAATGCATTGGCGATTGATTGCTTGGCACCATTCGAAACAACGATGTTCTCAGGCTTATAGGGAACATTATTTTCCCTCTGGTATTTCGCTGCGAGTGCTTCACGCAGATCCTGATAACCAGCTACCGGAGGGTATGCAAAATACTTTCCGTCATCGATAGCTTTCTTGGCTGCCTCACAGATGTGCGCAGGTGTTTTGAAGTCGGGCTCGCCGAGACTAAGACTGATAACGTCGATGCCTTTCGATTTGAATTCGCGGGCCTTCGCGGCCATGGCGAGTGTGGCGGATTCCTGAATGGCTTCGATGCGGTTGGAAAGTTTATTCATGATGGTTGTTTGAAAAAAAGCGAGCAAAGAAAATCATTAATACATTAAGTTGGAAGAAAGGATTATCATTCTTTCCACCTAACGAACGTTGTTGTTCGTGAAGAGTTGCCGCTATTGGAAAGTTGTACGTCCCGTGATGCTTCGGCCCAGGGTAATCTCGTCTGTGAATTCGAGATCCCCGCCAACGGGAACGCCGCGCGCAATGGTGCTGACCTTCACAGGAAGATCGCGGACGCGCTTGTTGATATAGAAGGCCGTGGTGTCGCCTTCCATCGTAGGACTCAACGCGAGGATGATCTCACGGACTTCATTGTTTCCGGAGATCCTCGAGATGAGCGATTCAATTTTAAGATCTGACGGACCAATCCCGCTGATCGGAGAAATCACTCCTCCGAGGACATGGTAGACTCCGGTGAACTGCCCTGTGTTCTCGATAGCCATCACATCCCGGGAATCTTCAACGACACAGATCAGAGAGCGGTCACGACGACCGGAGCAACAGATAGAACAGATCTCCTGGTCGGAGATATTATGACATGAATTGCAGTACCGGATTTTGGACCGCAGGGTGTTAAGGGCGTCGGTCAGAGAAAATGTACTCTCTTCCTTTTCACGAATCAGATGCAATACTAATCTTAATGCCGTCTTCTTTCCAATACCAGGAAGTTTTGAAACCTGGTTAACGGCATCTTCGATCAGCTTTGATGGATATTCCACAGTTTGTTGTTTTGCCCGCTTTAGACGATGCGGGCATCGATACCGGCTTCACAAATAGCTTCCCGCATAGGACGCAGAAATTCAAGCGTCCCCTTCTTTACTGAGCACTTTCCTTTATAGTGGATGATTAATGTACATTGTTCAGCCTGTTCAGGTGTATGCTCACATACACGAATGAGCGTATTGATCACATGATCGAACGTATTGACATCATCATTAAAAACCATAAGGTCCATCAGGTCGGTGGTTTCCACCGCCTCCAATACGTCCGCCAGTTCCTCTTCCTGATACATTGTCCGCATGCAGTCAATTTTTACAAAGTTAGTAATTTCAGAAGTTTTGCGGAACAGATCGGCCAGTCGGAATTTGGAATTCCACTCTTTTCCTGATTCATTGCCGAAATAATTTTTTATATGAGCCCTGTTCTCATTTTCTCCATCATGGTCGCATACTTCGCAGCGCTGATTGCGATTTCGTATTTCACGTCGAAGGGTGCCGATACCGATACATTTTTTACAGCGAACCGCCAGTCGCCATGGCTTCTGGTCGCCTTTGGTATGATCGGAGCGTCACTCTCCGGGGTGACATTCATTTCTGTTCCCGGAAACGTAGCAAAAACAGGGTTTGGATATTTTCAGGTGGTGTTAGGCTACCTGGTGGGGTACTGGGTCATCATCGGAGTACTGATGCCGCTTTACTATCGTCTGCACCTTGTATCAATTTATACCTACCTGGAACAACGGTTCAGCTTCTGGTCATATAAAACCGGAGCCTTGCTTTTCCTTGTGTCAAGAACAATCGGCTCGTCTTTGCGTCTGTATCTCGCGGCGACCGTATTGCAGTTATTTCTTTTCGATGCGTGGGACGTACCGTTCGCGGTTACAGTAATTGTGACCATCGCGTTGATCTGGGTATACACATTCAAGGGTGGTATAAAAACCATCGTCTGGACAGATACTTTTCAAACAGTCTTTCTGGTTTCTGCCGTCGTCATTGCCGTATGGCAGATCACAACCCAGATGGGATGGTCTCTGACGGATATGGTAACCGTTGTGACCTCAAGCGACTACTCGAAGGTTTTCTTTTTTGAAGATCCGAACTCACGCATGTATTTCTGGAAACAGTTTCTGGGAGGAGCGTTCATCACCATAACCATGACCGGAATGGATCAGGAGATCATGCAAAAGAATCTTACCTGTAAGACACTTGGCGATGCGCAGAAGAACATGTTCTGGTTCAGTATCATCCTGGTAGTAGTCAATGTCCTTTTCCTTGTGCTGGGAGCGTTGCTTTATTTCTATAGTGCTCAGAATAATGTCGCAGTGCCCGCAGTCACTGACGAATTGTTTCCAACGCTGGCGCTAAATCATCTTGGATTGGCAGTGGGAGTATTTTTCCTCCTGGGTATAACCGCATCGTCATACGCAAGTGCCGACTCAGCATTAGCGGGCCTGACCACTTCGTTCTGTATTGATTTTCTGAATTTCAAAAATAAGGAGGAGGCTCAGAAGAAGAGAGAAAAATTCATTGTGCACCTCGGGTTCTCTCTGCTCTTTTTGATTGTGATCCTTGTGTTCAAGGAGATCAATCGCCGGGCTGTGATCGATGCGGTACTTAGCATCGCCGGGTTCACCTATGGACCATTGCTCGGACTATTTACTTTTGGAATTTTCACTTCAAGACAAGTGAAAGACAAGCTTGTTCCTGTGATCTGTATTCTGTCGCCGCTGATATGCTACATCCTCAGCGCGAATTCGGAAGAATGGTTTAATGGATATCTCTTCGGATTTGAGATCCTGGTTGTGAACGGGCTGATTACTTTCCTTGGATTGTGGTTGATCTCAAAACCTGGTGTGAAGAACAAATCACTTTGAGACTGCCGCCGATTACAAAAGGGCTAAAAAAGGAAAAGGTCGCTGCCGCGACCCGATCCCGATTAAAACCAACCCCACTATATTTTTATCATTTCTTGATGTAAAGCACTTCTTCCTTGCGATCTCCTTTTGTAAGGCGGATCGTATAAGATCCGAATGTGACTGCTTCAAAGTCGACGACAAGCTTGCGTTTCTGCAGCTGCGATGATGTGATGACTTCTCCGTTCCCTGAAATGATCTCGATTGTCGCTCCGACAAAAGCGCGACCAGTCTTATAAACAAACAGGTCTTTAGCTTTTCCGGGGGCAATACTTATCGTGTCTTTTGTTCCCGCCGTAGCCATGTAGGAGGCCAGCATGAAGGAGAGAAAGAAAACGAGTAAGAGTTTGGTTAGGGGTCTCATGTATCTTGTGTGAGACCACCTTGCGAAGGGCATGCCATTATTTCAGAGGCACGAGAAAATGCTGAAAACCGCTATCGGGAAGGCGTTGCTTCTATTTTTTGTCCAGAATTGGGAGAGAGTTAAGGCCGAAAAGGGAATCCTGTGAATGAATGGACCTACAATTCGTTACTTGGATCCCAGAATTTCGACGAGAACCCGACGACCTGGTCGTTTTCTACCTTAATGCCTTCTTTTTTAAGGCGGTTCTCCATCGTGGTTGGTGTCTCAAAATGGTGTTTCCCGGTCAAAAGCCCTTTTCTGTTTACAACGCGGTGCGCCGGGAGGTTTTTAGGGCATGCATTCATGGCCCATCCCACCATTCTGGAGCTGGATTTTGCGCCAAGATAATTTGCTATCGCGCCATAACTTGTTACACGCCCTTTTGGAATGAGTACCACAACGTCATAAACGTTCTGAAAAAAATTTTCCCTGCTGTACTTTTCGATGGACGGCATATCTAATAGGGAGCAACTTGTTAAATTTATGCGCCTTTTTAAACCAAATCTTTAAAAATTGAAGAAGTCTCTCTTTCTGGCTGTGGTGCTGACGGGTATCTGTATTCATTCGGTAGCTCAGGAACGGTTTATCTTCCCGTCCTGGGATAATTGGAATGAGATTAAAGAAGATCAGGAACTGGCTTTTCAGGTGAAAACTGATGACCGCGCAACGTATTCAATTATCGGTCACGAAGGTCTGGGTATTGAATTCGATTCGCTTGGGAATTTTTATTGGAAACCATCTTTCGACCTCGTTGATCGTGTGGCGCTGAAGAAAGAGTTTCCAGTAACTTTTGAAGCGACTTATCCCAATAATCGCAGCGACCGCAAGACGATCAACTTCATTGTACATCATACCAATCGCGCTCCGGTGGTGGAAGAGTTGCCGATGTTCTACGTGAAGCAGGCATTCCGGAACGTTTACCAATTCCCATCCGAATATATTTACGATCCCGACGGTGACCCTATCGTATTTAAGAGCAGCCCATCCACTATGCCGGAAGGTGCTGGCCTCACCTCACAAGGACAATTCGCCTGGTCTCCATCCAGAAGTCAGTTCATTACCCTGAAGTCGGCTCCTCTCACAATAGAGTTCATTGTTCAGGATCAACCCGAGAAGGCTGAGACCTCGGGAAAACTTAAGATTGCACAGACCCAGCTTGATCTTCCTCCGGAAATTCTTATTGTTCCTCCGGATAGCATGTTCACCATTAAGGAGGATGAGCCCCTCAACCTGAAAATCTATTTGAGCGATCCCAACGGTGACGATAATGTACGAAGTGCTGGAATGATTCCCTCGGACTCGCGGATACCTTCTGCTTCGTTGAAGGAGAACACGCCCGTGCAGCACGAATTTACCTGGACCCCAGGGTACTCGTTTGTAGATGACGTAAAACAATCTATCGAGGTGAATATCATTTTCTTTGTGCTTGACAAAACGAACAACCGCGCACAGAAGAACATTCGCATCAAAGTCGTAGATACGGAAAACCTTGTGGAGAAGGATGCGCTGCAGCATTCGAAATACAAGAACAGCCTTGTAAACGGATTGATCCTAATCTCACAGCTGGATGAAAATCAGAAGAGGCTGAATCAGGATTATAAGAAGGCGCGCAAGGGAAAAAAGAAACGCTCTATTTTAAACGCATCTCTCGGTGCTGCGACAGGGCTTTCGCCGATTACACTCGACGCTGATCAGTCGAAAGTGGTTTCCGGTGTAGGTGGTACAACCGTTCTTACACTGGGTACTCTTGAGGCAACGGAAGTCATAGGCCGCTCCAGAGATGCGATCCTGGAAAAGATCCGTTTGGGTATTGAGATCAGGAACAAGATCCAGGCGCAGGGTGATGAGTTCGCGCGGAAATATTCTCTTAAGTCAGCGCGCCGTACACAGGAATTTGAGAAAGACATCGACAAGCTGCGTACCGCTATGAATGATCAGAAGCTCGTTTTGCTGGAGCTCGATGCTTATACTCGTCCCCGGGCCAAAATAGATAACAGGGAAATCAGAAAAGTATTCGTCGATTACAGCGACGAGTAGTCTGATCTTTCAAGACTTTGCGTCGTGAAAGATTATGCCTAAGGTGTTTCGCTCTCCAGACGACACTTCGCTGACACCGTGCTTCATCGCCACCCGATAGTATCCTCTTGATCCTTTCACTGGCCGGAAGTTCGTTGTGAAAATCAACAGGTCCCCGAGCCTGGGACGGAGTACAATAGCTTTCGATTGTGCTCTTGGGATTTGTTCAGACATCACAAACTCCCTCCCTCATAGTCTTTCCCTGGCTCCTTCAGGAAGATCACAAGCTGGAAAGGGAAGAACAGATCTCCATAAAGATCCTGATGCAAGGTATTGAATCCCCCGGCCTGGTACTTCAACATAAGCACTGTGGGATGGACTTGTCCAGCGGCCTTGCATTGCCGGAGAAATTCTTCGTGCTCCAGAGGATACGTTGTAGGCAGTCCAAGCTGTTTCATCCAAACATTGGCCACAGCAACGACTTCCCGATAAACATTTTCACGAATGGATTGTAATGTTTCGGGTAAAGGATAACTGAAGTACTTGTACTCACCTTTCCCGAAACGGTAACGCTCCATGTTAATCGTCTTGCGGAATAGGGTAGTGTCTTCGTAAAGGTCTGCGATCGCTGAGCATGTCAAAGGGTTCACAACATCATGCAGAAGAGTAAAACCGGAAACTGCGAGATTCTTCCTTGCGTCAGTCCACAGCCCGATGTTATCATTGAATGATTGCATAACATCTCACGATCTATTGTTTGACTTCGCTGCTTCCCAGCCAATCATGGCAGTCTTTCGGGTGGTTCCCCACATATACCCACCCAAGGCTCCACTGGATTGTATTACTCTGTGGCATGGAATAATAAATGCGACGGGATTACTTCCGATGGCGTGCCCGACTGCGCGTGACGCACCTGGTTGACCAAGGTGGCGTGCAATGGTGCCGTAGGTCTCCAGTTTCCCAAATGGGATACTGAGAAGGGTTTGCCACACCTTCAATTGAAAATCACTGCCTCTGAGGTGAAGCTTTATTTTATTGAGCTGGGTCCAGTCGTGCGTAAAGATGTACAAGGCGTTCTGTTGTATCAGATCGACCTTCTGGACTAACGCTGCGCTTGGAAACATTGCTTTAAGACTTGCGAAACATTCTTCGCGGTCATCGGCGAAAGCCATGAAACAAATACCTTTCGTTGTGGATGCTACGAGTATTTCCCCAAAGGGACTTTCTGCAAAACTATAGTTGATGGAAAGTTGTGCGCCACCCGTTCTGAATTCGCCAGGCGTCATGCCTTCTATTGAGATGAATAGGTCGTGTAGCCTGCCCGTGCCCGACAACCCGGTTTCATAGGCTGCATCGGCGATCGTGGCGTTCTCTTTCTTGATCAGTCCCTTAGCGTATTCAAGGCTGATGTATTGAAGAAAAGTTTTGGGACTCACTCCCGCCCACTCAGTGAATACCCTTTGAAAATGATGTGGGCTCACATGGACTTTCTCGGCGATCTCTGCTAAGCCAGGCTGTTGTTTGAAGTTGGCGCGTATGAATTCGATGGCATCTTTCACGCGCCCGTAATGGACAAATTGCTGGTCATTCATAATCTCGAATTATTTATGAAGCAAAGGTCCATTACGAGTCGCTTTATGAAAACCCGAAAATTGCGGACATCACAACCTGGGATGATGAACTAAGCAAACCCAAATTTCTGGATTCGGTTAACCTATTTTAATTTCCTGTCCGTTTAGAGAAGCTGACTTATGAATTGCTTCAACGACACGAATGTCGCGGAGTCCTTCTTCTCCTGGGACCAGCAACGATTTCTTGTTAAGGATAGAGAAAGCATCGTCATCCATTTGACGGGCTTGCTGGTTGGGGATCGTTGCTTCGAGAAGCTTATTATCACTGGTGCGTCCTTTGAGTCCACTGTAGTATTGGAATGGAACAAGTTCGTACCATCCCTTCTCGCAGGTAACCCGAAGCTCATTGACATTCTTTCCAAAGGAAGTAAGGCAACTTGCAGTGACGCCTCCGGGAAATGTAAGATCAAATTCCATCGTTTCTTCCACCTCTGTATAGATCTCAGGTCTCGTTGTGGATGCTCTTGCAGTCACGGAGATAGGTTCGAGGCCGGTGCTGTATCGCGCAGCGTTCAAGGAGTAAACACCCATGTCGTACATCGCGCCGCCACCTAAAGCTTTCTTTTGCTTCCAGTGATCCGTCCTTGGATCCACGTAGCCTGCCTGCGCCACAGCTTTTAGTACCTTGCCATAAGTCTTATCCTTTCCAAACTTGATGATCTGTTGCGTGTTGGGCTCGTGGTGGAGGCGGTATCCAATGGAGAGTGTACGTTTGTTTGATTTCGCAGCGTCAATCATTTGTTGACACTCTATGACATTCATTGCCATGGGCTTTTCACACCAGACATGCTTTCCTGCCTTCGAAGCGCGGATGCTGTATTCCGCGTGCATTGACGGAGGGAGGACGACATATACGACGTCAATCTCGTCGTTGTTGGCGATGGAGTCAAAGTTGTCGTAGCTATAGATGTTCGCGTCCTTGAGATTGTGCTTCGCTTTCCATTCTTCAGCCTTTGAAGGGGTCCCTGTCACGATACCAGCGAGGTAGCAATTCTTGGTTAACTGAAGCGCCGGAGCAAGAAGGTCGCGACTATAATAGCCAAGTCCTACAAGGGCGACACCAAGCCGCGTCTTTTTCTGAGGAATGATGATGGAGGAAAATGCTGACGTGGAGGCTGCCAGCGCACCGAGACCGGTCAGCGATTGTGCGATAAATTTTCTTCTGTTGGTCATATGGGGATAGTTCTTTGGAAGGAAGTTAGATCAAAATCATGGAAAAAACCACGGCGTTCCATCGGCTGACAAATGAGATGACAATCGGAATCATTTCCTGATCATTAGCAATCACACGATATCCGTTACACCATTTGCGATAATTATCGCTTCCATGCAAGACTGAAACTTATTAGAGTGTGAAACTCATTTCTTTTCAAATTACATTCTCGTACCTTATGAGTCTAACATCATCCTATGAAAACGACCATTTGTGTTCTGCCTTTCCTGTTTGCTGTTGTAATCGTCAACGCTCAGAGCAATGACGCGGCCATCAGGCTCGCGTTGATGGCTGCACCCACCGAACTCAAAGATGGAGCATCTGTTTGTTCGGTCTCTCCCAAAGGTGACCTTGTCATCATTCGTGCCGGGAAGAACGATCTTATCTGTCTCACAGACGATGCGTCTCAAAATGGTTTGAATGTATCTTGCTACCATAAGGAACTTGATCCATTCATGCAGCGGGGACGCAAGCTTAAAGTGGAGGGAAAGAGTTTCCAGGAGATATTCGATATCCGCGAGAAGGAAACCAAAGAAGGTAAACTTAAAATGCCTAAGGCTCCCTCAGCGCTCTATGTGTACACAGCTCAGGATGGAGAATTCGATTCCAAAACTGGTGAAGTGTCCAATGGTTATTTGCGTTATGTGATTTACATTCCCTATGCTACTGCGGAATCGACAGGTCTTCCTCTTGCACCAAGTGCGCCTGGCATGCCATGGATCATGGATCCGGGAACACACCGTGCTCACATCATGATAAATCCTCCCAAGAAATAATTATCGGGAAACAAAAAAGCCTGTACGATCAACGCACAGGCTTTAAACCAAGTCCTGTAGAACTCTAATTTAGAGCTCCTCCGTTGACGGCGGCCATGATCCGTTTCCATAGCTCATCATCAAATGAACCTTCACCCGATTCCGGCATGCCAGTGAATTCTCCCTGACGCACTACAATCAGGTCGAGACTTGGGACGATATAAATTCTTTGATCGTGAAAACCTTTTGCGAGCAACGCATCTGAAGGCATCGAAGGTACAATGGAACCGTCGAAGGTTGTTCTTGTGTCGTCATCATACCATGTATCTGTGCCATTCAGCCACCAGAGATAACCGTATGCAGGCTGAAGTGTCTGAGATGGTCTCAGCATCTCTGCGAAGTAACCTTCGTCCTCAAGAAGCTTTTTGCCGTTCCATACTCCATCATTCATAATAAGGTGTCCGAATCGAACAAGATCCCTTGCATTACTTTGTACATCATATCCGTTCCAGTCGTACTTCGCACCAATCTCAGAGAATAATACTTTGTTGAAATAGTCGCGGGCAGAGGCATCAGTGGCAGACTTGATTACTTCATACAACATCTTATAGGCTGCATGGCTGTATCTCCAAACCTGACCAGGAGTTCCAACAGACTGGAGATCTTCGTTAAGACCTGAGGTCATTGTGAGAAGATGATGGATTGTAATGTCGCTTTCTGTATTCGGAGATTGCGACCATCCTGAGTCAAGATAATCCGACACTTTGTCGTTAAGGTTAATGGTTCCATTCTGCTGAAGGATCCCGATAACAAAACCCATCATGCTTTTCGCCACAGAGTTTACATCGCGGAGTGTTGTCGCATCGGTGTCTCTCCAGTACTCTTCAGCGACAATTCTTCCTTTGTAAACAATCATAAGGTTGGTGGCGCGTTTTTCTTTCGCGAATTGTAATGCATCGTTAAAACTTGCCGAGTCCCAACTCAGCTGATCAGCTGATACTGTTTTCCAATCGCCACTTCCCACCGGAGGGAAATACATCTGCTCAACGTCATCACTGTTGTCGTCCTGTCCGGTAGGCTCCTCGCTGTCATCGCATCCGGAGAATGCGAATCCAAGCACTAAAAAAATAAAGTATAATAGTCCGTAATTCGTTTTCATATGTCACATACATTTCGTTGCGAGATGTGACATCCAAACGTCGTGCCTCTGCTCGTCCGTATGCTGACTTGTCGAATCTGACTGTAGAGCGCAAAATTTTACTGTGAGTTGAAGGCTCCGGGAAAGAAACTTGTGGAATGCCTCCACAGACGACTATATGATAAGTCATAACTCCGGCTGGCGAAAAAAGACAGAAGCGTTCCCCTTAAGCGGGGAACGCGAGATTAAAAACCAATTGCCGACAAAAGATCGTGATTACTAAGTGTGTTCAGTCTTATCCCAAGCATTACCTCATGCGTGAGAAATTTCGATTCGATACTGGTCGTAACCGGAATTTCGATTACATAGCCGAGCCGATAGCGGGAGTTCATCAGGAGATTTAATGACATTCCGTAAGTCTCAAAGTTGCGAGTGAATACCCCCCCTTGAAATTTGTTGTTGATAATAACTGAAGCATGAATGTCCGTAGACAATGGGGCAGACTTGATATACCGCATCAGTACGAAGGGCTTGAAGGTGAGGTTTTCAGAAATTGGATACAGGTATGATGCCATGAAGTAGTAGTGGCGGGAGTAGAGAATATATTCTGTATTTCGTAACCTTTCTGTTGCCTTGAGCATCCGCGGCACGGCAAGGCCAATAAGATAACGGTGGTTGTTCAGGATGACGCCCACGCCGGCATTAGGTACCCAGCTGTTTTCTTTTCCCTGAAACAGGGGATCATTGGTGTCAAACACATTCAATTTCCCGTTATCAATGCTGGAGTTTATGGCGCCTGCCTGCATTCCGAAGGAAAGCTGCGTATTGTGATTTAGTGGAATCTTATAAGCGTAAGTAAACAGCAGGTCAGTTGTTGTGCTTGCTCCGGTCTGATCAGAAACCAGAAGGATGCCTGTACCCATACGATTGTCGCGTAACGCGATGTCAGCCGAAAAATTAATTGTCTTCGGTCCGTCGTACCCGCTCCATTGTTGGCGATAGCCACCGGAAATATTAAGCGACTTGTGAAAGCCTGTGTATCCGGGGTTCACTAAAAGCGGATTGTTGATATACTGTGCATAGAGCGGATCTTGCTGCGCGTACAATGCAGACGACGAAAATATCAAGAGGAGAATAGCAATATTTTTCATGCTTGTCTAGTATTTGAGATGTAGGTAACCTGTTAAGTGACGGCCTGCAGCGGGCATGTCTATCTGATAGTAATAGACACCCGATGGAAGTTGCTTTTCATTTGATGAAAGACCTTTGAAAACATTGGTCTGGTTATCGTAGTTGTCGACGGAGAAAACCACATCGCCCCAACGGTTTATGATGACTACTTTGTTGGAGCGCGTTTCAGGTTGCTTCTCGATATTCAGGATGAGAAAAAAGTCGTTCAGCCCATCGTTATTCGGCGATACGGCGTTGAAGACCTTCACCTCATCGACGGGAGTCTCGACTTCATTGTGAATCACATTGAAGGAAGAAGTACTGTGTACAATGTTTTCATCTACTGTTACGGATATGGGCCCGCTGATGCCGCCTTCAGGAACGATCACCGTTAGCGTCGTTGGCGTACTTGCTATCACTTCTGCCGCCACACCCCCGAACGCGACGAAGTTGTTAGAGGGCTGGCCACTGAAGTTTGTTCCAGTGATGGTAACCTCAGTTCCAGGTTCTCCCGATAAAGGAGTAATACTTGTGATAGTGGGGAGCAGGATCAGAGCGCCGAAAGAAAGTGTCATTCCCTGATATCCTCCCGCTGAGCTATACTCATATCCGTAAAAAAAACTTGAAACACCCACGGCAGTCATCGAGAACTCTGAATATCCTCCACCGGCGCCATCGATCACGGAGATTGTTTTACTTGCAGAAGGGAAACCTTCCGAGAACCCGGCATCATTATAGGGTAACATTGAGCCGGCAAACAGAGGATTACTCGAAGGGTTGTTCCCCGTAAAATTAATTGAGTTCAATGTCCATGTCACCGTAGGATCCTCTTCGATCTCAAAATACACCCACTCTGTGTCGCTGAGCGTCTCTATACTTTCAACTGTGATGCTCGTACGGAATACGGGCCCTAGTGTGTTTGCTCTTTGGCCAATGAAATTCACATCGCGATAAATATCGAAACGGTAAAGGAATCCCCACCATCCACCAAAACCTCCTGACCTGAACGGAGATGACTGAGTATTCACAACGGAGTGTCCGACGGATGGTCCATTGGGATCGGATGAAACATAACGCACCCGGACCCACAAATTCCGGCCCAGGGCATCATTGATGGGATAATACAAACCATCATTAAATAAAGGGTGTTCCGTTGTCGTGTTGTTGTAATCGAATGACGACAGGGTATTTTCCGATGACTGAAGATTATTGCCTGCGGCAGTGTAATAGACCGAACCTGAAAAGTCAAGTGATTGGGCTGCCGCAGCATTTGACAGAATCAAAAGCCCAAAAAGAAACCGGCACGTTCGATTGACGAGAATGAACTGGATCATATGGAGGATTAATTTGTGAATCTTTCGATGGCGCTAGGCGCAGCGTAAAGGTCACCAGCCGGTCACTGACATCCATCCCCTAAAAGAATGATTTTTTATCCATTGCGGATGTTTGAGGATGCTCCAAAGCCTTTTTTTGATTAGGTCTTATTAATGCTACAGGTGTTACCCATGACTATCGCAGATAACGATTTTATAGCATGCGAACCCCGCCAAGTTCATTTAAAGATCTCCCCTCATCGCTTTCCCTGGTAAGAGGTTTTGCGGTCAATCAAGGTGGGTGATGTAAACTCCAACCTTACCTTTTTCCTCGCCGAGATAAGCAGTAACGAATCCCTCACCGCTCTTGGCGATCACAGGAAGAAAAGAATTCACTTTATCCGGGGTTAATGGGCCCGCGATGATCGCATTACCATTCTCAAGTACCTGAAAATGAATTGTAGTGTTTGTCTGATCATTCACCGTCATGTTCTCCTCCCACACCATGGCAATCTGATCCCTGTTCGCAGAGAGTTGTGGATGTCTTCCATTGTGGGACACCAACTGGCGAGGAGAGAAGGAGTCGCCTCTTTCTTTCTTCGCATAATATATCCCGGTGCCGGTACCTTCGGTGTACCAGAGAGAGATAAGTCCTGCTTTGTTGCCGCAGAGGCTGGGCCCGGTGTGCGGACAACCATCGATGAACCAATCATCGGCACTGATCAGAAGAGGATTCGAAAAGGAATTTCCGTGGTCAGTGGAGGTGGCGATCATCATGTCACGAACCTGCTTTCCCATTGGTCCACGCTGGAGCCCGCGGTACGCAATAAATATGTCCTTGTTTTCATCGCTATAGACATCGATGCGGCAGCACTGACACGCCGATGAGTCGACGAGTATTTCATTTGAGAACGCCCCTGATTTGATTGTGCGGGCAAAACGAACGGATCTTCCTCCAGTGGTTTTCTCAAGTTTGATGTCAAGCCATGCAGCTCCAATCTCACCATCAGGAAGACGCTGAATGTCAAAGTATGACCGGCTTCTTCCTGCAACGGTATCGCTATGCAGGAAAGATTCCGGAGACCATGTCTTGCCACCATCGTTAGACATAACGTAATAAATTGAGCCTGCATATTTGTTCTCCTTAGTAGGACTCTTCTTTTCGTATGCAGCGATGATTGTCCCATCAGATTTAAAGGCAACCTTAGGCATTCCTTCAGCGTGAGTGGCGACATCCGCAGGAAGAGGAAGTTGTATTGGTTCCGAATTAAAATGCGCGTTCGCATCTCCTATGCTGAAGAACAGTGTCAGGGTTTCTGCCTGGCGCTCCGTCCATGCCACGACAGGATTATCATTGTGATCACTGGTGAGAAAAACTGATTCGGCGTTGCCGGTATTGGAAGAAAGTTGTTGCTGAGAAGTTTTTGGATTGCATCCCAGGAAAATGCCAGGCAGGAAGAAAAGAAATAATATGGATCTCATTATGGTTTCGATTTTGAATGGGTGATCGTGTATTGCATTCCCATGACAAACGTCCGGGGTGCGGCCGGAGTATAGGTGGTGCGGTCACTGAAGGCGTTGCCACGCGTCGCCGAATGGGCGTATAGTTCATCCGTTAAGTTCAGAATATTCGTAAATACAGCGAAGCCTTTCCAGTCATAGCCCGCTCTCAGATTCAGATAGCTTACACCACGCATTCCAAGAAAACCTTTGTCGTCGTATTTCTTACGATTGACCTGGTCTTCATACCAGGAACTGATTCTCTGCCACTCCACTGACAAGCGCAGGCCTTTTGCAAAGGATGGCTTAAAGGTGATTTCGGAGTTCGCGATCCATGACGGAGATTGCGGCATATCCTTGCCGTTCACATTCTTTACATCGTCATTGCTTCGTGTGCTGAGCTCAAATTCTTCGAAACGGTGGCTGGCATTTGTTCCTCCGAACCGAAAGGACCAGGTCGCGGTAGGGTTGTACGTTACACCGTACTCTATACCACGATGATGAGTTTTACCAGCACTTTGATGTTCAGTCGAGTTGTCCGGCTGACGAACACTGAGTAATTCATTTCTGCCCGTCATTTGATAAATGGCGACGTCAGCATAAATTTTATTTTGAAAGAACGCGGCCCATCCTCCGAGTTCCATGTTGTTAAACTTTGCTGGTTTAAGATTGTAATAGAATTCATTCCCCGGCGTTGCATTTGGCCGCTTTCTGAAAATGGAAGTCAGTCCCGGAGGAGAGAAGCCTTCGCTGTAGTTGGCATACACTCCTTTGTCATTCAGGAGATCAAAGGTCACTCCGACTTTGGGAGTCAGCTGCTGAAACGATCTTGATCCCGAAGATTCATCGAGGTGGTTTTTATAATCAAATCCCATTTTATCATAACGCATTCCTAGGGTTACCTTAAGCCGATCCATTGGCGAAATCTGGAACTGAGAGAAGGCTGCAAAATTCTTAAGCGTGGCGTCGTAGTTTGAGAGGAATATGTCCGGACGTTCTTCCACGATAGTGAATTTTTCTACTGATCGATGGTCGTCACGCAGTTGTGCTGCAAGGTCAATGCGGTAAGCCCAGTAATCTACCGGGGACAGGTCGATCATCCCCCCTGTAATGAGAGAGGCGTCAAGGAATCTGAACCGGGTGTTATGCTGCAGCTGGGCGACCTTGCTGTAGAAACTGTTTCGGTTCCTTTCGACATTAGCGCCAGAGGACCCGCTTGTCCATCGGATTCCGTAGTTAGGGACCTGCTCAATGTAATTATCTCTGTATGCAACTGTAAGAGATGTTTCATTTGTCTTATTCCATTGATGTGAAACAGAGAGTCGTGACCGGATTGAATGAACCTTCCGGTACGTAAAGTCTGTGGTGCTGGTGTATGATCTGTTGTAGAAGGAAACACTGTCGACGCTTCCGGCCATGTCGGAGAGATATTCATTTCCACTGAAAGTTGCTGTGAGAGATGTTTTCTCCGAAAGCATATAATCTAATCTTACACTGACTGAAGACTTGTCATAGTCGGAAAACTGTTGCCATGCATCACGCTGCCGCGCCTCGAACCCGCTGATGTACACACCGAGGTTCTTACCAATCATTCCTCCGCCGGCGTATTGAATGCGTTTGTATCCCCATTGGTCTCCCTGTAAACCGATCTTTGCGGTAGGCACAACGGTTGCCCTGTGTGTAATGAAATTGATTGCGCCACCGACAGCTTCCGGTCCGTACAATGAAGAAACCGGACCTCTCACGACTTCCATATTTGAGATGCTGAATACATTCATTTCAATGAGGGCATTGTGATTGAAAACGCCCATGGGTCGCATTGGTAGTCCATCCTCCAGATAAAGAAAGTATGCCGAGGTCCCCATCGGTTGCCGGATAGCCATCGCGTGTTGTTCATTATTGTAATTCAGCATCACCACACCCGGAACCTTGTTCACGAGTTCGGTGATCAGGACTGGCTTGGTGTCGTTGATCACCTGTGAGGAGAGTTTGCTGATCGCGACGGGAGCATCACTTCGCAGGACCGCCTCACGGTTTGCCGTGACGATGAGTGCTTGCAGGTTCCCGAGTGCTGGAGCAAGCGCAATGGAGAGTCCCGTGGATGTACAGGCGATACGTTGTTTCTCATATCCCACAAATGATATTTCGATGCTATCTGCGGGCTCTGGGAGGGAAAGGAGAAATTGTCCGTTGATGTTGGTCACGGCACCATGCGAAGTACCACAGGCCAGGACGTTAGCGCCAACGAGTGGTTCACGGGTTTCTCCATCATATACAGAGCCTTGGAGGCGTTGCTGAGCGCAAAGGTCAAAGCATACCAGACCCAATGCGATGAAAAAGTAAGTCTTCATTTTCGACGGGGTTATTCCAGGCGCGCGTGCGCCGTTATCCTGGTTATTCCAGGATCTTGTTAATAGATTATTTGTTTTTTTTGAAAGGAGTATTAACCGCGAATTGCAGGCGGATGAAAAGGCACAGAAACGTGGCCTGCGGAAAGGGAAGCATGAACGACAGGAAGATTGCCCTGCGTGATGTCCTCCAATGGATTTGTATAGGTGTACTCGGTCAGGATGAAGACCGGAAACTCGACAGTCAGTTTCGACTGGGGAGCCGGGCCTTTTTCGGGAGATGTTTCATCGGCGAAGTCCAGGTTCTTTTTCAAGAAACACTGGCCGTTACACTTCTTAACGGGTTCTTCTTTATTAATACAGAGGACTTTCGATATGAAGTCGTAGTTCGCCTGGAAATAGGTTAGCACGCCTAACTGGTAAATGCACTGCAGGGACAGCACAAAAATCAATGAGATGGCGGTAACTCTTTTCACGGAAGCAAATCTATATCAAATGAGCATCGGTACTTATGATCTGAATCAGAAAAATACATGCCCCAGGCGGTCGGAGGGCGAACTTTGTTGGATTTAGGGAGATTGAGAGGATCAGTCTGTCAAAATCAGCATATCACCCGGACTAAAGGAGCTCAGGCGGAGTGAAGGCTTATGAAAATGGGGAGATAACCCTTGTACAACCCCTATACAGCCCCTATGCATTCCGTATACAACTCTTATGGGGACCGATACGGTTTGTCTACGAATTGTTGGTGTAAACCAGAGATGGCGTGGCGGCGATGTCCCTTAGAGAATTAGCACAGACTGATTTTTGGAGGTGTCGGAGTCTGCGTATGCTGGTCGCGTAACTCCTAAAGTTTGACAGATCAGCATGAAGAAATTATGCCGACCGTCTTTAAGCAAATGTATATGAGTGTCACGCGTGGTTTTGATGGTTGACGATCAACTTTCAGATCAGCTGACTTCTTTTCTTCTGGTCGGCTGCCTTCCAGATCAATATGCGCTCGCTTCACAAATTGATTCAACTTTCTATTCCCGAAAAACCTTACGGCAAAGACACTTTACCCAGGGATATGTTTTCGTTGTAAAGAATTTCTAATTCTTGAGGAGTGAAACAATTGAACGCCCGACTTTACGATTTATCGATAGAGGTTGCTGTTCGTCTGGAGAGCAGACAACGGTACCGCTACACTTCACAAATTGCGACCAATTTTTTAAACCCTTAAAAGTATAAGAAACTTCAGATCCCTACATAAGTCTGACACTCGCATGAATCGAACTCACACATTCTCTGCCCATCAGCAATTTTGCAAGCAGAAATAAACCATCGAAGGCCAATGAGTTGAACTTTACTATTCCCTTGTCTCTGTCTTTTCATCTGCGTAAGAATTTTTTAACCCACGGCGCCGCCGCCAATGAAGGATTTGTAATGAAGAATAACCTAACTGTACTGATCTTTGTTTGTCTTTTTCTATTTGTCATCACTCCCACTGTCACAACGGCACAGCAAACTTTTCAGACTACATCGGAAACAGTGATCGGTCTGCTGCAATATCTTCCCGCCGATTATAACAGCAATTCGAACAAATATCCTCTCGTCATCTTCCTTCACGGGGTTGGCGAAAGAGGGGCGAATTCGACCGATCCAAAGGTCCTGGAATCAACGATCTATTCAGTGGATAATCTCGGACCGCCAAAATCGGCCCTCGATGGTTATAACTTTCCGTTTATCCTCATTTCTCCTCAGTTAAAGAATAACTATAATTCCTGGCCCAACTGGTATATCCTGGAAGTGCTGAACTGGGCGAAGAGCCGGTTTCGCGTAGATGAAAAACGCATTCACATCACTGGTCTCAGCATGGGAGGTGCCGGCGCGTGGACTGCCATTCAGGATTATCCTAAACTTTTTGCGTCTGCGGCTCCGGTCTGCGGTGCGTTCAACTCAATTTCAAAGGCACCCGCTATCGCTGCAGAGAACATTCCGGTATGGGGTTTTCATGGAGATGCAGATCCAACGGTAGCGTTAAGCAAATCTGTGGCGATGGTCAATGCAATCAATGCAGTTTCACCGGCGCCAAATCCGAAAGCAAAACTCACCATCTATCCTGGTGTAAAGCATGATGCATGGAACTACGCCTATCGGACAGATCATTCCTATCACAATCCCAACGTGTACGAGTGGATGATGTCGTACGTTAATACGAAGAATGGCACCAACATGATCCCCACCGCAAATGCAGGCGCGGATAAATCATACGGAACAGCATCAACGATTTATCTTACCGGATCAGGTACGGACAGCGATGGATCCATCAGCTCATATAAATGGAGCAAGATCGCGGGACCCTCTGTAACCTTTACAAGCGCCACCACTGCGTCGACATCGGCGACAATCACTGCTCCCGGAACGTTCATGTTCAAGCTCACAGTAACGGATAACAACGGAGATACTGATTCGGATTATGTGAAGGTGGTTGTGAGTGCAACAGGCAACGCGGTGACCGAACCGAACAAACCGCCAACAGTATCCGCCGGAAGCGACATTATTCTTACGCTACCCGCATCCACTGCGATTATTAATGGAACTGCCACAGACTCTGACGGCTCCATTGCTTCATACGCATGGACTAAGCTCAGCGGACCTGACGGAAATTTCAGCAACGCAAATACACGTACACTTACTGCCTGGAGATTAGTCGCGGGAACTTATGTATTCCGCCTGACAGTGAAAGACGACAAGGGCGCTTCCGCTTATGATGATGTTCAGGTTATTGTCAAGGGTGCAGCTACTCAGCAGTCGCCGATCGTAAACGCAGGACCAGATGTTAATATGTCATTACCATGGACGACCGCGACATTCAACGGTTCCGCTACGGACCCGGATGGCCGCATTGTATCATATGTGTGGACCAAGAGCAGCGGACCCGCGGCTAATCTAAGCAACGCCAACACACCTACGCTTACAGCTTGGGGACTAGTTGCCGGAACGTATGTTTTCAGATTGACAGCGAAAGACAACGATGGACGTACTGCCTACGATGAAGTGAGATTGGTGGTGAGCGCTGCCAACGGAGCGCCTACCGTAAACGCGGGACCGGATGTTTCGTTAAAGCTTCCGGCCAGCACAGCTATCCTCAACGGGTCAGCATCAGGTGGCACGATCAAATCATACACCTGGACCAAGCTGAGCGGCCCTGCCGGAAACCTCAGCAATGCAAATACTGCAACGCTTACCGCCTGGAGATTAGTCGCTGGATCTTATGTGTTTCGTCTTACGGTAAAAGATGAAAAAGGCTCAACGGCGTACGATGACGTGATGGTGAAAGTAAATAACTAACAAACCACCAGGATTCACTCTGATCAGAGATTTAGAGAGGCTGCTCAATGGGCAGCCTCTCTCTGTTTACAAAAGTTCCTGGAGGATAAATGCGCCGAGGTTGGGCAGTGTTTTCTTTTTCTTCTGTGTTCATCGATATTCAATGCTGCTCCGAATCTTATTCTCCTGACAGCAACGCCTGGTCGGAAATGCTGATAACGCCGCCTTTCAGCAGCGCACGCTTCAGAATCTAAGCACAGGCGCCGTAGCAAGGTTCACTGCATTTCAAAACAAGTATCCAAAACTTGAGTTTCGTTTTCCTCAGAAGTAATTGCATCGTATCCCGGCATGACGCCTGAGTTTTACAGTGAGCTGAAGAAAAAAACTTTCACGTGCGTAGTGGCTAATGGAGAAAGGAAAACCTGCGTGCGGGATGGAAGAGGAAAGCCCACAGCGGCGAGGGGATGTGCGATGGCGCGGGGACTTGTAACGGACAGCCCGACGCGTCCCGGAGAATCCGGGCGCGCACGCCCAAAATTGATCATATTCAGTGGAACATCCTGTGATGAGATGAGGAGGCGACTATCATTGAGTGTGACTCCACATTCCTCAGTGCGGTTTGGTTCCCTTGGTGCTATAAACCTTAATTATAAGGTGTAACTTCTGAAAAGCGTGATAACGTGCAATGCAAATTCAGGAAGTATTTGCGCGATTCTTTGATCGCATAAAGTATTGTTTTATATTTTCCGTCGCGGACGCATCTCTGCTAATGAATGAATTTTTCAAATAGAGCGTCTCGGCTGAGTAAACACTCAGTATTTCTTAACCAGTTCGCTAACTTAATTCCTGACCAATGAGATTAAACAATCAGATTTTGATGTGGGTGACGTTTGCCGGCGTTGCCATCAGCTTTATTAATTGTAAGCCCTCCGGACCGGAGAAAGCCATCAGTGGCGATGCGGCGTCTATGGCATACGTTGCGCCCGGAAAGTACGATGAGTTTTACAGCATCACTTCCGGTGGATTCAATGGACAAATCGGCATATACGGTCTTCCGTCAGGACGGTTACTTAAGATCGTTCCTGTATTTTCAGTGTTTCCGGAGAATGGGTATGGTTATAGCGAAGAGAGTAAACCGATGCTAAATACATCGCATGGGTTTGTGCCATGGGATGATCTTCACCATATATCGCTGTCAACAACCAATGGCGAGCACGATGGTCGCTGGGCTTTCGCCAATGGAAATAATACACCCCGCGTAGCAAGACTTGATCTTCGTACATTTAAGACAGTGGAAATACTCGAGCTTCCACACAGTGGTGGGAATCACTCGTCACCTTACATCACCGAGAATACCGAATATGTTGTGGCGAGCACTCGCTTCAGTGTTCCCATCGGCGACAATGTTGATGTTCCCATCAGCTCATTTAAGGAGAATTTCAAAGGAACGGTGAGCTTCATCAAGGTCGACACGTCGGGCCACATGAGTATTGCATTCCAGCTTGTCACTCCCGGCGTAAGCTTTGATCTTGCGCGGGCAGGAAAGGGTCCCAGCCATGGATGGTTCTTCTTCTCTACCTATAACACTGAACAGGCTTACACACTTCTCGAAGTGAACGCTTCACAGAAGGACAAAGACTTCATCATGGCGGTGAACTGGAAGAAGGCCGAAGAATATATTAAGGCAGGAAAAGGAAAGAAAGTGAAGGCGAGCTATGCGCACAACATCCTGGACGAGTCCACTCACGTTTCATCGTCCAAGATGCTCAACGAAGTTCTCCAGCTTGATCCGGTTGAATTGAAAGATGTTATCTATTTTATTCCTTGTCCAAAGTCGCCACATGGTTGTGATGTTGATCCTACCGGCGAATACATTGTTGGTAGTGGAAAACTTGCGGCGCTTATTCCAGTCTTCTCTTTTGCCAAATTTCAACAGGCTGTCGCAAATAAAGATTTCGAAGGAGATTTTGCCGGCATTCCCGTGGTGAAGTATGAGTCTGCGTTGCACGGCGAGGTGCAAAAGCCAGGGCTGGGTCCTTTGCACACAGAGTTTGATGGAAAAGGAAATGCATACACCTCTATGTTCGTCTCATCGGAAATTGTAAAGTGGAGCATCAAGGACCTTACAGTGCTGGATCGTGTGCCCACGTATTATTCAATCGGGCACCTTTCCATTCCTGGTGGACCAACGAAGAAGCCGCATGGAAAATATGTCATCGCTTACAACAAGATCACCAAAGATCGTTACCTGCCTACTGGTCCTGAGCTGGCGCAGTCTGCGCAGATATATGACATTACAGGAGACAAAATGAAGTTGATTCTCGACTTTCCTACAACGGGAGAGCCACACTACGCTGAGGCGATACCGGCAGACATGTTAATGTCGAAATCTGTTAAGATCTATAAGCTGGAAGACAACAAACATCCTTACGCTGCTTTGGGAGAAGGAAAAACGAAAGTAGAGCGTAAAGGCAATGAGGTTCATGTATGGATGACGGCAATCCGTTCTCACCTTACCCCTGATAACATCGAAGGTGTGAAGCAGGGAGATGATGTTTACTTTCACGTCACTAACCTCGAGCAAGACTGGGACGTTCCTCATGGATTTGCTGTGAAGGGAGCGAACAACGCCGAGATCCTGATCATGCCCGGGGAAACGCAGACATTGAAGTGGAAGGCGGATCGGGTGGGAGTCGTTCCATTCTATTGTACGGACTTCTGTTCTGCGCTTCATCAGGAGATGCAGGGTTATGTTCGGGTGTCGCCGCCTAACAGTAACGTACCCATCAAGTTTTCCACAGGTAAGATTGAAGATGCTGCCTCCGGACAGGAGTAGGGCGATTGCCTGATTGTCATTTCTAAAACGTCTTGAATGAAGAAACTGAAACCGATATCGCGGATCATAATTGCTTTGGCTTCATTATCGATGGTCTCTGCTTATTATGTACCCATATGGCAAATTCTGATGTGGGCGCCGCAGTATCCGGAGGGGCTGACGATGAAAATATGGATCGACAATATTACCGGAGATGTGAAGATCATCAGTGGACTGAACCACTACATCGGTATGAGGCACATCGAAGTTGATATGTTTCCGGAGTTCGGTTACATGATCTACATCGTTGGAGCCATCATAGCATTGGGCATTCTTACGGTGATAATAAATAAACGATTTATGTTGGTCACTTTTGTGGTGACGCTTCTCATCGCCGGGATCGCCGCCCTTGTTGATTTTTACCTGTGGGCATACGACTATGGTCATAATCTTGATCCTACGGCGGCGATCAAAGTTCCAGGGATGACTTATCAGCCTCCGCTCATTGGAACAAAGCAACTCCTCAACTTCACTGCCTTTTCCGGCCCAGATACAGGAGGATGGATTTTCGTTGTTGCAGCAGTGTTGGTTATCGGCGTACTGATTTATGAAGTTCTTTCATCCAGGCGTGAGACCAGGCTGGCGGGGCTAGCGATACCATTTTTGCTTTTCTTTTTTTCATCGTGTGACGTAAAGCCCGAGCCCCTGCAGTTTGGTAAGGATGCATGTCACTCATGCAAGATGAAACTGATGGATGATAAATTTGGAGCAGAGATCGTAACGGTTAAAGGGAAGATCTATAAATTCGATGACGTGAATTGCATGCTCAATTTCTACAACAGCGGAACCGTTGCAGTGGAAGATATAAAAGATCTATTGGTCGTAAACTTCGCCACGCCGGGCTCTCTCATTGACGGTCGAAATGCATTGTATCTGAAGTCGCCGAAGATAAAAAGCCCGATGGCCAGTAATATTGCTGCATTTGAAAAGGATGAAGAGCTTAAGAAAGCCGACGCGGAAATCAGTGGTATTGTTTTGAGCTGGGGAGAAGTGCAGACACAATTCAAGTGAAGGATGTAGAACAAAACGACACGGAGTGAAGCAAGGATGAAGTTAATCTTGTTATGTATCTGCCTCGCAGCAACGGATGTGATTGCAAAGACCATCAAAGTTAGTCCGAATGGAATGGACCTTAAGCACGCTGTGAACAATGCGGCTGCAGGGGATACCATTCTTGTAAGCAAAGGGACTTACAAGCCGGGGAATGTGATCATTGAGAAAAGCATCACGATTCTAGGAGAAGGAATGCCAGTACTGGATGGAGAAAAGAAGCATGAGATCTTTACGGTACATGCCAACGGTCTTACCATTTCCGGATTGAAATTTATTAACACAGGAGTTTCGAGCATTAACGATCCGGCTGCTGTCAAGGTGTTGGATTCTAAGAACATCGTGATCGTGGGCAATCAGTTTGAGAATGCCTTCTTTGCTGTTCATTTTTCGAATTCATCGTATTCGAAAATAATCGGAAACGAGATTAAAGCCAATGCGGAAACTGAATACCAGATTGGAAATGGTGTTCATTTGTGGAAGTGTCATCACATCACTGTATCCGACAACACTATCCGCGGACATCGCGACGGTATCTACTTTGAGTTTGTTACGAACTCTTTCATTTCCGGGAATATCAGTCAGGGGAACAAACGTTATGGCCTGCACTTTATGTTTTCGCACGATGACGAGTACGAGAATAATAAATTCATTGATAATGGCGCCGGTGTCGCTGTAATGTATACAGCGAGAGTAACGATGACCGGCAATACATTCGAAAAAAACTGGGGCTCATCTGCTTACGGATTATTATTGAAAGATATTCGCGACAGTTCAGTTTCCGGGAACATCTTCAAAGCGAACTCGGTAGGCATTTTCATGGAGGGCTCCAGCAGGATACGGTTTCAGGAGAATACATTCTCACAGAATGGTTATGCCGTGAAGCTCCAGGCCAGCTGTGACGACAATGTATTCAGGAGGAATAATTTCTCAGGCAATACTTTCGATATTGCTACCAACGGTACCCTTATCCTTAATAAGATTGAAAGCAATTACTGGGACCGATATGAAGGTTACGATCTGAACAATGACAAGGTAGGTGATGTCCCTTATCGTCCTGTCAGTATGTATTCTATGATCGTCGAACAGGTTCCCACGGCCGTATTGTTGTGGAGGAGCTTTCTTGTGATGCTGATAGATAATGCAGAGAAGGCGATCCCTGTAATCACACCTGAAAACCTGAAAGATGATTCACCTTCAATGAGACCGTATGATTTCAATTAACAAGGTGTCAAAAAAGTTTGGACGCTTTAAGGCGTTGAATGAAATCAGTCTCAAGGTGGTTCTGGGAAAGTCGTATGCGTTGGTG
>JAEYXN010000246.1 GCA_023431285.1 Bacteroidota bacterium
GTCGTTGAGATGATTGGCGACAGACTTACGGACATAGAGCTCATCATCACGCTTAAGGTTTTCAAGAATAGGTGTGGTGATTCCAGGGATCTTTATAATCTGATCCAGTTTGAATGACCAAGGAAGACGGGGTCTGCTGCCCTCTGATGACAAACGTCGCACATGAAAGTTCTCGTCCAGGGACCAGTTTTGCATGACTTTTATTGTACGATCGAAGTCATTTAGCAGGAAGACACGGATTGCAAACTCTGAAGACCCAAACGAGGTAAAGTATTTCAATGCCTCAAGTGATTCCTGAAAATTATGAACGCCGTATTGGCTTACATAATCCGGGAACACCAGCGTTGTGTAGCCCTTGTCGAGTTGAGGAATGACTTCTCTCAGGATACCGATAGACTGACTGTAATTTTTGGGAAGGTATTTGTGCAGGACCAAAGAAGTTTTCCGCATTCGCTGATTGAGGGAGAGCTCCTCGATGTTATCGGCGACTTCCCTGATAAATTGGGATGCCGGAAATGCAGGGTGTACGGATACAAGGGTATCAGCCAGTTTTCTGAAATATCTCCGGCCGAACATTTCCTTCAAAGGTTCCATGGATTCAAGTTTCCTTCCAATTAGATGCACGTTGCTGACAATCCAATGTCAGCAGAAAATGATGATTGGGCACAGATGATCTGTATTGCGGCTACAAAATTGCAGATCACCTTATGAAAGGAGATGGCTCTTCATAGATTGAATCCATGTATTGGTCGACGGAGCATGGCGGATAAATCTCGATGAAATGAACTTCATTTTTGTTTACAGAAGCAGTGAATCCATTAGAAGCGAAGATCAATTGGTTTGCTGTTTTTCCTGCACGTGATCGAACCATGTTCTCTGGCATGTCGATATTGACAGAGTGTTTTATTTCGTTCCACAACTCACTAACGGATTCCTCGCCTGAAATATATATGATCTGTAGGCGGCCATCCCTGAAAAAGAAGAGTCTATTATCGGGCAGATCGATCCGCGTTACGTTAATTAACTTCTCGTAGCGTAAATTTTCATGAATCTGATTGGCCGCAACATTGTTTATTCTAATGAACTCATGATATTCAGTGTTGAAGGATTGACGGTATTCTTGCAGGTTCATTATTGAATTGGATTCAGAAAAGTTATCGATCCATGCAATTTAGAATATGTTCCGGTATTTTATCGTAATTCTCTTTCCCCAGAAGCATTGAAATGTTTCCTTTGGTGTATAATTCCAACGAGATGAAGGAGATACCGCTAATAATTTTGATGTTTCTGGCAACGGCAGGTCTATTTGCGCAGGAACCAGACAAACAAATGGTGCGCCTGGCCCGGTTAGTAATAGATTCCACGGAGCTGGATCGTTATAATGAATTCCTGAGAGAAGAAATTGAGGCCTCTGTGAGATTGGAGCCCGGTGTCCTGACATTGTATGCCGTAAGTGAGAAAGACCGGCCCACACACATTACGATACTCGAGATTTATGCAAGCGAAGAGGCTTATCAGAAGCATATCACGACACCACATTTTCTCAAGTACAAGAATGGCACGAAGGATATGGTTAAATCGCTTGAGCTTATCGATGCAAGGGCGTTGATCCCTGAGATGAAGATCAAATAGCCGACACGGATTTAAAGACTTCAGTCGTCTTTTTTTGAAGTGTCTACATCAATAGTGAGTGTTTACGGTGATTACAATAAGCGGTCACTTTAAATATGGTTCACTCTAAAATATTAACGCATATGGTATCAAAACTTTGAATGCCGGAGGGGGCACATTATCAGTAGATCCTAGCGTTCGAGTCACCTCTTCTGCTGAAGCGTGAGCAGCAGCCTCATTTAGATGGGGGCTCGAGATTATTTTATGATTCGTCCATTTGCAGACGAGACGCTTTCCGCTACGGGTTGTTTCTTGTCTCTGGCTCTTGTAATCACTTTCGCGTCGACAAGATGGCCAACGTTCAAGCCTTGCTTAATTCCATGCTCGATTGCCGGTCTGTAGTGTATTCCGCCGTACAATCTGCTGATCGAAGCTTCCTCGGCAGCATGTTCGAATGACGTGAATGAGCGCGCATCCATGCCAAATTCAACCTCCGTAGAGTCTACGAAAGCGAAGTTGTCTCCAAACAACGAGGTTAGGATCACCTGCGCGGAAGACGATATTACACTATGTCCGCTAAGATATTCCGGGAACGGAGGCGTCTGCAGCATCGGAACCCATTCCTCATCAATATATTTATTAATGTAGGTCTCCGGTCTGATCAACCTGCTTCTATACTTTTCATCCCAGCATGCTATGATTCCATCAAACATCGATATGGCTATGCGAGCGTATGCTTCTGCGGACTGGATATTCGTGAAGTTGCTCTTTTCGCATGCGACTCTCGTTATGTTCATCCAGTGTCCGTTTGGTGAGATCTTTTTTGTGGCAAACATAACGTGACCCTTCACGTTTAGCATAAATGGATTGCAGTCCCAGAACGCAGCGATTGCCCGCTCTTCTTCTGATGGTGCTCTACCATACTGGTAGGTCTCCATCACTTCCTTATAAAACTGAGAATCCTCATCAATTGAGAATGGCGTTGGACGCTCAGGCATGAATTGTTCTGCGGACTCAAGCACCAGGGTTCTGATTTTGTTCCAATGAGGTTCAATGGCATCCATGTATGCAGGCGGCGTTGGCTTCCATGCATAGTCCTCATCGGTGATGGAGTATTTTGGAAATGATCTGCTTTGTTTATAGTTATCAGTCTCCGACCAGGTGATGACATGGTTGGCAATGGCATCTCCAAATGATTTAGATCTTTGGAATATTTCCTCTGGCATTCCTGTTTCGCGGAACTCCTGAAGAATAGCTCGATGAAATTCTTCGATCTTCTCCTCGGAGAAAGTCAGTTTTCGCCCTACACTCAGTGCGGCCTGTACCGCTGCCAATTGAAAAGAGTATTCTTTATCCGCTTCGGGTTCCGGAAACGGCTTCAAATCCTTTAGTTGATTGGCGAGGGTAAGGAAGGTAGTGTCGTCATGCCTCGCGGCTTCATAGGCCGCTACGGAAGCATAAACGTAAATCCTGCTTGCCGTCGGCGGTGAGAAGATGTCGTGAACAATCACATCGGTTATCTTCTTTACACTACGATGTAAGGCGTCAGAGGACGAGTGCTGCGCTTGCCACTCCCTGTTGGTGAGAGAACACGATGAGAAGCAAACGATAAGTGCCAGGGTTTGGAGAGTCTTCATGATGTTGTATGTTCAGTTCTTACAGGTGCAACCAGACGATTCTTCCTGAGAAAGAGTTGGGCGGAGTCTGTCAATGTTATAAATGCAGTCATCATCATTATGAGATCTTTGATGACGAGCCTCCCTCTCCCTGACAAATAAGGGAAGCCATGATCGCTCCCACCGAGGTTCGGAACCCAGGTTTCTGGTGTAGTGATCAGAAATGATAATGTCCCAAATGACATGATTATGACCAGTACTGATCCGATTACTCCGAACAATGGGTTGACATGATGCATGATGAGAAGACCACCCATACACACAAGTAAGGCTCCGAGGCCATAGCTATATCCGTAGGTATTATTTTGAACGTGCCAGCTGTGATTCTCTGCATCCGCTTCGCCTTCTTTGAGAATCTTTCCGTGGTATTTATCCGGTGAAGAATAGAAGAAAGACATAAACGGGGAGTTTGCTACGAAGGGCACAATTCCCTCAGCTTCGTAATCGAAAAACTTCAGGCCTCCGATCCAGATTAGAATGACGGCTATCGATAGTCGTCCCAGTGCGATGGCGGTCTTTTGAAGGCCGGCGATGCTCGTGCAAAGCGATATGAGGAAATTTTTATGATCCATAGTCTTGCTGACAAAGCTATTCGTTCAGCAAAGACCAAGGGATGGACTATTCCGGCTTTAAGCTGGACGAATTTGCCACAACGGAGATCCCGGTTTTTTGTCTGAAGGCCAACGGCGTCACCTTCGTTATTTTTTTAAAGA
Source organism: Bacteroidota bacterium (assembly GCA_023431285.1). GTDB lineage: Bacteria > Bacteroidota > Bacteroidia > Cytophagales > Cyclobacteriaceae > Ohtaekwangia. The sequence continues at coordinate 4,001 of JAEYXN010000246.1, forward strand.
ACCGGCTGAAGTAGTGTTCGTCCTGAAACTTTAGTCCGTGCGCGATTTCCTTGATACTTTTCCGGGTGAGGTGCAGGCCCTTTTTTGCTTCCAGTGCAATTCGTTCGTGAATTAGCTCTGTCGGAGTCTTTGAAAAATATTGCTTGCATCTTTTTGATAAGGTATCAGGGCTGATGTGTAGCGCTTCTGCGTATTGGGCAGGTTTCCTCATGTCGATAAAATTTTCTTCAATGAGTGAGCGCAGCTTTTCCATGAGCTCGTCTCTGTTGTTGGATACTGCCGTAGAGTTTTCTCTGCCTTTGATTGAAGTCGCCTTGGCAAGGATAAGTTGCAGATACGCTGTAACTATTGCATCCGAAGACTGGGGTGTCTTTAATTCATTTCGAATGTCCTGCGTGATCCTTTCAAAGAATTGACATTCATCTTGTGAAAGTGAGATGGTGGGATTTGAATAGATGTTATTGAAAAGAACACCGTTGCATGCAACCTCCTGTTTGTGATATTCAATGCAATAATAATCTCCATGAAACTGGAGCAACGTGCATGCGCCTGGCGATCCTTGTATTTGAATTGATTGCAACGGAGTGGAGAAGAACAGCGTCGGTCCGTTGAACATGAAATTGCCAAAGTCGGCCTTATATTCTCCAGAACCACCAGAGATAAGTATTATTGAGTACAATGGAAACTGGCGTGGAATACTTAATGGGTTGTCGGGTGTAGTGTAAACGCCGATCGAGTATTCATCCGTTGTTGGTAAGATTGGTGTCCCCATGCGACAAAAGAACGTAAACCCTTTTGGTAAACAATCTTTTTTCTATTTACGGTTGTCTTCCCGTGCTGATGATCACAACACGATGAATTATTGATCCCCAATGATAAAAAAGAAGGGGGCTATCGAAAAGATAACCCCCGAACTTTCACCCAAACTAGTCCACTAAACAATTGTTGGTCGAAAGCCCGTACCGTGGACCGGCGGCACAGGCTTTGTTCAAGCTTATTCATCCGGCACTCGACCACTGCGCCGTCTTCTATTATTATCCGCCGCTGGTCCTATATCCAGGGTTCTGATAGGCGTCTTTCTCTTCAGGAGTCATCTCCATACCATCGATCTGTCCTTGCGGGATAGGGCGCAGGTAGTGATGTGGCTCGATAGTTCGGTTAAACACCACTGGAGTGTGGTCTCCTTTTGTTGGTCCGCAGATCTCATAGGAAGATGCGAGTTCGTTCCATTTCTGTGTGCGAACCAGGTCATACCAACGATATCCTTCACCAAAGTATTCGCGTGAACGCTCGGCAAGTATATAATTGATATCAATGACTGCTGGTGTTTCGGCAACCATGTCCGCACTGCGATCTTCGATCTTTTCGGTGTTGCCTTTGTTGTCCCAGCGCCATTTTCCGGCACGAGCCCTGATTACATTGATCAGTTCTCTTGCGCTCTTACCGGGTTGTGTCGCTGCACCTTTAACAGCTGCCTCAGCGGCGATGAAATAGAGCTCGGAGAATTTAGCAATATTAAATGGCCGTGTAGAACCTGCGTTAGGTTGTCCCAGTCCACCGTTGTTGTCGGTGCGGTAGGTGCCTAGTTTCCAGAGACCAGGGTAAACGATGCGGCTAATTCCACGTGGCGATACAACGAAATCAGCGCGACCCGGAAGCACTCCTGCTCCGATATTGCTTTTGTAAACGGAGTTGGAATAGTCAATAGGTTGTGCTGGTTCTTCATCAAGGAAAGTCAGAATGGGGTCACCAGGATAAACTTCCAGACCGTTAGCGTTGTAC
>JAEYXN010000289.1 GCA_023431285.1 Bacteroidota bacterium
GCTGGGCACCTAACATCACCGTGACCGGAACCCTGATGATCCGCCCGGTATTCGGCGAACCCGGTGTGGTCGTCGGCAATGAGAAAGAATCTACGACCGCATTTGATGTGTATCCCAATCCATCGCAAGGAATATTCTATATCAACGCTCACCCCGATCAGGTTGAACTGATCGCCGCCACCGGACAAAAGGTTCCTCTTACCTTCGCCAAGGAAGATGACCGCACGAGAATCACAGTTCCCGCCACCACTTCGGGGGTCTTCATTCTTAGAATGAGGAAAGGATCCGCTATCGAGACCCGGAAAATCATTCTCCAATACTAACAGACTTTACTCTGACGAGAGAATTACTACGTCAAGAAGTAACGGCTTCGGACTGAAGGTAATGATGAAGATAAAGATCATCAACCACCCTATGGCTATCCGCCGCGCGTCCAATGGCGTTTCGATTTCAGCCGGAGGATGATGAATCCCAACAAGTCTTCCCAGCAACACACCGAAGAGTACCCATCCCCTGTAACCATCGACGTGAGGAAAAATTAATGTCGCCACAAACTGAACAGCAAATACCGACAGAGAGATCATCAAGGTATCACGTGGACTTAGCTTCAATCCCTGGAAACAGAAATAATTGAAGAAGATGGCGATGGGCACGTACACCATGAAGGCGTGAATATGCGGAGGGGCGTAGTAGTACTGGTCTTTCACCGCGTGTGCGATTCCCAACCCGGAGTAGAACACCAGCAAAACATAAAATGAAGTCGCTATAATGGTGTGTCCCTTTCTTCCAAACATCCCATAAATGATGTGACCTCCATCCAGCTGACCGATAGGAAGCAGATTCAACGCAGTAAAGAACAGCGCGATGAATCCCGCGAGAAGTATCGGATAGTGCATCATTTCATGGGGATTCGGCATACGTTCCGGGTCTGCTACAAACGCTTTAAAGAATTCGAACAGAAGATTACTTCCAATCTGAATATCCAGATAGCCTTTGACACCACGACCTTTAAGATATTCTTCTTCGTATACATGATCCGCATAGTCTTTTCCAAACTCTTCATATTCCGGATGAAACTGAAATACATAATCGTAAGGAGGAAGATTTGTAAATCCGTAATAGAGCGCACCGAGTGCAAGAATAAATCCCGCGAGCGGTCCCGCAAGTCCGATATCAAAATGATGGATATTGGACTGCACTCTGGAGCGAAGCCGTATCACCGCTCCGAATGTCCCTATCAGTTGCAGAAAATGCGGGATCGGAGGAAACGGAATATAGTAAGGCAACGATGCCTTGACACGGTGATACATCGCCGTGAAGTAATGTCCGAACTCGTGAACTGTGAGGATCAACAGAAAGGGAACAGAGAAAGCCATTCCACTCACAAAATCATTCCATGTGTAGTCAGGATTAAATCCGAGAAAACCACCTTCCGGAGAATATGCATAGACACTTTTGCCAAAGCAGAAGTCTGCGCCGGCAATGGTAGTGGTCGTGAACGTCGTAATGAAAAGGCCGATCTGAATAAGTACTCTGCGCTGTTCCGGGGTCATGAAAAGTAATCAAGAATAAAGTTGGGAGTATTCACGAATGCGGTCTGAATGCCGAGTTTCTTAGCTCCTTCAATGTTGTCGGCGTTGTCATCAAGAAACAGAGTCTCTTCCGCTACCAGTCCGTTTTCCTCCAGTACGCGGTTAAATATTTCCGCCTCCGGTTTGCGTGTACCCATAAGGTGGGAATAATAGGTCCGGTGAAAATAATCATCTAGTGATGCCACTCCGTTCAGGCGTGGCAACACCTGGGTATTGATGAAGTCAAGATGAATTGTATTTGTATTGCTAAGAAGGAAAGTCTGGTGCTTATCCTTGAGCTTCCTGAGCAACTGCAGACGTTCCTCAGGGATGGATAACAACATCGCGTTCCAGCATTCATCCAGTTGCTCATCGGATGCCTTGATTTTATACAACGACCGGACAAACTCGCGGAACTCATCGACTTCCATCGTACCACGCTCAAAGTGGAGGAATCCTTCAGAGTCTTTGAACATCTCGGTTACCTTCCCGGGAGCAATTCCGGAAAGCCTGGAAAAACCTCCGAGTGTGCGGGGAACCGCGAGATCGAGGATAACTCCTCCGAGATCGAATATCAGATTCTTAACCATTGTACCGACCGCCCCTGGCTTAGAAAGGGACGCCGCAAAAATGGTTAATATTTGATTAGGTCAAAAGCCGGAAAACACAGGAATGCCCGGCCGATAAACAGCCGGGCATAGATTTCACCTTAATATGTCAGCAGATTAGCTCGCTGGCGTCGCTGCAGGCTGACTTTGTGATGAAGCAAGGCCCACTTTCAGTTTATTGTCAACCAACACGGCATCGAGGTCCTCACCATCTTTGGCAATGATCTTTCCGGTCGTGGTGTCCCAGTCGATCCGACGACCAAGTTTGTAGGAAAGTCCCGCCATATGCGCACTAATCGCTTCCTCAAAGCCTTCCTGTATGCCGCAGCTTGGATTACCTCCATTCCGGATACAACTTAGCCATTCGCGCATGTGAAGGAAGGTAGTGTCCACACGCTTCCCATCCCGATAGGTCCAGAGAAGCCCTTTATTAGCAAAGTATTTGGCAGTGGCGGAGGTCACCGCGTCTGTTCCATTGGCAGAAGGGTCGTATTGATAGATGGGAACGGATGGATCCATTTTTCCTTCTTTGATCAGGTCGCCATATTTTGTTGAGCGCGCATCGGCATATACAGAGATGCGATTCCCAAGTTCCATAGAACCATCGTGCCCCATGATGATCGTTGGGCGATCGAACTGATTACCCAGGGTTGCACTGTAAACGAAGGTCATACCCCTCTCCTTTCCGTCCTGCTGAGAGGAACCTGTGGTAAAGTCAGGATATTCCATATTCACTTGCAGCACATCCGGGACATTGCGTCCGTCACGGTGCGTGTAAATTCCTCCTGAGGCCACTACGCTGTTGGGAATGCCCATCTTCAAAACACAATTAAGACGATCGTAATCGTGCGTCAGAAGGTCTCCGCTCAGGCCGGAGCCATAAGCCCACCATTTTCTCCAGCGGAAGAAATGTTCTGTATTGAAAGGAACATGAGGAGCGTTTCCGATGAATTGGTTCCAATCGATCGTGGTTGGCGATGCCTCCGGATGGATCTCATACTGCCACGCTCCGTTGTCGTCATTCCTGTTGGTATTTGTTTCCACCAGACATACATGTCCGAGGATCTTCTTCGCGATGATATCTTGTGCTGTAAGAAAACTCTGCGTCTGACGATGCTGGTGCCCTACCGCGAATACTACCTTCGGACTTTGAAGCACTGCATCACGAAGCGCATAGGTCTCAGACACATTGTGCGTCATCGGCTTCTCAACGTAGACGTGAACGCCGGCTTCGATCGCTGCTATAGAC
>JAEYXN010000191.1 GCA_023431285.1 Bacteroidota bacterium
CCACTACACAAAAGCCCGCGTGGCTGACCTTGACATCGACTGGTAAGAACACAGCTAGGTTGTCGGGGACTCCTCCGGCGAATGCAGTGTCCTCTGTCGTTACGATTCAACTTCGTGACGGAGCCTCAGTCGTTGATCAACAACAATTCACGATTGATGTAAACCGAAGACCGACGGCCTCGCCATTTGTTTTGACAGGCGAGGAAGATGTAGTGTTGCCGATTGGGTCGTCACCGTTTTTGCTTGCCTATTCCGATCCAGACAATCATGCTCTCACGGAAGTACAGATTACTCAGTTGCCCCGACATGGAAGCTTGTCTCTTGGAAATGTAGCGGTGACTTTGAATCAATTCATTTCGCTATCGGAGTTGGGAGCCCTTCTTTATACGCCATCGGCAAACTATTTTGGTCTTGATACGGCCTATTACAAAGTGAAAGATTCGTTCAGTTACAGTACTGATCCGTCGTATTTTCATTTTGTACTCAGTGCTGTGAATGACCCGCCAATCATTGAGGGAATTGAAGCTGAACCCCTAGTCCATGATATCGGAAGGGAGCAGGCACAAATTTTTACTTCACAGTTTCGTGCGATTGAACCCGAAGGAGATCTAATTGTGAGTGCGGTTATCGGATTCAGGGCCCCGAACTTTAATTCGAGACACGATTTACTGGAATTTGTGAATACGCCATCCATAAAGGGATCTTACGATGATATTAGCGGCATTCTGACTTTGACAGGAAGTGCCTCCGTGGAAGAGTATGCGCAGGCTATCCGGTCAATAACATACACTTTCATTGATCTCAACGACATTATCCTGCAATCGAGGTTTGTTTATGTTACTCTCAGCGATGCGACAAGTACAAGTGCGCCTGTGGAGCGTGAGATCAAGCTTATTTACGATTTTGTGGAACTGGACATTCCAAATGTTTTCACTCCCGATGGAAATGGTCAGAATGATCTGTGGAAAATAACGGCAACAACGGGGCTGCAGCAGTACAACGATGCTACCATCCGGGTATTCGACAGCCGAGGAAAACTTGTCTTTGAAACGGTTGGGTTTGATACCCCCTGGGATGGATCGCGTGCGGGTGGAAACCAGGTGCAGGAAGGCACATATTTCTATGTGGTGGACCTTAACTATGGGAAAGTTAAGTATACCGGTTCAGTAACAGTATTGCGGGCGAAGTTATGAGAAGGTTATACGTTTTGATGCTCGTGATTTTCTCTCTGCCAGTGTTTGGGCAGTACGTGCCTAACAGCGCGCAGAACTTTCATTTTGCGCCTCTGTATAATCCGGCATTTACCGGGATAGAGAATTTCCTCGATGTTAAAGCGGGGTTTCGTTATCAATGGACCAATTTCAACAAGGATGCGCCACAGTTCGGAAATGTGTCCGCAAGCTTTCGGATAAAGCAACCATTGGATCTTAAGATGAATGCGCTAAGACCCAGCCGTACCGATTTTTCGAAGCTCATACCACGTCGGAAACTGTCAATACATGGGATGGGTGTAAACTTCTTCAGCGAAAGCTATGGCCCGGTAATTCGTACGGGTGGAGGATTACATTTTGCGCTGCATATGCCGGTTTCAGAGAAAGTCTTTATCTCAGCAGGGGCGGGGGGAATGCTGGAGAATACTCGTATCGATGATTCAAAGTTGTATTGGGGTTCAGGGTTCGACGACACGGATCCGGTTTATCAGAGCATCGCTCAGGGACGCGCTAACGATACGCGCATATCGACACGTGCGGGGCTCCTCTTATACACTGATAACTTCTATTTCGGAGGAACATATTACCCTTATAGTAAAGTGTTAAACAGTTCCGACGTCGCATTTACAGCTCCTTACTATCGCGCAGGAATTCAGGCGGGCTTCTCGGTTCCGCTCAGCGAAGATTTTGAGATGAAGCCCAGCGTATGGGGATTAATGATGACCACGAATGAATGGGTGATCGATTACTCAGCGAAGTTTTATATGCAGGACCGTGTTTGGTTTGGTATCACTTATCGTGATGTGAAGTCGGGAGTGCTGGGTGGTGGATTTAATGTAAGTCAGATGTTTTCCGCATCGTATTCTTATGAGTTCACTCTTGGTAAGCTGCGCACATTCAGCGGGAGTACACATGAATTGATACTCGCATTTCGTTTCAAGAATCTGCGGCAGGTAAATCAGCGTACATGGTAAGAGTTCTGTTCATAGTATTATTCTCGTCTATCGCATCTGTTGTATATGGACAGGTGTGGGATTTCTCTGCGCCGGAAAAACTTCCTGCTAATGTTAATACGGATTATGAAGAAGCATCTCCGTTACTTTCTCCAGATGGAAGGACGTTGTATTTCACGCGACTGCTCTATCCGGAAAATGCCGGCGGAGTATATGCCGGATCAGATATCTGGATTTCAACCAGCGAAGGATCGAACAAATGGGGAGAGGCAACATCGCCGAGGATCAACGACAAGGGCAATAACGCTGTCATTGGAACGACCGCGGATGGTCAGTCTGTATATTTCCAGAATACCAGCGGAACAAATAAACCTGCGGGAATTCAGGTAGCTAAGAAAACCGCCACAGGATTCTCAAGGCCGGAACTCATACCGATAGAAGGTCTGGATCCGCAAGGTTTTCTTGGTTTCCATGTTTCTCCTGATTTCGAAGTTATTTTTATTTCGATGCAGGCCAGTGATTCCAGGGGACAGGAAGATCTTTACGTAACAACACGAAACTCTCAGGGACGCTGGACCAAGCCAAGGAACCTGGGTTCATCTGTCAATACAAGTGGATTTGAAATATCTCCATTTCTTTCGCCGGACAAAAAACGGCTTTACTTTTCAAGCAATGGTCATAAAGGTCTTGGCGATGCGGATATCTTTTACTGCGACAGACTTTACAATAGTTGGGACACCTGGTCTGCACCGCGTAACCTTGGAGAGAAGCTAAACACAAAAAGCTTCGAAGGATACTTTTCAATCTACGGTGACACCGTAGCTTATTTTACAAGTAACCGCGGTGGTAAGAATGCTGACATTTATAAGGTAAAAGTGTTCCCTGGAAACGAAGTTCTTGCGTTTGGTCAGCAATACCTGACCTCTGATGAAGTGGCTAAGACATTAGGAGCGAACGTATCACGGCGTCTTATTTTCGAAGGTAAGAACGTGGAGTTGACGCCGCCACAGAAAGAATTGATCTATTATATAGCAAACAAGCTGGCTGATTACCGTGATATAAACTTTCATATTTCCGTCATTGAAGAGAATGATCGTGATTTGACTCAAAAGAGACTGGAAGCAATAGCGAGGCAGTTGCGTGAATCAGGGATTGACAATGTCCGGCTTCTTCTCACCAATACAGGCAACAAGATTCAGAATGATAAGTACGCGATGATGGAAATTCTCCTTTACAAGTAGTCAGGTTCGGAACGGCTTGTAGTGTTGTTGTTGTGCAAGGGCAAGCATTTCGAGGTCACCTTTGGAATCTCCGTAGGCATAGACTTCTTCGAAATCTTCTATACGATAACATTCTTTGATTCGCTTTTCTTTCTCAGCCCCGTAACAGTTAATGCCTTTTATCGCACCCGTGATCTTTCCATCGCGGATTTCGAGTTGCGTTGCAAGACATCCAATGCCCATTTCCTCGCACCATGGGCGGACCCAGTTTTCTGCTGAAGCGCTGACGACAACAATGGTTGAATTCTGATTTTTGTGTTTCCGGATTTCTTCGAGTGCTTTTGGTCGTATGAGGCGGGGAAGGATTTCTTTCGTGAAGGCTTTGCATTTTTCGTTGAAAGCCTCTTCACGTTCACCGGCGAAAAACCACTTCAAGACCTTTTGCTTAGCCTTATAGTTAGGGAAGGCACCAAGTTTCATCAGTACCAACCACGGAGAGGCTGCGGCAAATCCTCCAATAAAGCGACCCACTCCTCTGTAATATCGGATAAACTCCAGGAAGGTGTCTTTCGTGGTAATTGTGCCATCAAAATCAAAGAGTATAAGGCGTTTTTTCACGACGTGTATATGATCAGATAGAAGCTTGCAATCCAGCCGATGATCGTAACCAGAATGAACTTGTCCTTATACAGGATCGCTGTAGGCGATCCGCTGTCCTGCTCCACGAAAGTGATCTGGAGGTAACGCATGATGCCTGCGATAACGAATACTGTTGTCATGAACAAATGCGTGCTTCGGAACCTTTCAGTTACTTCCGGAGAAATCGTGTACATGATATACGCGACGATGATTACCGCTGACAACAGTGTCAGGCATGAGTTGATGAATTCCAGGTTATAGGATCGCGATGCCTTGCGAACGTATTCACCGGTTTCAGAACGGATGACGAGATCGTCGCGCCGTTTCGCGGTAACGAGAAACAGAGCAAGCAGAAGGATCATGATGGCGAGCCATTCCGTGACAGGCACGTCGGCAATAAATCCGCCAGCATAGACACGTAGCAGGAATCCTGACGCAACGATGAAGAGGTCGAGTATGGCGATATTTTTAAGACCCATCGAGTACCCGACGTTCATGAGAATGTAAATGCCGAGTATGTAGAGGAAATTTTGATTAATGATGAAGCTTAGTGCAAGGCTGGATACAATAAGGACAACTACCATTATTTTGGCCGTTGTTTCAGACACTTCCCCTGAAGCTATTGGTCTTTTCTTTTTCTTGGGATGTAGCCGGTCCATCTCGCGGTCGCGGTAGTCATTCATGATGTAGATGCCCGACGCCGCAAGACTGAACGCAAAAGCACCCGCGAACAACATTCCGAGCTGGCTTACATTGAAGATATTACCCGCGAAGAAAGTCGGGATGAACAGAAAGAGGTTCTTTACCCAATCTTTGATGCGCAGAAGACGAATTATTGGACCCATGCCTACCAGATATTCTCGAGATCTTCTTTTTTGTACAGATGATTACGCGTCGCATACAGAGAAGAGGATTTTTTCGCTTTCAGCATCAGCGGGTCATTTGTGAAGAGCCTCGACAGCCATGCGATGGGGAGGAGGAACACAAAATAGACGACGCTAAGGAGAATGCGGGAGTTTACCCAACCCAGCCCCATCGCGAATTTGAGCCACGCCCATTCAATCGCTTTTGCTGCGGGAGGAATAAAAATAGAAATGAGCCCGATACCGAATGCGATCTCATCGAGATAAGTTTCCTTTTGCCACTTGTAGTTGATGAACCATCCGAGCGCGGTAAACCCGATAACAATAACGAGTATTGTTTTAAATCTGTCCTGATTTTGCACGTGTCAAGAAATTAGAAGAGTGTATAAATGAACGGCGCTACAGCCGATCCGCCTCCAATCACGATCAACACGCCTATAAAGATCAGCAGAAGAATGATTGGTGTGAGCCACCACTTTTTTCGTTCTTTCAGAAACCTGAACAAGTCTGCTATAAAATCCATGTTATGAAAAGTTTAATGCTATAAAGTTACTATTTCCTTATTAATCCAATGTGAATTCCTCTTTCCAGTTGTCCTTCTCCTGCCATTCAGGTTGCTGTTTCTTGTCGAAAACGAAGTTACCTACCACGAGGAAGTCCATCTCAGTTCGCATGAAGCACCGGTAAGCGTCTTCGGGCGTGCAGATGATCGGTTCACCCCGCACATTGAAGCTGGTGTTTACAATGACGCCGTATCCGGTAAGATTCTTGAACTCGCTGATGAGTTGATAATACATCGGATTAGTTTCTTTGTGCACTGTTTGTATCCGCGCAGAAAAATCGATATGTGTGATTGCCGGCATATCGGATCGCAGATAGTATAATTTGTCTTTCAGTGAGAAACTATCGTATCCTTCCGGAAGTGGTTTCCTTCGCTCCTTCTTCACAGGCTGCACAAGCAACATATAAGGGGAGATAGAATCATGTTCAAAATAAGTCTGGCATTCTTCGGCGAGAACAGATGGTGCAAACGGCCGGAATGATTCGCGATATTTTATTTTTACGTTGAGCTTCCGTTGCATTTCTTCATTGCGTGGGTCGCCCAGGATACTGCGACCGCCCAGCGCGCGAGGACCGAACTCCATTCTACCCTGCATCCAACCGATGACATTACCTTCCGATAACTTCTGTGCTACGTGGGTGCAAAGCTCTTGTGGATTCTTGAAGTGGGTTCCGACTGCATTGTACTTTCTCGCCACGCGCTCGACATCGAAGTCTGAAAATTCGGGTCCCAGATAAGACCCTTTCATTGCGTCGAGCTTGCCTGAAGGAATGCGTTCCTGTCCAAAGTAGATATGATAGGCTGCCTGCGCTGCACCAAGAGCTCCACCAGCGTCACCTGCGGCGGGCTGAATAAATACTTCTTTAAAGATGCCGGTGTTAAAGACTTTCCCATTCGCCACGCAATTCAAAGCGACACCGCCCGCCATGCAGAGGTATTCGGCATTCGTCAGGCGTTTGGCTTCCGCTGCCATCTTTATCACAGCTTCTTCGGTGATTTCCTGAATCGCCAGTCCGAGGTTACAATGATGGGCTTCAAGTTCAGCTTCAGGACGACGTGTCTTAAAGCCGAACAGCTTCTCCCACTTATCATCGTGAACCATCCTCAATCCTGTGGCATAATTGAAATACTCCTGGTTGAGCCACACCGAGCCGTCTTCCTTGATGTCAACGAGGTTCTTCTTTATTATATCAACATACTCCTTAACCTGTTTGCTGCCGGGAACGCCGTAAGGGGCGAGTCCCATAAGCTTGTATTCTCCTGAGTTAACTTTAAAACCAAGGAAGTAGGTAAAGGCCGAATAGAGCAGTCCCAATGAATGAGGGAACTTGAGTTCTTTTAGAATCTTGATATCCTTTCCGGTTCCATGAGAGATAGAGGCCGTTGCCCATTCGCCGACACCATCAATGGTGAGGATAGCCGCATCGTTGAACGGCGACGAGTAGTAGGCACTGGCCGCATGGGAGAGGTGGTGCTCCGGGAAAAGTAACTTGATCTTTTTCTTATCGTAAGATTCGATCTTTTCCAACTCCTCATGGATAAGCCTTTTCAGGAACATTTTTTCCTTCAACCACACAGGGATGGCGGTAATGAAAGAGGAGAGTCCGCGAGGCACAAAGGCGTAATAGGTCTCGAGAAGTCGTTCAAACTTCAGCAGAGGCTTGTCATAAAAGGCAATGGCATCCAGCTTATCGATGGAGGTTCCGCAGTAGTCAAGGCAGAACTTAACCGCGTTGGTTGGAAAATTAGGGTCGTGTTTTTTTAGGGTGAAGCGTTCTTCCTGCGCAGCAGCGATAATTTAGCCATCCTCGATGATGGCAGCTGCAGAGTCATGATAAAACGCGGAAATCCCTAGAATTTTCATACGGTCGGAGAATCTGAATTTAGTTTAAAGGACAAGGTTAACAACTTATGGTGAAACCGAAAGGATTTGATCCCGAATTTTGGCCGCGACCTTGGCGTGTCCACGTGCGTTTATGTGGTCATCCAGTCGGAAATAATCCTCTTTTTCCAGATTTTCCGCCAATTTAATGGGGTACAGATCGAGGTGACTGTATTCCGCCAGTTTGAGCAGAGAATCAAGAGTCTGGGCAAAAGTGTTATTGATCTTGTCGTAGTCGTCCATTTTGACCGCAAAAAGCCTAATGTGATGCGGTAAGTCCGCCTGTTTCAAAACTCTTAGAAAAGCTTGTGCCTCGCTCGTTTCAGATGGCACTTCTTCACGCTTTTGGACTACAGTTTTTCCAAAAGCTTTAGCAAGTCCATACATGTGTTTGAAAGGATAGTATCGACGCCGTGTTGCGATGGCGTCTTTGAGGCTGTCGTAAGACGCTTCGGCCCTGATTCGCAGTGAATTGCCGTTTTCCAGGAACGACTGGTTTTCGGGGAGATCGTTATCGTGGTACTGGATCACGACGGATTGAACACTATCGAGAGGCAACCTTTTAAGAAGGATTAGTTCGCGGGCTGTTCCGTACGATGAAACCCCTGCATTAAGGACCTTCAAGCCGGAGGTTTTCTCGAGAATCTGTGGAAAACTTTCATCTTGCTGAACTCCCCATCCCATCGCGTAGGAGTCGCCGAGGACGATAATCCGGGGGGCGTCCAAAGATTCCTCATCGTCCCGGAGTCCGGCGGAGTTAACAGAGTAAGCGGTTTCGAATTCACGATTAGAGAACCTGCAACTTCCTTCCGCCATTATATAGAAAAGTTCGGGGTCGTATTTGGCGCAGTCGGTGACCTGGATGATCTCACGATCCTTCTCGCGGTAGTAACTTCGGAACGAATCGAGAAGGAAATCAGGAATCATCGCGGGTTTTAGAAGCGCGACATAGATCAATAGTTCCAGGATCAGCGTCAGGACCAGAAACGTAATAACGTTGACGACAATGACCTTAAGACGAGCTGAAAGACTTTTCCTCAACACAGAGACCTGGCTTTAGAATTTAGATTTCCAGATTGTTTTGACCTTGGAATCGTTACGCAATCGAAGTAAAACATACCACTGAGCCAAAACTTGGGGAGACGGCGTTGCATAGGCAGAAATAACGGCAAAAAAATACTTATTTTTGTTGTTTAAAAGGCATTTCACCATGGATTTGTTATTGCTTGCAAAGGTTTTGTGGAGAAAGAAATGGATTCTGATCCTGATCCCGGTCCTCGCGGCCGCGGCGGCGTATGTCTTTACGATGGACCAGATCAGTTATTATAAGTCCATCGCCCGTATCTCCACGGGCTTTACGATGGTTGATCAGGTTCGAATCACGGATGAAAAGTTTAATCTTCGGGATGCTGATGTAAAGTTCAACAACCTGCTCCAGACGATGAATGAAGCCATTCCGGCGAACCTTGTCGCGTATCGCCTTGTGCTTCATGATATTGAATCCGACGAGCCTTTCCGCCGCCCTGCGAACTTTAATCCTTCGCCGGAGGAATCGGAGCGGATCAAGGAATTCTTTAAGACAAAGCTTCGTAATTTTTCTCCGCTTTCCACTTCCGATCCCGAATACAATCTCGCCAGGAAGTTTCTTACCGCACACGGGTATAG
>JAEYXN010000304.1 GCA_023431285.1 Bacteroidota bacterium
ATCGTTTAAGCTTCACATTGCCACCAATGTCGATCACATCCATTTTGTTAAAGGGCACGAAAGAGGATGCTGTAACTTCGGTTGAAGATCCGCTGGGCCTCCACGTGTTTTCAGTTTATCCTAATCCAGTGCAAAGTTCCGAGTTAACGATAGAGATCAACAAACCAGGAAAGGCGTTGCTAAGTATCACTGATATAAATGGAAAACCCGTCAGAATTATGGATGACCAGATCATTGGAACAGAGGGATACAAAGGAACTATCGGTGTTACAAATCTTCCGGCTGGAGTGTGGTTTGTTAAACTTTCAATGAATGGGCGCGTCGCTCATCGAAAGGTGGTCAGGCAATAACGAAAGAGGAATAATCTCCGGGTAATTAAGGCAATTTTATCACCTTTCCCCAAACCGGTGACCCGCGCAACGGTTTCACTGTACGCGCAGCATCGATCTGCTGCAGGAAGGTATCGTCATGGTCTGGAACATTGGAATTGGCGACCTCAATCAATGTCAGGTTATCTTGAAGAGTGAATATTCCGTTTTCACGAACGGGCTGAGAAATCCCAACAACCTCAACCCGGATTTCCGGCGATTCGCCACTGATGTTGATTGTCACGAGTTCGCGATTGGTGCCACGTACGACAAGAAGATTAATCTGGTCGTTGTAAGTATCCGCGGCAAGGATTTCAAAATACTCATCACCATTTTCGATCACCCCTTTGCTTATTCGTTCTTCCAGGTCATATAAAATCGTCGAGCCTGTGAAAAGCGGTAGTATTGCATACGTTTTGCCTTCCGGAAAATTAAACGCTCTCACTCTTGCCGAGGTGAGTGGTAATCCCAGTTCAACATCTTTTGTTAATTCTCCATTTAAGACGATGTAAATAACTCCGTTGAAATCAATCAGAAAAAGATTGCCACTCTTATCATTCCACACATTCGAAAGTCCATTTGCTATTTTTGTCGACTTATTGTCATTGTAGTAATAAAGACTTCCCGCATATATGAAGTAGGGGTTTGCATCCCTGTCGAACACCCAACGCTCCGGGAGCCCAATGACACCTGGCTCTGGCATCGCTGTCCCGGCAAGCAGAAAGTTCTCAACACTAAAATGACGCGAATGAATGTCGCGGTAGATGATCTTCTTGTTTTGATAGATACCCCAACTCTGTTTGTCTTCGACCACAAGATCATCTACTTCAATAAACGTGCTCTTTGTGGCATTCCCAGAGTGCTTATCGATTATGTATGACTCGCTCCGTCGATAAAAACTGATGAGAAAGTAATCCGTCCCCAGATCGTTGACCGTGTACCAGTCAAAACCTCCGTTTTGTTTTCCGGTGAGTGTGAATTCTGCTGGCGTCAGAGATCCATCCGGTCCGAATTTCAACAACGTTTCATGATACCAGGTGTGTCCCTGCGAGCGGAATGTTCTTTCCGGATCACGCTCAGAGATCAGGGCCAGGGCATCGGCAACGTCTATTTTGGCCAATAGCGCACCATCGTTTCCATAGATCTCAGGTGAGAGATTATCGCAGGATAATGGCACAAACAACACGATCATCACGGAGACCGCCAGAAGTTTCTTCAGAAAATCCAGGAAGCGCATCGGAGTATTTCTCAGTTAATTTACTCAAAGAGAGGGAAATTTCAGGTGAAACCTTTCCGCAATAAAAGCGCGTCAGCCTCTGATTAGTATTTATCAAGTTTTTCTTCCCAGCTCACATCGCCAGACCGTTTCGCATGAACTTTCATTGTCACTACTACTGATTCTGCTCCGGCATCCAGGCATGACTGCTGCGCCTGTTTCGCGATGGACATTAGTTTGTCGTATGGTCCCTGCATCACGGTTTCCATTGCTCCGACCCTATATTCTACTCCTGAAGCATGGATTACTTCAATCGCTTTGTCAATAATAGGATAGGGATGCTTATCTGTAATAGGCACAATTTGAATTGCTAAGTGAACCATTCCATTCATGTTATTCGGTTTTGGGTTAAAGTCTACCTAAAGATTAGGAACCATTCTCAAAAAAAAAGCTTTTATCGCTCTTTTGTGCAGATGGTAACCCTGTTTTTCTAAATGAAAATTGACATCAAAGAACGGTTCCTGTCTTTTGATTTCTACTCCTCGTGAATAACGCGCAGGTATCGCTGTTCGCTCCCGTTCGACGTTGCGAAGCAGTCATTTTCAAGGCGTACGGCGTATTTTGATTGTATGAAAAATATAGTTACGTCGGAAAAAGCTTTAACCTTATTTCTTGTAGTCGTTCTTTCTTCTTCATGCCAGAAAATGAAAATTTCTGATTTGAGAATTGAAAACGATTCTCTTCGTTATGAAATAGAATTCAGGAATGACATTCTCATCGCCATGAATGAAGTAAATGACATCGCGGATTCGATTCTCAATCTTTCCGGCGAGGGCACAAGTGATGAACGATATCGAAAGTATCTTCAACGAATCCAGTATCTGCATGACGTATTGATGATATCTCAGGAAAAGCTTGGTCATTTGCGACGGGCTCTGAATGCTTCAACGGAGCAAGCCGGCGCGTACAACCTAATGATGATGGCATTGCAAGATGAAGTTTCGTTAAGGGACGAGGAGTTGGACGGAAGGGACAAGAAACTCGATAACTACAAGAAAATATACGAGGCAAATCTGATGGTTCTTGAAAGAACGCTGGCTGAAAAGGACAAGCAACTCGTTCTACTGCAGAACGCGATCGAAAGTATACGGAGAATGAATGCCGCTGAATCGTATTTCATTCAGGCGCAGAGACTGGAGGAGAAGGGCAGGAGGATCATCTTCGCGCCACGGAAGAAAAAGGAAAACTTTCTCGAAGCCATGGAACTCTATCAAAAGGCATACATCCTGGGCAAGGTGGAAGCGGCGAAGAGGGTGGGGGATCTCAGAAAGATGATCTGATACTTCGAGGTAACGAGTTTGGTCATGCCGGCGCTCACATAGGTTTGTCGAGTGGATTAGCACGAACAATTAGCGTTTTCACTGGACGTAATTTTAAGACCTTGATGCAATGATGAAGTAAGAAATGCCTGAAAAAATTAACATCCACCTCATTTTTGGACGATAGCTGCTTTCCTGTCGAACTGATTACCCCGATAATTCCGGGTTTCCCACGGTTGCGGTATTCACACCGTATGTTAGAACAAACCCTCGCCGCATGTAGGATTATACCAAAAGTTGCAGACAGTGAAATATGCATTACAACATCGATTTTCATAATCTTGCAATGCGGGATAAAAGCCTACGGCACCCCGATCTACGGCAGATCCTGAAAAACTCATTAACCTTTCAAGTGCCGTAGGTGCGTCCCGTCGTATAGCGAGTCAGTTGTACCGTCTGTCTCTCCATCCTCATTTATTTTCGTATCCATGCTTCCTTATCAAGACCAGTTTTCGCTGGTATGTGATTTTAGTTTCCGGAAGCATGAACATTTACAAGTCTATTTTACAGCCAGAGTTGCTTCAGCACTACAATGAGATCAACGAAACTATCCGTGTCGTCCCGGCAGGAAAACATATCACTACGGAAAATCTGGAAGAGAAACCGGTAGAGACTGTCCTTGAGCATGGATACTACGTGAACGAGAAAGGTCTCATCATACTTCGAAGCGAGGAGTTCGAGCAGCCCCGGTAGGATCGCTTCCCTTTCTTTTCGGCAGAGTTCACCAGGACTCAATGTTCTCCGTTAAGGTTAATTGCGTTATACTTGTGGGAGAAATGAGAAGCAGTCGCAAATCCAATATCGCCGGGCAGGTAGTCGTTATCGGCTTCCTTCTGATCTGCCTCTTTCTTTCATCCGGAAACAATCCCATTCCAACCGGAAAATCAGCCCTGAAACGGCAGCCGGAAGCTGAGAATTATTCCGTCCATCTTGTTAATAATCAGAAAGTTGTGGATGAATTGCCGATAGGCATGCCCACTATTTTGAGCGACCGAACTAATAACTTGGTTGCCGCCGGGGACCAGCTTCAAACATACCCGGGCCAGCCATCGGAAGTTGATCATGCTTTCTTTAGCCCCATCCAACCCAATGCTCCCTGAGGGTTAGCAGCACCTTCTAATTGTTCCTTAATACTGATATAACTGAAAAGTTTGCTAATTGCAGCAATGGAATTTCTTAACCCTGAAATGTTGATTCGTTACGGAGGACTCACTCTCCTTCTGCTCATAGTCTTTGCAGAGACCGGGCTTTTCTTTGGATTCTTCCTGCCGGGAGATTCCCTGCTCTTTATCGCCGGTCTTCTCAGCGATTCCGAATACATCAATCAACCGGTGGGCATTCTGATTCTGATGATCATAGTAGCAGCTGTGTCAGGAACAAGTGTTGGGTATTATTTTGGAAAGTGGGCCGGTTTCAGGCTCAAGGACAAAAAGGAAAATTTCTTTTATAAACGAAAATATCTCGACACGGCGGATAACTTCTATCAACGATATGGCCTGATGGCTTTTGTGGTAGGACGGTTTCTTCCAATAGTGCGGACGTTCATCCCAATTCTTTCTGGCATGGTGCACGTTCCGTTTGGAAAGTTCTTCTTCTACAATGTAGTAGGTGCAGTATGCTGGGTAACATCAATGGTTATGCTTGGTCATTGGCTAGGTACGCTTATACCCGATCTGATCAACTACATCGAATACATCGTTGTGTTTATGATAGTCGTTACGGCTATTCCCGTAGTCATAACCTATCGTAAAAACAAAAGTAAGAATCCTTCCGTGGATTGAGCTCCGTTATCGGTAGGTTACGCGAGTGAACCTTCATTGTCCTTAAGACTTTATCGAACTTGCTGTTTTCCCTTCAGTGTGAGAAATATTGAGGTAAAACAAAAAAAGTATAGAAAAAATGAAGAGTTTTGTAAGCTAAACTATGAACCCTCAACTCGCTGACTACCTGGCTATCGCGCTAATGTTCTTTGTAGCGCTTGGCTTTATTGCCACCACCATGGTCATAACTCACCTACTGGGGCCGAAGAGGAAATCAAAAACCAAGTTGGAATCGTTTGAATGCGGCATCGAACCCATCGGGAATGCAAGGATGCCATTCAACATTAAGTATTTCGTTGTGGCAATTCTCTTCGTACTCTTCGATGTGGAAGTGATCTTCATGTATCCGTGGGCTGTCAACTTCAAGGATTTTGGTGTAGATGGGTTTCTGCAGATGTTCTTATTTATTGGTCTTCTTCTCGTAGGATTTTTCTATATCATTAAAAAAGGAGCCCTTGAATGGGAGGAATAGGATTATGTCAAATGTGAATAAACCATCATCGTCTCCCGCCATTGGTGAAAAACCCGAGGGTATAGAAGGTGCCGGATTCTTTGCTACGAGTCTGGAGAAGGTGGTTGGTCTTGCGCGGAAGAATTCGATTTGGCCCCTGCCATTTGCTACGTCATGCTGCGGGATCGAATTCATGGCGACGATGGGAGCACACTACGATCTTGCACGCTTCGGAGCTGAGCGCCTCAGCTTTTCTCCAAGACAAGCAGACCTTTTAATGGTAATGGGTACAATCGCGAAGAAGATGGGCCCAGTGCTGCGCCAGGTTTATGAGCAGATGGCTGAGCCGAGATGGGTACTCTCCGTCGGTGCATGTGCCAGCAGCGGAGGCATTTTCGATACCTATAGTGTGCTGCAGGGAATCGACCGTATCATTCCGGTTGACGTGTATGTGCCCGGATGTCCTCCGAGGCCCGAACAAATTATTGATGGCATCTTGAAAATACAGCACCTGGTGGAAACAGAGTCTCTGCGAAGACGTGATTCTCCAGAATACAAAGCGATGTTGAATAAATACGGGATCGAATAATTCCCATGGACAGCGAACAAATAATTCAAACGATCAGAAGTCAATACGATGATGAACTCGTCTCCGCCGAAATGGTTGACGATATGCTCACTGTCACACTCAGGAAAGAACGAATAGCCGAGATCATTCGCTTCCTTTATTACCATCCCGATACGCAATTTCAGTTTCTTACTTCTCTCTGCGCAGTACACTTTCCGGATCAGCAATCCATCGCAGTAGTCTATCAGTTGCATAATCTCCAATCCAACGTGCGTCTCAGGGTGAAAACATTTCTGCCCGAGTCAGATGCACAGGTAGCCACGATCACCGACACCTTTGCCGGTGCAAACTGGATGGAACGCGAGACCTATGATTTTTATGGAGTAAGCTTCAACGGGCATCCTAACCTGAAAAGAATATTAAACGTGGACGACATGATCATTTTTCCGCTCAGGAAGGAGTATCCATTGGAAGATCAAACCCGGGAAGACAAAAAAGACAGCATGTTCGGAAGATGAGAGAAGACGAATCCATACAGGAATTCAAAGCGGTAGAGGAAAAACAGTATTCCTACCTGAACCTCGGGCCAACCCATCCGGCGACGCACGGTATCTTCCAGAATGTACTGAAGATGGATGGTGAAATCATCGTAGAGTCAGAGCCTACCATTGGATACATTCATCGCGCTTTTGAAAAACTCGCAGAGCGAAGACCATATAATCAGATCACTCCGATTACAGATCGACTGAATTATTGTTCCGCTCCGATAAACAATATCGGATGGCATATGACGGTGGAGAAACTACTGAAGGTTGAAATACCAAAACGTGTTCAGTATCTCCGGGTGATTATAATGGAACTTGCTCGGATCACCGATCACATTGTATGCAATGCCGTCATTGGCGTCGATACAGGTGCGTTGACTGGTTTTGTATATATGTTTCAGCAAAGAGAGCTGGTCTACGAAATCTATGAGGAGATCTGCGGTGCTCGGCTAACCACAAATATTGGCAGGATCGGTGGCTTTGAGCGTGACTTCTCGCCGAAGGTATGGACGAAGATCAATAAGTTTCTGGACGAGTTTCCTCCCGTCCTGCGTGAATTTGAGAACCTCCTTAAGCGAAACAGGATCTTTATGGATCGGACCATTGGCGTGGGAGGGATCACTGCGGAAAAGGCATTGAATTATAGTTTTACCGGACCAAATCTTCGCGCTGCAGGAGTGGATTATGATATACGTGTAGCCCAACCGTATTCGTCATACGAAGATTTTGAATTCATAATCCCGGTAGGGACGAATGGCGACGTATATGATCGTTTCATGGTACGCCAGGAAGAAATGTGGCAGAGTTTGAGCATCATCAAACAAGCAATGGCGAAACTACCTGAGGGGCCGTTCCACGCGGAAGTCCCAGAGTTTTATCTGCCTCCCAAAGAAGAAGTATACAATAACATGGAAGCGCTGATATATCAGTTCAAGATTGTCATGGGCGAGACTGATGTCCCGAAGGGCGAGATTTACCATTGCGTCGAAGGTGGCAACGGCGAGCTGGGATTCTATTTGATTAGTGATGGGGGAAGAACTCCGTTTCGCCTGCATTTCCGTCGACCCTGTTTCATTTATTATCAGGCCTATCCGGAGATAATAAAAGGATCAATGTTGTCTGACGCTATCCTTACCATGAGCAGCATGAACGTCATCGCAGGGGAGTTGGACGCATAAATAATAAAGAATGATTGAAGCTTCACCGATAAGGTTTTCTGATGAGTCTCTCGCGAAGGCGAAAGAGATCATTGGTCGTTATCCTGTAGGAAAAGAAAAATCTGCTTTGCTTCCATTGCTCCACCTCGCGCAGTCGGAATTCGAAGGGTGGTTGAGTGTTCCTGTGATGGACTACGTTGCTTCTCTGCTGAATATCAAACCGATTGAAGTGTATGAAGTGGCCACGTTCTACACAATGTACAACCTCAAGCCTGTAGGAAAGCATGTTTTGGAAGTTTGCAGAACGGGACCATGCTGGCTTCGTGGGGCGGATGATATTGTATCGCACATAGGGGAGCGTCTTGGTATTAAAGACGGAGAGACCACTGCCGACGGAATGTTTACCTTAAAAACAGTGGAATGTCTCGGTTCCTGTGGCACTGCTCCCATGTTGCAATGTGGTAGTCCATTTCACGAGAACCTGACACCCGGAAAAGTCGACGCACTGATCGAAAAGCTGCGTTCACAAAAAGAAAGAAGTTCATATCTGCGCGATGATGAGTCGCGCGGGCAAAATTGATATACCGGAAGAGCTACACGCATCCCATGGGAAAAAAGATATTACTTGAGCACGTCAACGTACCCGGAATCCGATCACTGGAAGTGTACCGGAAGAATGGAGGATACGCCTCAGTAGAAAAGGCGCTGAAATCCATGACTCCGGATGAAGTGATGGAAGAGGTGAAGAAGTCCGGGTTGCGTGGCCGTGGTGGGGCGGGATTTCCCGCCGGAATGAAGTGGAGTTTCATGGACAGGAAATCCGACAAGCCCCGCTATCTCGTTTGCAATGCCGACGAAAGCGAACCCGGAACTTTTAAGGACAGGTATCTGATGGAGCGGATACCACATATGCTGGTGGAAGGAATGATCACATCCAGCTACGCGTTGGGTGCAAAGACATCCTATATCTATATCCGCGGTGAGTATATGTACGTGCTTCGGATTCTTGAACAGGCAATCGCAGAAGCATACGCTGCGGGTTTGTTAGGCAAGAATATTCTTGGGACGGATTATTCACTTGATCTGTATGTGCATCCCGGTGCTGGTGCCTACATCTGTGGTGAAGAAACAGCATTGCTTGAATCGCTGGAAGGTAAGCGCGGAAACCCTCGTTTGAAACCTCCTTTTCCGGCGGTTGCAGGATTGTATGCATGTCCTACAGTGGTGAACAACGTAGAGACTATTGCTGCTGTGGGCCCGATCGTCATGATGGGTGGCGATGAATATGCAAAGATCGGCCTGGGAAAAAGTACAGGAACGAAATTGATCTCTGCCAGCGGCCATATCAATAAACCTGGTGTATACGAGGTTGAAATGGGTTTGCCGGTGGAAGAGTTTATTTATTCAGATGAATACTGCGGAGGCATCTGGAAAGACCGCAAGCTCAAGGCTGTAGTGGCCGGTGGTTCGTCTGTTCCTATACTTCCCGCTCACCTGATATTAAAGACAGCCAAAGGGGAAGATCGCCTGATGACTTATGAGTCACTTGCCGAAGGCGGGTTCATCAGCGGGACGATGCTTGGCTCCGGCGGTTTTATTGTAATGGATGAGACAGCATGCATCGTTCGAAATCTTTGGACTTACGAACGATTCTATCACCATGAATCATGCGGACAATGCAGTCCGTGCCGCGAAGGAACTGGATGGATGGAAAAAGTCCTTCATAGAATTGAGCATGGTCATGGTCACATGGAAGACATCGATCTTCTGGTTGATGTGGCGAAAAAAATTGAAGGAAATACTATTTGTCCTTTGGG
>JAEYXN010000307.1 GCA_023431285.1 Bacteroidota bacterium
GTATCATATTCATCCCGCCAGAGCGACAATTTACCTTGCGGGAATAATGTATACGTTCTTTCTTTCAGGACTACTCGCAAAGCGGGCTATTGAAAATGCTATCGGCGCCATCGTACTTGCGTTCATACTTCCTCTTATTGTCATTCTCACCATCATCATGCTTCAGTCCATTGTGACATCAGCGCAGCCGCAGGATATTGTGATAAACCAGGTGATCCTGTGCAGTCTTGTTCTCATTGGCATTGCTCCACTGGAAATACAACTCCTTAGAAAAGTGAAGACTTTCCTTTCAGGGCCACACACTGGGGTAGCGAAGTGATCACCCCACGTGTCCCGTCTTCACAGCTTAACTATTTCCGGAAAGGATTAATTGAATGCTTTTGTGATCTTATCCGCGACAGCGGCAAGCTCCTCCTTGGATGGAGATAGTTTTGGTCTGGTGAAATTGATGTCACCCATGGAGTTCATGGGAACCAGGTGAATGTGAGTGTGCGGAACTTCAAGTCCGATCACAGCAACACCGATCCTCTTGCAAGGAACAACCTTTTTAACGGCTACCGCGACTTTCTTTGCGAATACCGTAAGGCCCGCAAGCATATCATCTTCAATATCGAAGATGTAGTCGACTTCTTTTTTAGGAACTACAAGAACGTGTCCCAGCACTAAAGGATTAATATCAAGAAATGCAATATATCGTTCATCCTCGGCCACAATGTAGCCGGGGATTTCGCGATTGATGATCTTTGTAAATATGGAAGCCATAATGATGAGTCTTCAGTTACATCGCCGCAATATTCAACACTTCAAATTCCATTTCGCCTGCGGGCGTTTTAATTCGGGCAACATCTCCCTTCTTCTTGCCAAGAAGCCCTTTGCCGATCGGAGACATGGTTGATATCTTGCCAGCCTTAAGATCAGCTTCCTCCTCAGAAACGAGAGTATACGTCACCGATGCACCATTCTTTTTATTCTTGATGGTCACCTTCGACAGAATTGAAACCTGTGATGTATCGATTTTTGTTTCGTCCAGCAGACGCGCATTCGCCACGAGATCTTCAAGCTGCGCAATCTTCGCTTCAAGATGTCCCTGAGCATCTTTCGCAGCATCATACTCCGCATTTTCACTCAGGTCTCCTTTGTCGCGTGCCTCCGCAATCTGACGCGCAATATCCGCACGGCCCTTCGACTTCAACTCAGACAATTCGCCTTTTAGTTTCTCCAGACCCTCCTTGGTGTAATACGATACCTTGCTCATAAAGCTTTTTTAAAAATTAAATAATACGTCTTCTTAAAATATGAAGCGAAAGCACCCGGCAGGACACTTCCGCAAGAATTGATCAGCGGTGATCAAAAAAGAAACAACGGCCTCTTGGGGAGACCGTTGCTGACAATGCAAAGGTAATACTTTATTAATACGAAGCAAAAAAACGCCTAGGCGTCAACCAGTTTCGGATTGCTGGTCTTAATCTGTTCAAGTAATTCGTCATCGAATTTCGCGAGGTACAGCGTCTTCGCCTTCGAAAGCTGCTCAATTGATAACCCTTTCGCCCCACGCAGATCCGCTTTATAAAGACTCGCGTTCTCAAAGTCAGCTCCCATCAGGTAGCAGTTCTGCAAATTCGCTTCCATTAAGAACGCATTACTGAAATTAGCTTTGATGAGAAACGCACCATCGAAGTTCGCCTTAATCAGAAATGAATCCTTGAAGTTGGCACCACTCGCATACGCACTTTGAAGATTGGCCTGATTCAAATTAGAGTTTTCAAAATTTGTCTGATTCAATCGCGCATTCTCAAGATTTGATTCTATTAAAGACGATTGAGAGACATTCGATGAGTTAAGATTTGACCCTGAAAGATTCACGTAGTTCAAATTCGTCCGGGGCAAATAACAGTTGACCAGATTGATCTCATGGATCTTGTGACGATTCAATCGCTTGATGTTACCCACTGTGCGAAACGCGGCTTCTTCTGATTCCCAAAGACGAAAATCATCGATCTCATCTTTATAAGTACGAATGCGTTGACGGATCTCTCCATTTTGGTTAAGCCAGAAAATGAGAATACCGATTACCGCAATGTCGAATATCATTCCGTGCGCTTCGGCAAGAATCTGGGGGATGAACTGATCAAAATCTTCGAGGTAGTAGGGAAGACTCGTTCCCAGAACAATTATCGTAACTATCAGCAGAACCAGCGATGTGGTTAGTAGAGGCTTTTCAATCACGGAATTGAAACGCTCTGTGACTTTCTTAAATCGCTTTCTCAAATAAGGCATAGGTCAATCAATGACCAGACGCGACGTTCAGCGCCTTGATCTTGGAAACCAAAGCTACGTTAATTTTGATGTGCGATTCAAACGTCCAGCCAGCAATATGAGGGGTGAATATTACATTCGATCTTTCTTTCAGAGAATTGAAGGCGTTTAATTGCTCAGGGGAAAGTGTCTTCAGTTTCTCATTTTCAAGTACATCAAGGACAGCACCGCGCACCTTACCATCATTAAATGAAGCATTTAGCGCACTTAATGATACAATTTCACCACGCGCAGTATTCACCAGAATGATGCTCTTACGAAACCTTCGCAAATAGTTTTCCTCCACCATTCCGCGCGTTTCACTTGTAAGGGGAATATGCAAACTCAGTATATCCGTGTTATCGAAAAGGTTTTCGAAAGAAATAGCTTTCACGTACTCATCGGAATAATCTGTTTTATACTTATCGTATGCGTAAACATTACATCCGAATCCCGAAAGCCGTTGCGCAAACGCCCGCCCCATATTTCCATAACCAATAATTGTGACCGTCTTCCCCATCAGCTCTTCGCCTCGGTTTCCCTCTCGATCCCACTTCATACTGCGCACCTCCCTGTCACCACGCGGAAGATTTCTCATCAGTGACAGCAGCGCCCCGATAGTATACTCGCCCACTGCATCGCGATTTCCCTCCGATGCATGCAACACCTGAATCCCCTTTGCACTCAGATAATCAAGATCAAGATTATCTAACCCAGCCCCCGCACGTCCTACCAATTGGATTGTTGGAAAATCTCCGAGTAGCTCTGCGTCGATATTTGTTTTGCTACGAACTATAATACCATCGAAGCCAATATGCACACGCTTGATTTCCTCCCGCGTAATATCAGGCCTGTAATCTATCTCCCACCCGATCTCTTTCATCATCGGGAAGATACTCTCGTGCATCGGATCAACAATCAAACATCTCGGTGAAGCCATCAGAGCATGATGTGTACAGTGAAAAAATAAATTGTAAGACCAAGCAGGTCATTCGTCGTTGTAATGAATGGTCCCGACGCTAACGCGGGATTAAATCCATAACGGTTCAGTATCAGAGGTGTGATCGTCCCAACGAAAGACGCGAAAACAATCACACTGAACAATGCACAGGACACCACCATCGAAAGACTCATCTCATCGTAAAGCACTACATTGGCACCAAGCACCACCGCTGATAAAAAAAGCCCGTTGAGAATAGCAACGAAAAATACTTTTGCAAGACGTTTCCACAAACCTTCATCAACATAGTCAGGATTGGCAAGACTCTGAACAATAAGCGATGAAGATTGAATGCCTACATTCCCTCCCGTTGCCTGAATCAAAGGGATGAAGAATGCAATGGCTGTGATGCGACCCAACTCGTGTTCAAATAATCCCATGAACTTCGCGTTCATCAACCCCCCTACAATTCCGATCAAAAGCCACGGAAGACGCGCACGCGTATTTCTCCAGACACTATCATCTTCCTCAACGTCTTCACTGATACCGGCCATGATCTGTCGCTCTTCCTCAGCCTGTTCAGTGATCACGTCCACCACATCATCAATCGTGATCCTTCCAACAAGCTGCTCCTGAAAATTCACCACCGGCACAGATTCCAGATCATACTTCTTCATTACCTCGGCCACCTGCCAGTCTTCCTGGTAGGTATGAACGCTGATTATATCTGACTCATAAATATCACCCACAATGGTTCGGGCATCAGAAATGATCAGATCCTGTAACGCCACCTTTCCCAGGAGTTTGTCGTTCTCATCAACGACATAAACCTGATAGAATTTCGAAACACTCTCCGCCTGCTTACGAATCTCATCCACACATTGAACCACAGTCCAGTTGATTCGCGCCTTGATAAGTTCCTTTGCCATCAAGCCACCCGCGACATTCTCTTCATAACGCATCAGCTCGATAACCTGAACCCTCAGCGTGGTATCAAGCAATGCAAGTACTTCTTCCCGCTCCTTTACGGGAACTTCATGCAGGATATCAGCAGTGTCGTCAGAAGCAAGGAGATTCAGGAATACAGCAATGTCTTTTGGTGGATAGATCTTCAGGTACTTCTTACGCGTATCAGAATCAAGATTGTTAATGATCTCCGATTGAAGCTCAAGAGGCAGCAGGTCCATCACATATTTCGATTCCTCTGCGGAGAATTCGTATAGCAGAGAAGTAATGTCTGCAGACTTTACGTTTTCAAGGGAAGCAAGGATAAACTGAACGTCTTTCTCATCCAGGGCCTGCTGAAAGCGGTCGCGGAACTCCTTTGTCAGTTCAAATTCAACCAGTTGCTCCACGACTATGCTCTATTGCTTTGGTGAGATCGATGAAGGACGCTACGGAAAGCTGCTCAGCCCTTTTATCCATTACAGGAAGGCTGGAAATTTCCGGCGATAAATTTAGATTTTTTAGTGCGTTACGCAAGGTCTTACGACGGTTATTGAATCCTTGCTTCACCACCTGAACAAAAAGAGTCTCATCACACTCAAGCTTTTCAACCTCGTTCCTTCGCAGACGAATCACTGCCGACATTACTTTCGGTGGCGGTGTAAAAACGCCGGGAGAAACTTTGAATAGATAATCGACATTGTAATAAGCCTGAAGAAGCACACTGAGAATTCCATACGTCTTACTGCCATGCGGCGCGGCAATCCTTTCCGCGACTTCCTTCTGGAGCATACACACAACTTCTTTGACGATCCCGCGATGGCGAAGTACACTGAAAAAGATCTGTGAGGAAATATTATAAGGGAAGTTGCCAATCACAGCAACGTCTTCCTTCCATAGTGCGGAGAGATCAAGCTCCAGGAAGTCACCTTCGATAATCTTGTTCTCAAGCGCAGGGAAATGCTTTCGCAGATAAGCTACCGAATCACGGTCAATTTCTATCACACGAAGATCTATCCCCGGAATCTCGATAAGGTATTGGGTGAGCACACCCATCCCGGGACCAATCTCAAGAACCGCCATGCCACGCGACGCCGACTCAAGGCTGCTGACGATACGTTTGGCTGTATTCTGATCATGCAGGAAGTGTTGTCCCAGCACCTTCTTCGGGCGCACTTTATCTGCTTTCTTCTTTTCCATTTCGTTCAAAAGTAGTTCTTAATGATGACAGCGCGAAGAACGCTTCGCGCTAAAGTGAGGCTCATACTCAACGTCCTCCGTTTTCTTACTTGCTGACTTTTTATTATATCGCAGTAACATTTTCAAAGTACATGACTGCGCAACACAAACCACGGATCGGGATATCGATTGGCGACCTCAACGGAGTTGGCCCCGAAGTAATTATCAAGGCCCTAGCCGATCACAGGATACACAGTTTGTTCACTCCGGTCATCTACGGGAATGCAAAGGTCATTACTTTTTATAAGAAGCTGCTCAATATTGAGGAGCTCAACTACAATCAGGTAAAGAATCGCGGCCAGTATCAGCCGAAAACAATCAATATCTTCAATTGCTGGGAGGACAATATCGAAGTGACTCCCGGGAAGGCTACACGCGAATCAGGTCGTGCTTCTTTTCTCGCGCTCCGTCAGGCGTGTGAGGACCTGCGCGACGGCCATCTCGACGCGTTGGTCACGGCGCCTATCGACAAGCATTCTATCCACAGTGACGAGTTTCCGTTCAAAGGACACACAGAGTTCCTCACGCAGTTCTTCGGGGCATCCAACAGCCTCATGTTCATGGTGAGCGACAACCTGCGGGTTGGCCTTGTAACGGACCACGTACCCGTCAGCGAGGTCTCACCGCTCATCACAAAGGAACGCATCGAGGCAAAGCTGAAGATCATGGAGCAGAGCCTGCGCTCTGATTTCGGGATTCCCAAACCCCGGATCGCCGTGCTGGGGCTGAACCCCCACGCCGGAGACGGCGGACTCATCGGTGCGGAGGATGAGCAGATCATCAAACCAGTCGTGAATGACGCCCGCAACAAGGGTCGACTGGTATACGGACCATATCCCGCAGATGGCTTCTTCGCAAGCGGAAATTATCGAAAGTTTGACGGAATCCTGGCCATGTATCATGATCAGGGCCTGGTTGCATTTAAAACAATTGCTTTCGAAAGCGGAGTAAACTATACTGCGGGTCTGCCTGTCGTTAGGACCTCCCCCGACCACGGCACAGCTTACCCGCTGGCAGGGAAGAACCAGGCTCGCGAAAGCTCTTTAAGGGAGGCTTTGTACAAGGCAGCCGAGATTTTCAGGGTCCGAACAGAGGAATCGGCGGAGAAATAGGTTTTTTTGACTGATTGAATCAACCGTTCGGCTTCCTCAATGGCTTTGTAAATTGGAATCGATCGTTATATTTGATCTCAAGTGTTCGTTTAAATGGATATAGTCACCAAGAAGCAGCTGAATATTCTAATACAACTGGCGGAGGCCGATAAGCACTTCGCCAAGATCGAACGCGAAATGATCTTTAAAATCGCGAGCGACCGGAAATTCCCTGAAAAAGAGGTACTGGAGCTCATTAAGAACCCGGAACCCATCGACTCGCTTGGCGCTTTATCTCCGGATCAGAAATTCGAATACCTCATCAGCTGCATCGAACTTGTGTTTATCGACCAGAACGTCTTTGAAAGCGAGATCATTTTTTGCAAAAACATTGCAATTAAGCTCGGTTTCAAGAAGGGCGTGATCGACTATATCATGGATAATTACGGCAAAAAGAACCGTAAAGAGTTCCGCGATGTCGCGCTGCACGACTTTATGTAGCCCTCCTTCATCCGGATCTCCTCCCGGAATTGTTCTTTTTAGCCGGTTTTCGATGGTTTCCGTCCAGAAAGGCAAAATCTCCGCACCGGCTGGTGCAGAATCCCATTAAAACTTCTAAATTTGCCGACTAATTTTAAACTACCCATTGGGGTTACGGTCGTGGGGGCTTACGGTGTGAACATCATTAGCCTGAGCAACAAGGTTCACAACTTTGAATACGAGATTGGGGACGCGTTTTTCAGGCAGTACGGATCGGACCTGGTTTCGAAAGGAAACCTCAGGGTGGATGTGGTTTTAGATAAGCACGAGACGTTCATTGAAGCAGAATTCAAGATCAAAGGGACGACGGTGATCACTTGTGACCGCAGTCTGGAACCATTTGATTATCCGATCTGGACGAACAAGAAACTCTTGTTCAAGTACGGCGAGACCGACGAAGAGATCAGCGACGAAATAGTCATGATCAATCGTGATACGGCAACGCTGGAGCTGGGCCAGTACATTTATGAATTCATTGCGCTGGCTATTCCGATGAAAAAGCTTCACCCGCGTTTTAAGGCTGAAGAACTGACGGAGGATGAAACAGCTGAAGGTAAAATTGTATACTCTTCGGATTCTCCCTCGGGCGATGACGAAAAAGGCGACGACGACATTGATCCTCGCTGGAATATTTTGAAGAAATTAAAATAAACTGTATTTAGACTATGCCGAATCCGAAACGAAAAACCTCGAAAACCCGCCGGGATAAGAGAAGAACGCATTATAAGGCTTATGCAAAAGAGTTGACGGTATGTCCGACAACCGGAGAACATCACCTCCCCCACCGCGCTTATTGGGTGGAAGGAAAACTTTACTACAACGGTAAAGTCGTACTGGAAAAAGAAGTTCTCGCTTAAGCTACATGACAGGGATCGGTCTCGGTAACTTTCGATACGACAGAAAGATGGCGTTTCATGCCACCGCGAACGATAAACACATGAATACTCGCTTTCTCCTGAGAGAAAGTGGAATACTTAATAATTGCTCGATGATCGCCCTCATCGGGCAATTTGCTTTTTAATGGCCCAGGGACCCACTTACAATATGACTAGAATCAGAGCAGCAATCACAGGCGTTGGCGGATATGTCCCCGATTACGTGCTGACCAACCAGGAGCTCGAAACAATGGTGGAAACCAGCGATGAATGGATCACCAGCAGAACCGGAATCAAAGAAAGAAGAATTCTTAAGGGAGAAAACCAGGGCGTCTCCGTCCTCGGTATCAAAGCCGTAGAAGATCTTCTTCGCAAAACCAAAACAGATCCCCGCGAGATCGACCTCATCATCTTCGCTACAGTCACAGCCGACATGACGTTCCCCGCGACAGCAAATATCGTCGCTACTGCGGTCGGAGCAGTGAACGCTTTCAGCTTCGACATGTCTGCAGCATGCTCAGGCTTCATCTACGCACTCACTACCGGATCCACATTCATTGAGTCCGGCCGATATAAGAAAGTAATTGTTATTGGCGGCGACAAAATGTCCGCCATCATGGATTATACGGACCGCACCACTTGTATCATCTTCGGCGATGGTGCAGGCTGCGTTCTGCTTGAACCAACAACCGAAGAAGTCGGCGTCATGGATTCAATCCACAAAAGCGACGGCAACGGAGAAACATACCTGCACATGAAAGCTGGTGGCAGCCGTCGGCCTGCGTCGAAGGAGACTGTAGCGTCGCGTCAACACTACGTGTATCAGGAGGGAGCAGCGGTATTTAAGTTCGCCGTAACCAACATGGCCGATGTGGCCGCTCAGATCGTTGAGCGCAACAAACTTCAGCCTGACGAGATCTCATGGCTTGTCCCCCATCAGGCCAACAAGCGAATCATAGACGCTACCGCAAACAGAGTGGGCATCAACGAAGACAAAGTGATGATGAACATTGAACGCTACGGCAACACTACCGCCGGAACAATACCACTTCTGCTCTGGGATTATGAGAAACAGCTGAAGAAAGGAGATAACCTCATCCTCGCTGCGTTTGGCGGAGGCTTTACATGGGGATCTGTCTATGTGAAGTGGGCCTATAACAGCAACTAACTCAAAGAAACCCGTTTGCAGGCAACACGGTCCGGAAACTCCCCGGAATTGCAATTAATTAATTGATTTGTAACTTAATGACCTAAATTTTTTTATGGCAACTGTATCTGATCTCAGCAAAGGAAATTTCATGCGATACAACGGTGAAATTGTCCAGGTGGAAGAACTTCAGCATCGCACACCTGGTAACCTTCGCGCCTTCTACCAAATCAAAATGCGCAACGTGCGCAACGGTAAAGTAGCAGAAAACCGTTTCCGTCCTGGCGAAGAAGTGGAAATCCTCCGCGTTGAGACCAAAGAATATCAATATCTATATGCTGATGGCGACAGCCTCGTGTGCATGGACAATGAAACATTTGATCAGGTTTACATCGACAAAACTTTGCTCGGTGAATCTGTGAATTATATCAAAGAAGGTGTTACGCTACTCATCGCTTTCGAGAATGGTGCTAACCCTATCACTGCAGAAGCTCCTTCGCACGTCGTACTGGAAGTACAATACACTGAACCAGGAATCGCA
Organism: Bacteroidota bacterium; assembly: GCA_023431285.1. Classification (GTDB taxonomy): domain Bacteria; phylum Bacteroidota; class Bacteroidia; order Cytophagales; family Cyclobacteriaceae; genus Ohtaekwangia. The sequence continues at coordinate 9,614 of JAEYXN010000307.1, forward strand.
GGTGATACTGCAACAAGAACATTGAAACCTGCCACCATGGAGAATGGTGTCGAAATACGGGTACCCCTTTTCATCAACACCGGAGAAAAGATCAAAATCGATACGCGTACCGGTGCGTATGTTGAACGCGTAAAAGAATAATAATTAGATCATGAGCAAAAAACGTTCTGTCAAAACTCCGGCGAAGAAAGAAGTCAAGGCATCAAAACCATTGGCATCTTCCGGCCCTGAGATGAAAACATCTGAGATCCGCGATCTCATCGACTTCATTTCGAAGACCGGCCTCAACGAAGTGAACATCGAAACCAAAGAATTAAAGCTTCACGTCAAGCGTGAACCCGATCAGAAAATATTGAAGTCTTCAGCACCTGTAATGACATCTCCGGTGTCGTCATCTCCGGTGATGAATACGCACGTACCTCCTGTGCAAACCAGTGCTCCGAAAGTAGAAAAGGCTGAAGTACCTGCAGGAAAACAAACCGTAGAGATCAAATCTCCGATGATCGGTACCTTCTATCGCTCCTCAAATCCAGATACTCCTCCGTTCGTTTCTGTTGGCGACAAAGTCACGAAAGGTCAGACCGTCTGTATCATCGAAGCGATGAAACTATTCAACGAGATAGAGTCGGAAGTGAGTGGAACAATCGTGAAGGCGATGCTGGAAAATGCTTCGCCGGTGGAATACGATCAGGTTTTGTTCGTCGTCGAACCAGACTAAACAACCCCGCGATTATTGCCCGGCAGCATCCGGGAGGTTCAAACTTAAAACAGATTCATGTTTAAAAAGATATTGATAGCAAACCGGGGTGAAATTGCGCTGCGCGTAATACGAACCTGCCGGGAAATGGATATAAAGACGGTGGCGGTCTATTCTACCGCCGACCGCGACAGCCTGCACGTGCGTTTCGCCGACGAAGCAGTCTGTATAGGCGATGCGCCAAGCAAAGATTCTTACCTGAACATTCCGCGGATTATCTCCGCTGCAGAGATCACCAACGCAGACGCTATCCACCCTGGATACGGATTCCTTTCGGAGCGCGCTGAGTTCTCTGCCATATGCCACGAATACGGTATCAAGTTCATCGGTCCCACACCGGCCATGATCAACGCAATGGGTGATAAAGCCACCGCCAAGGATACAATGAAGAAAGCTGGTGTGCCAACCATCCCTGGGTCCGACGGACTTCTGAGCTCTATCGATGAAGGAATGAAGCTGGCCAAAAAGATTGGCTACCCTGTCATCATCAAGGCTACCGCGGGTGGCGGTGGAAAAGGTATGCGGATCATCAATGAAGCTTCCGAGTTCAAGAAGGCCTGGGATGACGCAAAACGCGAGGCCGGTGCCTCATTCGGGAACGACGGACTTTACCTCGAAAAGTTTGTGGAAGAACCACGTCACATCGAGATACAGATCGTGGGTGACCAGTACGGCAAAGCGTGTCACTTGTCAGAGCGCGATTGCTCTATTCAGCGTCGTCACCAGAAGCTTGTGGAGGAAACACCTTCACCGGTGCTGAACCAGGAGCTGCGTGAGCGTATGGGCGAGGCGGCGATCAAAGGTGCCAAGGCCATCAACTATGAAGGTGCGGGCACGATCGAATTCCTTGTCGACAAGCACGGTAATTTCTACTTCATGGAGATGAACACCCGTATTCAGGTGGAGCATCCTATCACTGAAGAGGTAACTGATTACGACCTCATCAAAGAGCAGATCAAAGTAGCGGCGGGTGTTCCGATCTCGGGCACCAACTATTACCCGAACCTGTTCGCGATGGAGTGCCGTATCAACGCGGAGGATCCTGCGAATGGCTTCCGTCCTTCTCCTGGAAAGATCATCAACCTGCATTTACCTGGCGGACATGGTGTCCGTGTCGACAGCCATGTGTATGCAGGATATACGATTCCTCCGAACTATGACTCTATGATAGCGAAGCTTATTGTGAGTGGTCAGTCGCGTGAGGAAGTGATTACGCGCATGAAGCGCGCGCTGAGTGAGTTCGTAATCGAAGGTATCAAGACCACGATTCCATTCCACCTTGCGCTGATGGACAACGCCACGTTCCGCAGCGGCAAGTTCACCACAAAATTCCTCGAAACTTCTTTCGACTTCTCTACGCTGAAGTAGTAATAGAAAAGTGTCGTTTAGTGAAGGTTTTGCTTTCTGAAAAGCGCTTCACTAAACGACATCTCATTCTTAAGAAAATCATCTCATTCATCGGGCATCGTTTCCTCACAGAAACCCTTTTTAACGCGGAGGCAGTCGAAACGCGAAGGCGCGGAGACGCAGAGAAATATATTAATGTGAGAAGCATTCTGCGCGTTGGGCCCTTTAGGGATAAAGGGTGCGGGTCGGGTGAATGCAGGTTTAACGCGGCGAAGGAGACGCAGAGAAAATGCTCCCCCAACCGGGCTGACCGGCAACCCGGCCGACCGGCTGACCCAGAGTCCCCTGTCCAGAACGACAGTTTCTCATGTGCCCTCATCCCTCAAGCATACACACAAAAAAAGGACGCCATCCCTGACGTCCTTCCTAACCCCAACTAACATCTCTTACAACAATAGAATAAGCAAGAGAATAATCACGAGCAAAGCTCCAATACTGATGTAGACTCCTCCACTCAGCGCTTTCACCTCATCTCTGATTTCGCGCACTTCTTTCTTCAATGCCTTGCGTTCTGCTTTGGACATCCCTGACTTGTCCATAGCCTTGATTTCTTCAACGCGTTGCGTGAGCCGGGCAATCTTCGCCTCCGGAGTTTCAGTTGGTATTACCGGTGACGTCGACTCCGACGTTGACGCAAACGTGGGAGACGCGATGGATACAATGATCATAACCATCATCATTGCTATAATGCGAGCTGCTTTCATAAAGTTGATTTGTTTGCCTTAAAAGATTAAAAAATTGGTGCCACTTCTAATTGCCGGAAAAAGCAATAGTGGGCACCATCGAGTGACGAGAAAGTCCGGAATAAAACACTGGCACCAAATTTCAATGACAATTGTCGGCCCATTTGTCGCTATTATCGTCTATTTTAGCCACGTCAGGCTTTAAGAATATATGCAGATTCAAGAAGAGGTTCTTTCAGGGTGGGGTAACATCCCGCGATCCATCAACAAGGTTGCTTATGCGAGAGATCCACGTCAATTGACGCGGCTTCCGCAGGATAAAGTCCTGCCACGCGGACTGGGACGCAGCTACGCCGATCAGGCCACGAATACCAATCACGTCGTGCTGAAGATGGAAAAGATGAATCACTTTCTTTCGTTTGACGAAGAGAAAGGAATTCTCCTCTGTGAAGCCGGCGTTTCACTTGAAGAAATCATCACCCATTTTGCACCCCGAGGATGGTTCCCCATGATCACTCCCGGCACGAAGTACATAACCATTGGCGGCGCTATCGCCAACGATGTGCATGGAAAGGCGCACCACGCAGATGGCTCATTCGTCAATTGCGTGTACGACTTCACCATCATGCTCGCGAATGGCCAGGTACTTACCGCATCACGCGAAGAGAACGCTGACCTTTTCTGGGCAAACTTCGGAGGACTTGGTTTACTAGGAATTATCCTCACCGCTACAATACAACTCAGAAAGATCGAGACCACTTACTTCAAACAGAAAGCATTTGCTGCGGAGAACCTCGACCAGATGCTGGACGCGATCGAAAACACGGGCGAAGAATATGCATCGTCTGTAGCGTGGATAGATCCAATGGCGAAAGGAAAAAGTCTGGGTCGCGGTGTACTCAGCGCGGGAAATCATGCAAAGCTCGAAGACCTTCCCGGAAAACTGCGGTGCGATCCGTTGAAGCTGGGCAAGAAACCAAAGATCACCGTGCCGTTCTATCTTCCGGCATTCGCACTCAATCGTCTTACGATTAGTATACTCGATGTGGCGATCTACTGGATGCAGAAGTCTGCGCCATCGATCTCGCATTACGATAAATTCTTCTATCCACTCGACATGATCAACGAATGGAACCGCGGTTACGGAAAGCGCGGGTTCATACAGTATCAGTTTGTCGTGCCGCTGCAGGATGGCAGAAAAAACATTCGCACCATACTCACCGAAATCACCGAAAGCAAATGTATTCCGTTTCTGAATGTGCTGAAGAAATTCGGTCATGGTCAGGGAGGGTTGTTATCATTTCCTTTTGAAGGCTACACGTTTGCCATCGACTTCCCCATCACTCCGCCGTTGAAGCCATTTACAGAGAAGCTCGACAGGATGGTCCTCGACATGGGTGGACGGATTTACCTTGGCAAAGACGCGTACCTCGACGAGTCAACTTTCAAGGCTATGTATCCACAGCACGTGGAGTGGCTGCGCATAAAAAGGAAATACGATCCCGATAATGTCTTCAGCTCCGACATCGGCCGAAGACTAGGACTAGCGTGAAATCAAGGGTGAGTGTGAGAGCGAGAGTGGTTGGCCGATCATTCTCACTCTGCTTCTTCTCCTCACTCTGATTCTTCCCTCACTCTCACACTGTTCCTCACTCTGATTCTTCCTCACTCTCACACTGTTCCTCACACTGTCTTTGGG
>JAEYXN010000314.1 GCA_023431285.1 Bacteroidota bacterium
CCCCCGAACCAGTGGTAACCACTAACGGCAACATCATATCATTCAGCGCGCCCCCTTTCCAAAGCGCAACCTCCATACCCTGCACCGCCCACGTCAGTGGATTGAATTTAGTCACAGTGACCATCCACCCCGGCATGATCGTCGTCGGGAACATGATACCACTGAAACATGCCAGTACCTGCATCACCCCCCAGCTCAACGCACCCGCTGCGCGTTCAGTGCGCGCAAAGTTGCTAAGAAAGGTCATCATCCCCGCAAGCATCACCGATGTGGCGATAACCATCGCCACAAGGCTAAGTATATTACTAGTCATGATGGAGAATAAAGTCGTTGCAAAAATCCATGTCGCGAAAGCACTCACGAGTACGAGCGATGAACAGGCCAGGGCCTTTCCAATAAGGAGATGATACTCCCGGATCGGCGCAAGTTGAAGCCGCACCACAGTGCCCGAACTCTTTTCTACGGCAACAGAAGCCACAGACGATGCAACGGTGCCTATCAGTCCCCAGAACATTACTTTCGAAAATGCATAGTCATAACTGGTAATCCCAATGGATGGCGGGAAAGCCGAGCCAAATGCGCTTCCCACAAGCGCTACTAAAACCAATGGCAGCGCAAAGGCAACCATAACGCTCGTCTTGTCAAGAAGCAGCAGCGTGATATCTTTCCTTGTCAGTGTGATAATCTGATTCATAGTTGATCACGTAATTGTTTTCCGGTGATATTCAGAAAGGCCTTCTCAAGACCAGGACTTTCCATCTTTAATGAAAGTATTGGTTGCTCTGCGTTAATCCGAACAATATCAGCGACAGCGTCTGACGTTTCGAACTTCATCTTACCATTGGCGGTTTCAACCATAAGCAGAGTATCGCCACCATGACGTTTAATAACTTCGTCGACAGTGCCCGCTGCAAGAAGCTTTCCTTCATCCATGATCGCGACATGATCGCATAGCTGTTGCGCTTCTTCCAGGTAATGCGAAGTAAGGATGATTGTACATCCCGCCTTGTTTAGTTCACGAATAGCATCGAAGATGGCATTGCGCGAATGAGGGTCTACACCCACCGTTGGTTCGTCAAGGATCAGTAGCGATGGATTGTGAAGTAACGCGAGCGCAATGTTTAGACGCCGTTTCATTCCTCCGGAGTAACTCTTCACCCGGTCCTTCCTCCGATCCCACAACTGTACTACATTAAGAGCGCGTTCGATCTCTCCATCGAGTTCCGCGTTTCGCATACCATACAGATTTCCAAAGAACTTCATATTCGCCTCGCCAGTCAGATTATCGTAAACTGCAAGACTCTGCGGAACTATTCCGATCATCCGCTTTGCCATCGGCGTCCGGGCCGCATACCCGCTGACCATTACCTCCCCTCCGTCAGGAACAAGGCCTCCCGCGACTAGCCGAACCGTTGTCGTCTTGCCGGCGCCATTTGGACCAAGCAATCCAAACAAACTACCTTTTGGGACATGAAGCGTGAGGTCGTCAATGACGCGCCGCTTTCCAAGACGCTTCGTAACATTATTCAGTTCGATCATTGCTGTGATGATTCAGGTTGGACAGAGTGGTTTAAAGAGCGCTCCGCTTTCATGCCTCCTACTCTTAAACCAAAGAGGGGACGGAGAAAAAATATTCTGCGGATTACCTCGTAGGCCGCGAAGCATCCCCCCAGTGTAAAAAACAACACGGCAAAGAACTTTACGGCGACATTAATTTGTAAGGGAAAGATCAATGAAGACCCTAACGCCAGGAAGATCATGTGAAGAATGTAAACAGGATACGCTGCCTCACTGAGATAAGAAAGCGCACGTGCATTTCTATTCAGATACTTATGACCAAAGGCGAACACGGTGAGAATCCACGCCTGGGATTCTATCGCCAACAGATACGCCGGCGTGTTCACGCCGAACAAGGTTAAACGGACAGTGAACAACCCGATAGCTATCACTATAAAAAGCCAGCGCCACCGCAGAAGCATCTGCCAGAACGGATCACCCCCGATTACAAGGCAGTATCCTGATAAGAATGCAAGAAACCCAAGAACGAAGCCATGCCAGGTCATTGCATAGAGTTCATAAGGAAAAGGTTTCATTACGAACGCTTCCAAAACAAACAGAGCCAGGAATGGAATAAGGCCCAGCGGAGTACGAAGCATCCTGCGCATAGCCATGACGATCCGACCGTTTTCGTTTCGTTTCAGATAATAAAACAATGGCGACAAGGCGAGAACATAAATGAATATGTTTCCGAGAAACCAGAGATGTCCGGGATGAGCGACATACTGGTAATCCCAACCGTAGTGCCAGTTCAGAATAAATGAACTTACAGGGAAGATACACGCTGCTCCGAAAAGGAAAGGAACCAGGATCCTCAGCGACCGCTCACCGATCAGCGCCGGCATACTACGCTTCCTCATAGCGAAGTATACTCCCATCCCTGAAACAAAAAACAGAAAGGGAATACGCCACACGTTTAGCATCGACATAGGAAGCCACAACGAGGTCCATGGGTCGCTATTCGTAATAAAGCCTATCATCAGACCCCACGGTTGAAATCCGATCGCAACGTGATAGATGAGGAGCAGCCCTATCGCGATCACCCGGAGCCAGTCAATATCGTACCTGCGGTTTAGTGTCGTCATATCTGTTTTGTTGAAGTCTGTTACTTTAACATCTCCGCTATCTCTGGTCTGGTTTTCTCCAGGTAAGCATGGTCAAGTTTGAGCCCCATTGGCGCAAGAGCCTGACCCAGCATATCATAAGTTCCCTTTGTTTCGCTGAAAGGTCCTGCAACAGATTCATAGGGCGTTGCACCGAACTTGTTCTTCATCGTCTTATCTGCACCACTCTCAAGCAGGAGCTTCACGATCTCCGGTCTGCAGAAGAATGCGGCGACGTGGAGTGCAGTAGACCCGTCGTTATTCTGGAAATTAATATCTGCACCGGCCTCCAACAGGATCCTTGCTTCCTCTTCCTTTCCAAAAAGGGATGCGCTGATCAGCGGGCTCGACCCGCCAAAAGGATCCTTCTCGTTAACATTAGTCCCCGCAGCAATGTGCTGACGCAAGGCCTCCTTGTTTTCCGTAAGCACTGCAGTATGGATATCGACTGCCGGCGCACCAGCCTTCTTTTCAACGGATGAGGCCTCCTTGCCCTTTCCTGGTTCACATGCGGTGACAAAGCATACCATCATAAGAGCGCCCAGAATTACTTTGACAGGCGTTTGCGGGATCAGAAATTGTGTTCTCATGTCTTTGCGTTTTTTTGTTGTAAAATCAATAGGTCAAAGGACGAGGAATCACAACCCTGAGGTGAAACACAGGCGGCGCAAAAACCATTAACTTTGCGGGAACGGGTATAAATTATGACGCATCGATATAAATTTTGATGCATCACCCCTCGAAAAGCGTTAATTTCGAGGTTTTAAAGAAGAGAAGGACCAGACCTACGATTCATGTCAGAGACCAATGTTCCAGATAAGAACTTCATCTCCGAGCTCACTGCGGTGATCGAACGTAACATCGCGAACGATAATTTCGGAGTCTCTGAGCTGGCCGGAGAAATGAATATGAGTCGCTCAAACCTGTTACGGAAGGTTAAGAGGGAAAGCAAACTTTCCGTCAGCCAGCTGATCAACCAGGTCAGGCTTAAAAAGGCGATGGACCTTCTTCGCAAGACCTCCCTTAATGTATCTGAGGTAGCCCATCAGGTTGGGTTTGGAAGCGCTTCTTACTTTATAAAGTGTTTCCGGGAGTATTATGGATATCCGCCAGGGGAAGTAGGAAAAAGGGAAGCTGAGTTACCGGCGGATGTAATGAAGATCCCGGAGTCAAACGTGGAAGAATTACCTTCCCGAAAGTCAACCTATGGGTGGATTGCCGCCGCGGCCCTGTTACTGATCATCTCAGTGGGAGTTTATTTCCTTATGGGAAATAAAGCCCAGGCAGACCCCGATGAAGAGAAGTCTATCGCAGTTCTGCCGTTCAAGAATGACAGTGGTGATTCCTCAAACATCTACCTCATCAACGGTTTGATGGAGTCCACATTAAACAAGCTTCAGCAGATCAAGGACCTCCGGGTCATCAGTCGAACCTCCGTAGAGAGATACCGCAACAATCCCAAGTCTATCCAGGAGATGGCCAGCGAACTTGATGTACGCTATTTTGTTGAGGGAAGCGGTCAGAAAATGGGTGACCGCATCGTACTGAATATACAGTTGATTGATGCCGCCACTGATAAACATCTTTGGTCACGCCAGTACCGCCGGGAGACAAAAGAAATATTTGATCTTCAGGAAGAAATCGCCAGAAATATCTCTGAAGAGATTGAAGTCTTTATCTCTCCCGAAGAAAAAAGCAGGATTGAGAAGAAACCTACCGAGGATCTTGTCGCCTATGATTACTTCCTGAAAGGTCGTGAGCTTTTCTATCGAAGTGGGCCTGACGATCTGGAGCAAGCCTTGCCCCTGTTCAGGAAAGCGATTGAAAGAGATCCTAATTTCTCCCTGGCGTACGCGTCCGCGGCGATGGTTTGCTATTACCTTGATATATTCAATTTTAACAAGGTTCACTCTCATACCATTGACGAGTACGCGGAGAAAGCTTTACTGTACGATTCGCGTTCCTCCGAAAGCATGATCGCCAAAGCGCTGTCTTTCGCCCAAAAGCGTCAGTTTGAATTATCTGTCCCTTATTTTGAAAAAGCCCTCGAATACGATCCGAGATCCGGGCTGGTGCTGCACTTTCTCACTGAGTTCTACAACATCTATATTCCACATCCTCCAAAGTACCTGGAGTACGCCATCAGAAAGGTTAAGCTCGACTATGGTCTGGACTCCGCAACAAAAGCTTTCAATTACTTTCACCTGAGCAATGCCTTGATGCAAAATGGTTTCCTAAACGAAGCTCTCAGATATAATGAAAAATCTCTTCAGCTGAACCCCTCACAGTTCTTCGCAGGATTTGTAAACCACTATATCCACTACGCTATGGATAAGGACGCAAAGAAAGCAAAGCAAAGATTACTGGCCCATTATAAGAAAGACACTGTTCGCTTCGACATCCTGCAGGAAGCCGCGAAGATGAGCTTCATGAGCGGCGACTACGAAGAAGCGAAATCATACTACGAAAGATCTCTTCGTACCATGAAAATGTATGGGATGGATTTATTCAAGCATGAGTATCTGCGTATAGCGATGACGTATGACAAGACCGGCGATAAAGAGAAGGCAAAGGAATTCGCAGAGGCTTTCAGAGAATACGCCGAAGGTGATCTGACGATGTACAAGGACCTCCACCTCTCAGCATATTATGCTTACAAGGGAGAGACAGCCAAAGCGGTAGCACTCTTTAGTAAATTTGCCAACGAGCAGGACAACTTCCTTTACTGGCTACTTCTGATGGACCAGGACGCATGTGTCGAAGATCTGAGGAAGCACCCCGACTTCAAAGCGTCAATGAAGAAGATCGAACAGAAGTACTGGAAGAAGCATAAGGAGCTCAAAGAACGCTGGGGCTCAGAAATAGAAAACCTCTGACCAGCGTTGTCCGGATTCACACCCTTCATTCAGAAAAGCCTGACCCAAAGATCAGCTTATTCACTATAGTGATCTCATCACGGTTGATGGTGTGTCCCATGCCTGGGTAGATCTTCTCCACCACCTTCGCATTCATTGAACGAAGGATCTTAACCGAATCCTGAATACGCTGCACCGGAACGTGAGGATCAGGATCGCTGCTCCCAATAAACACCGGCGTCTCTGCAAAATCGCCGCTATACCTTTCTGTCTTCAGACTGTCGCCTATCAACCCTCCCGTGAATGCAGCCGCGCCTCCCCAGCGACGCGCATGACGGGCAATAAACTCCAGTGTAAGGCACGCACCCTGCGAGAAGCCTGCGAAATAGATATCTTCGTCAGCAAACCCTTCCGTCTTTAGATCATTAACGATATCCGACAAGAGACTGATCGCCGACGAAAGCCAGGGTTCGTTCTGATCCGTGGGAGCAAGAAACGAATATGGATACCAGGTGTAATTGGTAGCCTGAGGAGCGATGATGGCAAAGTCTGACACGTCCAATTCGTTGGCAAGGCCGATAATATCTTCAGCGGTGGCGCCACGACCATGAAGAAGGATCAATACTTTATCGGCTTCCCTGAGGGATTGTCCAGCCGTAACTAGTTTCTTTTCGTGCATGTGCCTGCTTTAGATTGTCAATGATTGTTGTTCTTTAAACAAGCTTGCCTCCATCCTGTTTCTCATTTGAATGGATATTGTATCTTCCCTCCAGAACGTACCGCCCCTTCTTTCATCAATAACTATTGCTGATAGAGTTGAATGATATTGCCGAAGCCGTCTTCAAACAATGCTTCTATGCCATAGCGGGTGCTCTCCGGTTCGTTTCTGAAAACTACGCCGAGTTCGGACAGGCGCTTATACTCTGACATTACATCCGCAGATGTAAACACAATCGCCGGAATGCCAGCATCATAGAGACTTGTCTGATAATTCTTCGCGATGGAATTATCATTTGGTTCAAGCATCAGGGAGGTCCCATTCTCATCGTCGGGTGACACCACAATGGCAAGATGCTGATCAGGTATAAAGAGCTTCTTGCGGAAACCCAGTACATCGGTATAAAAGTGAAATGCTTTCGCCGGATCATCTACGAAGATACTTGTCATCCCTATTCTCATGGTGTGAATAAAAAAACCTTAAATATACCAGTTTATAAAAGTAGTTGGGCGCTTAAAATTTCATTAAAAAATAACTGTTTTATTTCCCTTAACCTGCATTAACATATAATTTTAGCCGATTACGAATAATCCCGAGAGACCGGATGGGCCACTTACCCGCATTGATTCAAGACCTTGGACTAATACTGATCGCTGGTGCGATCACAACGCTTGTATTCCGAAAAATCAAGCAGCCATTAGTATTGGGTTACATCATCGCTGGTTTTCTCGTAGGACCACATTTCCATCTAATCCCAACGGTTGCCGATACGGCGAATATCGAGATCCTCGCAGAGATCGGTGTCATCTTCCTCCTGTTCAGTCTTGGACTGGAATTCAGTTTCAAGAAACTTGCCCGCGTCGGCGGAGCTGCGTCCGTTACGGCGATGGTAGAGATCATCTTCATCACGCTTGCCGGCTATTGGCTTGGCCGCGCTTTAGATTGGTCAACAATGGACAGCCTTTTCCTCGGTGGTATGCTGGCAAGCTCTTCCACGACGATCATCATCCGCGCCTTTGATGAACTTGGCGTAAAAACAAAACAATATGCAAAGATAGTATTCGGAGTCCTCATTGTTGAAGACATAGTAGTCATCCTCCTTATGGTATTGCTTTCTACAATTGCAGTCACGCAAGCTTTCGAGGGAGGACAAATCCTCATGACAGTTCTCAAGCTGCTGTTCTTCCTCGCACTCTGGTTCATCGCAGGCATATTTCTCATCCCCTCCTTTCTGCGCCAGGTAAAACCATTAATGGATGAAGAAACACTCCTGATCTTGTCGATCGGCTTGTGCCTGGGTATGGTGGTGCTTGCAACCAAGGTAGGGTTCTCAGCAGAGCTCGGTGCTTTCATCATGGGATCAATCCTCGCTGAGACTACATCCGCTGAAAAAATTGAACACGTCACGAAGCCTGTCAAAGAGCTCTTCGGAGCGATCTTCTTTATCTCTGTAGGGATGATGATCGACCCCGCAGCAATCACAAAGTATAGCGTACCTGTCATAGCGGTCACTTTGATTACATTGTTTGGAAAACTATTCAGCACTACAATGGGCGCTCTGTTGTCAGGACAACCTCTTAAGCAATCGGTACAAGTTGGGATGAGCATGGCCCAGATCGGTGAGTTTGCTTTCATCGTCGCGACCCTGGGACTTTCACTGGGCGTTACGTCCGACTTCCTTTTCCCCGTCGCCGTGGGAGCTTCAGCCATCACGACGTTCACCACGCCGTACATGATTAAATCGTCAGAAAAGCTTCACGGCCTTATCGAACGCATGTTGCCCGCGCGTTGGGTGGTGCGGTTGAACAGATACTCTACCAGTACTCAAAGTATTCAGGCTGAGGATGAATGGAAACCAGTGCGCAATTCCTATTTGAATGTAATCGTGACCAACAGTATTATCCTCACAGCGATCATACTTCTGGTTGTAAACGTTTTGCTTCCGTATGTATCGAAGAACCTGGACAATCACTTCCTGACGCGCTGGGGAACGCTTGTGGGATCACTTGCTATAGCATCACCGTTTCTTTGGGCGCTAATGGCGAAGCGTCCACGCAATTACGCCTACCGAGAGCTCTGGATGAGCAGTAGTTATAACCGCGGTCCTCTTCTTATGCTGGAGATCACGCGTATTCTTGCTGGTGTGGCATTCATTTCCTTCCTGACCTTCAAGTTATTCAACACAAGGGAAGCGCTTATTGTGACATTGCCTCTTGTATTCTTTGTATGGTTCATGTTCACCCGCGGTCTCAAGGACTTTTATCAGCGACTGGAGTCCCGCTTCATCGGAAACCTGAATGCCAGGGAGATCGCTGCCGCCAGCACACTTGCCGCCAACGTCACCCGGAAGAATGCAGCCCTGCAATCAAAGCTTGTTCCATGGGACGCGCATATTGTTCCCATGGACGTTCCCCAGAATGCAGACTATATCGGGAGATCGCTGTTGTCATTAGCGTGGCGCGAGCAGTTTGGAATCAACCTCGCATACATCAAACGCGGTGACAAGATTATGCACATGCCTTCACGGAATACCATCCTCCTCCCTTTTGATGAGGTCGGGGTAATTGGAACCGATGAACAGATCCAGCAGTTTAAATCAGTGTTCCAAAGTGTTCAGAAAGAGGCAGACCCTGAAGTGGAGCTGGATGAAATTTCTTTGCAGAAAGTGCTTGTCAATGAAAACTCGAAGCTTCGGGGACTCGACATCCGGACTTCAAGAATCCGTGAGCTAACTGACGGACTTGTCATAGGCGTTGAGCGTGATGACCAAAGAATCCTGAATCCTGATTCTTCACTGGTCTTCGAGTGGGGGGATGTGGTTTGGATCGTTGGAAACAAAACCAAGATCCAGGCGGTGGCAAAGAGCGGAGTCTGATCAGACGATCATCCGCCTATCGCTTATTAAAAATGCTGGAGGGATCTCCTCTTCTGCCTGTCGGCATCACTGTTTGCTTTCTTCGCTTTCTTCGCCTTCTTTGCTTTTCTGGCTTTCACTTTCTTGTTCTTTCCTTTCTTGCTGGAGCTATGCCAGTTACCCGATGGAGTGGAATAAGCGGCACGAGCCGAAGAGGTCTGTGCGTCACGCTGCGCAAATGCAGGGACGGCAGCTCCGGCAACAAACAAAAGGACTAAAGCAACTGGTGCGAATCTCATGATCGAAAAGTAGTCAAAAATCTCTAACCGAATGAGGATCGCCGGGAAGAACATGTCAGCCGGTCGGCCCATAGGCAAGGCAGCCAGTGGGGTGTCATCCTGGACTAACCGGGAAGGCAGCTCTTACGTAAAGGTGAGAGCCCGCGTGTAGGCTTTCCGTAAGACCCGGATCTTAAGTATGTCGGGGGTCAGGTAAATTCGGGAATAAAGTCAACTCAGGCTTCCGGTTAACGAACCGGGCTCTTTACGCGGAAGCCTGAGCGCCAAGGGATCAGTTCTAAGCCGACCTCTTGAAGAATGACGGGTGAAAGTTCTTCTCTGCCCATGTTTTGAGGTCATCAACCTCAGGTCCGGAGAGCCACTTACGGCTCTTTTCGAATTCTTTTCTGAAAAGTGCTTTGTTAAAGCTAAGTTTTGTTAGAACTGTCTTGCAATAGTCAAGCATACTTCTCTTTCCCATCTTCATTTTCCTTTCTTTTTAAGTTGGTCTTTAAACGCGCTTTCCTCAAAATCCGAGCCGGGAAAACGTTTGCGGAAAGTTGTGCCATTCAGTCATAATTTGCAAGAAGACGCCGGGATTTTCACAATAGTTAATAAGATTTTAATGGGTAGAAATGGATCACTGAGGCAAGACGCCCCGGGGGCGCGCCGAGTCCATTCCAGGATGCAAGGGTGTGCGGCGGAAAGGAACGAAATGGTCGCCGGTCAGCCAGGCGGCCAGACAGCCAGTTAAAGAATGCGCGGCGGATCCCTTTAGGGATGCAAGGGTGTGCGGCGGAAAGGAACAAAATGGTCAGCCGGTCAGCCTGGCGGCCAGACAGCCGGTTAAAGAATGCGCGGCGGATCCCTTTAGGGATGCAAGGGTGTGCGGCGGAAGGAAATCAGGGTCTAACTACAGGGGCGCGTCCCTGCGGGCCGGGCTCCGTTTCAAGTCCTCGCCCCACACACTTCCCTTCGCTACTGCACTTCCATCCCTCGCGCGGGTTCCATCTTCGAAAATCGTACCCGCTGGTCCACCATAATCAGCGGCTGAACCCATCGCCCATTGATAACGGGATTGAGGGTCTTCACAATGGGATGGATTAGACTGCTACACGCCCGGTAAAAAACCGAAGAGCACTGCAAGAAATTCAGCTGCCTGACTGGGACCTAAAGGGGTGGACCAGATTCCCTCGGAATCCGGTTCCCTAATATTGGACGTTCCTATTCTGCATTTTCACCTACCCGACTACAATGCTCCTCCACCCAAAAACGAATTCACCGGGGGGTTGTCCCCCTGTTGTCCCCCTACTCTGTGCCAGTTCAATACCCCCTATAGGGCAAGTCAACAGGGAGTGGACAGGCCGACAACAGGCCGACAACAGGGGGACAACCCTACCGTTGCATTGCCTTTGCGTTACGCTAATCTACCGTAACATACCAGAAAAAGTGCAATTAGCCTACGTACTATATAGCGCGATTTTACACCGTCCGGCGATTACTTTTTGGGTAATTTAGGGATTCATTCACCCATGCGTCCCCGATCTAAAGTTAAGCGCCAGTTCATGCAACGATCTCTTTTCCTTATCCTGTTTTGTGTGGGATTACACAATGTTTCTGCCCAAAACAAGGATACCGCCAATGTCGCAGTAACTAATTACAAGCTCGTTCCCGGCACCTACAGCTGGAGAGGCGATGGCCAGTTCCATGACATGACTTCCTGGGACTCCTCCCCTTACCTGCAAGGACACCTTCGGCAGGGTACGCAGTTCCGGATGAATTACAGGCTTTTGCTGCCCTCAGGCCACAATCCGTCTTACCATCCAGGATACCCGCTGATCGTGATGCTTCATGGCGCCGGGGAGCGAGGAAATTGCTGGGTAGACAATTGTTACTGCCCCGACCCGGCAGCATGTAATCCTAACGGCACCCCCGATCCCGGCACAGATCCCCGGTTTCTGAACAACGATCACAATCTCGTTCACGGAGGATCCCCTCATCTCAGCGCCAGAAACCGCGCCGGCACTAAGTTGCCAGATGATCCGACTCTCGCTTCCAACGCTTTTCCAGGGTTCGTGCTGTTTCCTCAGAATACCAATCAATGGAGAAACACCGCCAACCCGGCGGGCTCCGATGTCAGCAACGTCATCAGGATCGTTCGACTCCTCTCCCGTCAGTACAACATCGACCAGGACAGGATTTATATCCACGGACTCTCCATGGGAGCGCAGGCACTGCTGGAAGCACTGAATTATGCAGACTGGCTCTTCGCCGCGGCGGCCCCAATGTCACCAATCAATTTTTCCCAGTCACTGGAGTACGATAGCGTGCGCAATATTCCCTTTTGGATTTTTCAGGGCGGTCAGGACCTAAATCCCAAGCCCGCTGAAACTGAAGGAATGATCAGGAATCTAAGAGAGAAAGGCGCCAGCGTTCGATACTCCCTGTATCCGAATCTCGGTCACGGGACATGGAACACGGCTTATGCTGAACCAGACTTCTTCAGCTGGTTCCTGTCAAAGAATAAATCCAACATTCACGTCGACTATGGCAAGCCGAATGTCTGCGGTACCACCGGCGAAGGCGCGACGCTTGTGCTGCCTCAGGGCTTTCCCGCGTATCAATGGGAACGCGACGGGGTGATCATCACGGGCGCAACGTCTTACATATACGTCGCCACCTCGCCCGGCGTATATCGCGCACGTTATAGCCGATTATCGGCGACGCCTGACCCCAGCCAATGGAACCGGTGGTCCGATCCGGTGACCGTGGGTGAGAAGTCACCGGAAGCGCCGATCATTGAGCAACTCGGAACCAATGTTCTCTCCGATCTCAATCTCGGCAGTGTCGCGTACCTGAAAGTGCCAGAAGGATTTGAAACCTACCGATGGTTTCAGAACGGATCGACACCACAAAAGCCATTGGTGCAATCCACAGAAGATCCATCGATCTTTATGCATACGGGTTGTACCGGAGGCGGTCCTTGCGTGCACTCAGGACAGTACACACTAATCACCGAAGGATATGACAAGTGTCCATCTCTCCCATCGGAACCGGTGACGATTCTTTTCGGAACGCACAACACCGTCACTGTTCCGCCGGCCATCACGGGAACTCCGAATAACTTTACTTTTGATATCATCTCTCCTACCAGCGTTCTGCTGAAATGGACGGATAATTCTACCAATGAAAGAGAGTTCGAGATCTGGCGTCGCAAGCTGCTCAACGTCCCTGGCGAAGATTTCAACAAGGGTTGGGTGATGGCGACGATCACCAAAGAGGATGTTACCATGTTCCTGGATACTGGCGTTGAACCGGCGTCTACCTACTACTATAAGATCCGCGCGGTCAACAACTCGGGACGATCAAATTATTTTCCGGGTAACACTCAGGGCAATGTCAACCAGAATCGTGTGGTCACCACTCCTGGCGAACTCATTCCACCAACCCCACCCGGGAACGTCATTGCCACCACCGTCGCTCCCGGGTCTGTTCGCGTGACGTGGGAGACTTCATCGGACAACGCGGGAGTCAAAGCCTATTACATCTACTTTGACGGTGACTCCATTTCTGTTCCAGGCGACGCCGGGACTTATACACTATCTTCGTTGCCGCTTAACAGAGAGATCAATTTCACAGTGAAAGCAATGGACGCGGCGGGTAATCTTTCAGCCGCGAGTAATCCTTCCAACGCGCATACTTTCGTTTCTGGTCTGTACTACAAACACAGCACGGGGTCCTGGAGCACGATGGCTCAGATGGCGGACACCTGGGTGGATCCGGAGTTCACGGGATGGGTATCCACATTCTCCCTGCAGGAAAGAACGCAGGAGGATTACTTCAACTTCGAATTCACGGGATTCCTCCACATCACAACGCCTGGCCTATATGCATTCCGTACAACCTCAGACGATGGTAGTCAGTTATTCCTCGATAATAATCTGATCGTCAATAATGATGGATTGCATGGAAACGTGACGGTGACCAGTGCCGATCAGAATCTTTCTGCTGGCGCCGTCCCTGTTATGGTCCGGTACTTTGAAGGAACAGGAGGCCAGACATTGACTGTGCAATATCGCGGGCCCGACACCGGAAACACTTGGGTAAACGTCGCCGCATCCGCATTAAAAAGCGGTACTCCTCCGCCATTGCCCATCCCGCCGGCGACACCTTCAAACCTGATCGCCACCGCCTCGTCGATGAGTAGCATTGGATTGACCTGGACCTATGATCAGCAACACATCGTTGTACTGGGCTCTTCCACCGCTGCAGGAACAGGGGCCTCTTCCCCTGAAAGCAGCTGGGTGAACAAATTCTCCAGCTGGCTCACGACAAATACAACGGGTGTGGTAGTCACAAACCTTGCATTAGGGGGATTCGACACTGAAGATGTTCTCCCAACTGGCGATCCACAGCGCAACATCACAAAGGCGCTTAGCTTATCACCTGATATAATTATTGTCAACCTCCCCTCCAACGACGTTGCCAATGGTATCCCCGTTTCTACAACAATGTCGAACTTACAGACATTGAAGTCCCTGGCCACCGCGCAAGGTGTACGCATCTTCTTCACCACAACACAGCCCAGAAATTTCGGATCGCTTACCAATCGCGAGATGCTTCAGCAAACCGCGACACAGATCAAGGATGCTTTTGGCGCTTACGCCATAAACATTTTTGACGAGCTGGTGAATACCGTTGACCTTACCATCAAAGCTTCCTATAACTTCGACGGCATACATGTGAATGACGGAGGACATGATTATATTTTCAACGCGATCAAGAAACGCGTCCTTCCCTACCTGATAAGTTTTGAAGTTCAGAGAAGCGTTACCGAGGAAGGTCCATACTCTTCCATCGCGAGAACCAGCTCAGGAACTTACGCCGATACGGATCTTGCTCCTGACAAGACTTACTATTACCGTCTGCGTGCCACTACTATCGATACTGTTTCACAATTTACGGCAGCCGTTCATGCAACCACTTTATCCGACAGCGAAAGTCCGACTGCTCCAGGTACACCGGTCCTGCATCGTTCAGGTTATGCGACAATCTCCATCACGTGGCCTGCATCGACTGACAACGATGGAATAGCAGTTTATGAAATCTATGCCAACGGTGTACCCATCGGCACTTCAGAGATCAATGCATTCCAGGCAACGGATCTCATGCCTGAAACGACCTATATATTCACTGTCGTTGCTGTCGACAAGAGCGGGAATAAGTCTTCCGCATCTTCAGGTTTGTCTATCCAGACTTCAGCGGGAACACAATTCTTTACCCAGGCGGGAGCAACCCAGTTAAACAACCTTGCATCATGGAGAACGCAGGGCGGCATTGTTCCTACCTCTTTCAGTGACAATGGCCAGGTATTCGTGATCCGTCATAATCTTCCCATAGGCGGACCATGGACAGTAGAAGGTGTCGCATCGAAGGTCGTGGTCGATAATGGAAGTACACTCACAATCTCGAACGAGTTAATTGACGCTACGATTGATATTGCAGGGGACGGAATACTTAACCTCACGGGAAGCGTTGTACCAAAGCTTGGAACACTCTCAGCCACCAGTACCGTAAACCATGGACCTACAACAGTCAGAAGAGTCGCATATGGTAACCTTAACCTGACAGCTACGGACGCAGTTTTCAACTTTGCGGATGGAGAAACTGAGGTAAAGGGCAACCTTACAACAGCATCCGGTGTATCATTGCAGGGCGCGGCATCCAATACATCAATCATCGCACTGGATGGAAACCTGATCGTACCCGGAAACTCTCCCGGAGTATCGGGAAGTGTAGCGGTAGCGTTGCATCTCAGGAGAAACGGTAACCAGACAATGACGCTGGGGGCTGACCCGCGATTCTTTGAGATCAGAAAGACCGGAACAGGCAGTATCATTGTTGCCAACAGCGGCGCACCGTTCGTTCTGAACGTCGGCTCTTCTATGGGAGGCGGACTATCCATTGGAAATGGTACAGTCCTCCATCTTGGCAACAACAGTTTGCGTATTCGCGGAGCAGGAACGATCAATACAGCAGGTGAAAACGGAAGCCTGGGGTTTACAGGTGGAAACCTTTCCATTGAATCAACTTCATCGCAGGACCACCACCTTCATTTCCACGCGACGAATAATACGATTAAGAGACTTGACTCACAAAGCAGCGCGCATGTATTTGTTCACACTCCCGTTAAGGTGACGGATGCACTCAAAGTGACCAATGGACAATTGCATTCAGATGGGAACATCATTACCGGATCAACGGCAGTGCGAACTGCAAATGTGGAAGCGCTTGAACACGGCGCATCGATTTCCGGTGATGTTAAAGTACAACGACACATCAGTGAAACTAACGGAGCACGGCGATACCTCAGTGCTTCGGTTGACGGAACTACGGTTAGTAATCTGCAGTTTTACTTCCCGGTAAGAGGATCATTCACCGGCGCATCTTCAGGTTCCACCACGCCAACCATGTTCGTCTTCGACGATCCGGATCTTATAGCCTATCCTCAGAGCACTAATCTCCCTCCGTATAACAACTTGAACGCGCCGCTTGAACGGGGAAGAGGTTACGTAGCTGAAATCCATAACTCAGGGGGTATCGTAATGGAAACAACAGGTCCGCTCTATCAGGGTAATGTCACTCTGCCACTCTCCACGGCTGCCAACACTGGCGAAGGAGTTCTAAGCCTGGGGGGCAATCCCTATGCATCAGCGATCAAGTGGAATACTGGTGACTGGACCGCGGCAGGAATACACAGTATCGCGGCCGTTGTTAGAAATACAGACAACGGTTACCAATACGAATATTTTGATTCCCGCAGTTCCATTGGTACTGCCTTGACCGGTGATTTTAAGAACGGTGTCATTCAGTCCGGACAAGCATTCTGGATCCGGTCAATATCTTCATCACCGTCTCTGATCATCCACGAAAGTGCGAAGGTGAGAGAGGATGATAATCTTAACCCCGTCACACCTGGTCATTTGCGTCTCGTCCTCTCAGGGGGTACTCGTAAGGACGTCGCTGCCATAGTGATATCCGCTACCGCTTCCGATGAATTCGAAAGGGACCGTGATGGTGTCAAAATCAAGAACAACGGGATGTTTAATTTATCTTCTCTGACCAGTGATAACGTGAGCGTCGCGATCAACCATATCGGGGATGAATTCTGTGCAAGAGAGATTGGCCTCGACATCACTGACGCATCACCGGGAACGTATAGCCTTTCCGTAGACGACGTTAGTAAGCTGTCAGCCATCGAATCCGTCAATCTTATCGACAACTTTTCGAACACGACTTTCGACCTTTCGAATGGAGGAGTCTATCACTTTTCCATCACAGCCGATCCTCTCTCAAGTGGCGCCTCAAGGTTTGATCTCATTTTGTCACGCTCGTCAATTGATCTTTCAATAGTTTCCGAGGTGATCGCGCCATGTGGTTCTCCTGCAACCATTCGTCTGAAAAACACTCAGCCTGGGGCGACCTACGGCATCTATAGTGCAACAGGTGTTGAGATTGCTTCGATGGAAGATAGTCCCGGAGGCGATCTTGACTTCGTAATTCCTTTCGCTAATCTCCAGAATGGAATGAACAGTTTCGTGGCAAAGGCTTCCCTTCCGGGATGTTCATCCGCGGAGCTGCCGCAGAATGTGAGCTTTGAATATTATCATGCGCCAGTGGTCACGGCTTCAGATGTCACTGTTTGCTCCGGTGAGACCGCTACTCTCTCCGTCGCAAGTTCATCGACAAACGTAACATATGAATGGTACCTCGACGGAGTGCCTGTCGAGGGAATCACCGGTGCTTCATTGATGACCTCATCAGTAACTGAAGAATTGTACTACAGCGTAGTTGCTTTCCAACCTAATGGATGCAAAGGCCCAGAAGCCTTCGTCGTCGTTTCTCCTTTGGCGATTGAGGAACCTGTAATCTCACAGAACGGTGATCTGATCACAGTGAACATACCAAATGCGCACTACGAATGGTTCCGCAACGGCGTATCCGTCGGCTCCACCACGGTACCTTCATTCGACTTCAACGGCGGAGGCGCGTATAGCGTCACCGTGAGCCTGGGAGGATGTTCAAGAACTTCCGGAGAGTTCATTGTGACAGGGATCAGTGGTGAAGCTAACGCTGAGTTCAGGGCTGCGGTTTATCCAAATCCTGTCGTCGGAGGAGCATTCTATCTGAGATTTACCTCTGTAAGCCAGAAAGACGTTTCGGTCACTATTATTGATATCGCTGGCAGAAAAGTGACATCAGGACAATACACCTCTTCCCGATGGAGCGCACCTATTGCATTCAATGAAGAAAACCAGACCGCACCTGGCGTTTACTTCATCAATGTTGTTCAGGATGGAAAAAGAAAGATCTTGAAGTTGGTGATAGAGTAGCCGTTGAATGTGGTGATACTTTCGTAAGCAACAACCACATTGAACGGCTACATTGATTTCATCAGATTGATATCGTGATATCAGTTATTCTTATAAGCCTTATCGAGAAACAGATATCTTCCGTCGTCTTTAGCGTCAACAGCTTTTGATTCTGTATCAATGATCATCACCGGTGGTGTGTCATCGTTTGGCTGCGCTGCGGGCCATTGCGGAAGCGTGTCACCATTCGGATCTCCCTTAATGATGAAGTTTGCGAAATAGCTCAGCATTGTTTCTGATACCCTGTGATCATCAGCAGTCCATGCGTAGTCTTTAACCAGATGAAGATTGCCCATGCAATATTCAATCTCGCAGGCATGTGGTGCGCCAACTGGCTCCGGTGGTTTCGGGGCGTTCTCGCTCTTCTCAACAGTTCCTCCTGCAAGACCCGCGGCTCTGGACTGATCTACCAGCGGAGGACGCAGCTTGCTATAGAGGTACCGATAGACAGGTTTGTTTGTATTCTTCCTGTGAAGGTCGAACCACTTCCATGTACTGTAGGCAATAAACCGGTCTGACGCAAGAGCAGTAGCTGAAAGCTCAATCTCCCGTGCTGAGCCATGTGGATAAAGTTTAAGTACTTCCTTGAAATCTTTTGGATAGACTTCTTTCACCTTGGCAATGTAGCTTTCCTCCGTATATGGTTGTCCCTGCATGAATGCCATTCCTGGAATCTCCGCTGAGTTCCAACCCAGAAGCAACGGTACCTGTGCATGTTGCTTTGCTTTGTATAATTCAGGAATTGTCTTAGGATAAAAGTATCCATCCACGACGGTAGGGAAACCAAACCTTTGTGATTCGGCGTATATCTCATACAAGTCACGTGTGCTGAGCGCGCGTAGCTGAGCCAGTGTCGGATAGCCTGCCTTCTTGGCGAACTCCTCGCCCACCTTTTCAGCTTCGGCCAATGATACCGGAGATAGCGTAGAGTTTATTCCTGCACCACTCTCTCCGATAGCACCGGCTATAAGATCTTTCGAGAGGGGCGAAACCATTTGTGCACTCACAGAGATGGATCCGGCAGATTCACCGGCAATGGTGACACGTTTAGGATCGCCTCCAAAAGCAGCGATGTTTTTCTGAACCCATTTCAGTCCCGCATGCTGATCAAGAAGCCCGTAGTTACCAGAAGCCTTATAGGGTGCCTCCTTGCTCAGCTCAGGGTGAGCAAAGAATCCGAATATATTAAGACGATAATTTACCGTAACCACAACGATGCCTTTCTTCGCCATGCTTCCTCCATCATAGCGGGGTTCAGATGCGTCACCGGCTACAAATCCTCCGCCGAAGAAATACACCAGTACAGGAAGGCCTTTCGTGTCACGCTTCGCAGGAGTCCATACATTCAGATAAAGGCAGTCCTCGCTGATTCCATCTGAACGTGACTGCATATCGCCGAAGACAACTCCCTGAACGGGCCTGGGTCCGAATTTCTTCGTCTCTTTCACACCGGTCCAGTTATCAGGAGGTTCAGGCGCCTTCCATCTGAGTTCTCCTACAGGGGGTTTGGCAAAGGGGATTCCGAAGTATGTCTGAATACCGGTCTTCGTATCATAAAGACCTTCAATGATTCCGTTCTCTATTTTCGTCTGCACGGGAAATCCATAGTTGTCTTGCGATAAAACTGAAGCCACAGGTATTGCAAGGAAGAGTAAGCACAGGAGGTTTTTCATGTTTGCGAAGATATACATCGCACCGGATTTTTCATGCCTCATTGTGTATTTTTTACATAACATGCTCCGGATCTGCGCAAACCAGATCAGATACCCTGATAAGGATTCAGAAACAAAGGCGAGATCAGGCGGCAAGAGGCCTGCTGATCATTCGATGAACTGCTTTGCCCACTCTACGAAATATTTGATGTTAGGCGCGTCGGTATGTCCGCCATCATGCTGACGCCATGCCAGGTGTCCGCCGATAGGCCCCACATTGACATCAGGCATTTTCTCTGTCTTGTAATTGTTGGATACACCAAGGTCCTTGGCACCGAGAAGCTTGAACACAGGTCCTGCAGCAACGGCGGCCATATAACTTCCCTGGTGATCCAGCCATTTAGCATCGCCCTTCTCCGGGATACCATAACTGATGAACACGTGGCGTGGCGCGCACATTGCAATGAGCTGATGCGAGTCAACAGGAAGATGACTTGCATTCATACTACCATTCTTTCCTGCGGAAGCACCATACTTGATGTAGTTCCCCGCCATCCAATAGTGTGATCCACCCGTGAGATTCTCCACAGCTTCTCCGAAATTCCGTCGATGCAGTGTGGTTCCACCCTTCCCGGAAGACCCGATCAGTCCAAAGCTGAATCGTTGATCAAAAGCCATAGTAACCAGCGCCGCCTTGCCATATCTGGACACACCTTCTATCCCGATATATTTTGCATTGACCGTTGAGTCTGTCAGCAGATAATCCAGCGCACGGGAAGCGCCCCATCCCCAGGCGCGCAGGGCACCCCAGTCATCGGGCTTGCGCGGCTGCCCTTTATTCACCAGTCCGATAATTCCACGGCTCAGACCTTCTCCATTATCTGCCTGAACGGATGCAGGGTCGAGGAGAGCATAACCCCATCCTGCTGAAATAAGCTGCTGTTCACGAGTCGGCTCTCCAGAAGGCATATGAAAGCCTGTAGGCCCCACTCCTGAAGGTCTGACAAGCGGATTGTATGCAGGATATTTATCGAGAATTGCTTTAATCTCCGGATCCTTCGCAAGAAGTGCCTTCAATGCTTCATTAAGTTTATCGAAGTCATCACGGTTGGGCTGGACGGGCGCCGGAAGGGTGGGCTGTCCGAACATCACGAGCAAAGGGACAGGACCTTTTGCATTCGCAGGCGTGACCACCACCATATTGATATTCACATCGATGTGGGGATACGCAGAGTTATCCACGCGCCCTACAACGCGTTTAACATTCATTGGTGTCCATCCCAGGAACTCCCGCTCCGACATAGTTACACTCCATGTGACGGATGGAACATTTGCGGGGACGCGCCCATAGACCTCCCGTTCGAAATCTTCGGCAATCTCTGGCCTTCTTTTCTTCCACCACTCCTCTTTGGTAGTGACAGGCTTTCCGCTCTTAAGTTTCAGAATTGCAGGAAGCTCAGGATATGGGTCTGCTTTCGATTCATCATAGTTCGCATAATTAGGCGCACCTTCTTCTGCGCTCGCGCCCGGACGCACCGCCGTGATGCCGAGCTGGTCCATCATATGCTTGCGATGTTGCTCGCCCGTCATCTCCACGGGAGGCGTTTGTTTGATTGAATTATTGGAAGAGGAAACCTGGGCGTATGCGACGTTGCATAACATGACCCCAATCAGGAGGAAACTTTTGTTCATTCACCAAAATACCAATTTATAGTCCATAAGACCATAAGGTTTTTGATAAAGGAAAAATAGATAGGATGAGATGCCGGTTCAGAAGGCTGACATCATAGAGAGGCCTTCCCTAAAGTTTCCTTTGCTTCTGAATGAAGGACGAGGACTTCAGGTATTTTCTCCAGCGATGGTTTTGCGGGGTTAGTGCTGTACATTCTCTCAGCGGCGTCCTCGCCGATGTGCTCATGTACTTCACTTGCGGGAATGGAGTAATAGATCTTTGATATTCCGGAGCCGTGGATCATGGAAATACATACTGGACATGGCTGGACTGCACTATAGAGTGTTGCTCCATTGAGGCCTGCGTCAGCGGAATTGGCGAGTGCGTCAAGGATAGCGGATGCCTCTGCATGGCGCGACGGCGACACAGAAGCATCTGCATTAGCCTGCCCCTCTCCTACGATCGTTCCTTCTTTTACGACGATACAACCAAAAGGCCCATGCTGAGCCTGGTGAGCTTTCTTCGCCAGGCTTAGCACATAGCGCATATGGGCAAGTTCACCACCCGCCTCATCCTTACGCTCTGCCTCCAGTCTTTGTGTCTCGCGCAGCGCCTTCACCTCTGTTCCCGCACGTTGCTGCGCGTAGACACCAAATAAGACCATCGCAAAAAGAAGAACTATCTTCATACCTTCCATTTTATAACGCAAAATCCCCAGCAGCTTCAGGCTGGTAAGTGACTTTCACTATTTCAAATTTTCCAACGCCAGTCGGGATCCGCCACGATACAACATCGCGCTCTTTGCGTCCAAGCAATGCAAGCCCGATCGGCGACAACACAGAAACCTTCCTTTCCGAAGGTTGTGCATCACGCGGATAGGTCAATGAGATCTCCATATTGCGTCCGGACTTCAACTCCTTCAACAATACGCGTGAGTTCATCGTTACATATGCGTTCCCGATCTTATCTTTGGGAATCTTTCGTGCCACCGATAAATTCTGTCTGAGTATATCAGCCTCTGCGGTGGTGAATCCGGCGAGCTCTATCAATCGCTCGTAATCCGATTCGGTAAGTATTATCTTTTCATTCATGACGCTTTCTATATCGCACTAAGCATGCCAGCAATTAACGATTGTTTCCGCCCTCTAAACCGCCTTCCATATAAAAAGAGATGGCCCTAATATACCCAGTGAGGAGTTTATACCCACTTGTTATTAGGAGGTAAGAAATTTCTCCCCACAAAAGGAAGTCTTTTCGTAATTGATTTTTAGCTTTGCGGCGATCAAATGTCATCCGCAGAACACAAGCTTAGGGAGCGTATCAAGGAACTTAATTGCCTTTACGAACTGTCGCGCGCCGCATGGAGTGCGGATAACAATCTTTCAATGATCGTGGAGAAGACCCTGGTCATTCTTCCGGCAGCGATGCAACATCCGGAGCTGGCCGAAGCATCTATCACTATTGATGGGCTGCCCGTTACGTCGAAAGGGTTTCCACGGTGCAAGAATTTTATCAAGGCCACCATCAAGGTGGATGGCAAAGTTCACGGCCGCGTTGAAGTAGGTTACAGGGTTCCTGGCAAGACCAGCGAAGCAAAACCACGCTTTCTCGCAGAAGAAACCAATCTGCTGAAGGCAGTAGCACGTGAGTTGTCGCTTTTCATCAAACGCGCCGCCACCCAATTGGACAAGGAAAAGCTGGAGATACAACTTCAGCATGCTAAACGCCTCGCCTTTGTTGGAGAACTTTCCGCAGGGATCGCGCATGAACTGAATGAACCGCTGAGTCGTATCCTTGGATTTGCGCAGTTGATCAAGAAAGCCGGTGGGCTGGGGGAGCAACAGAATGAAGACATCGAACGGATCGTAAAAGCATCGTTATATACCCGTGAGATCATCAAAAAGCTGATGATCTTTTCGAGTCAGATGCCCAGACAGATCGTGGACCTGGATCTCAATAGCATCATCGATAACATTTTGTATTTCATCGATGTCAGGTTTCAGTCACGCGGGATACGAATTGTAAAACAGCTTGAGTCTACTTTGTCTTTGATCCAGGCAGATGAAGTGCAGATAAGTCAGGTTCTTGTGAACCTCATTACAAATGCAGTGCACGCCATGCCTGATGGAGGAGACATCACTATCGTTTCACGTAACAAGAATGAATTTGTCAGTCTCGTGGTGAAGGATTCTGGTACAGGTATGACAAAGGAAATTCGTGAAAAGATCTTTGAGCCTTTTTTCACCACTAAACCTGTCGGTCAGGGAACAGGATTAGGTCTTTCGGTTGTTCAGGGTATAATACAAGCGCATCACGGAAGGATTGTTGTGACAAGCGCTCCGGGGAAAGGTTCCCGCTTTGAAATCTTACTACCAAAAACGCAGAACGGATGATGAAGCAGAATGAAAATGTGAATGTATTAGCGGTTGATGATTCGGTCGAAACTGTTGAGCTGATCAAGCGCAACCTTGAATCCGCGGGATATCATGTTTACAGCTGTGGCAACGTGCAGTCAGCCGTGAAGCTTCTGGACTCTCTTGATTTTGATCTGGTGATCACAGATCTGAAGATGCCTGACGAAAACGGGATGGAGCTGGTCCGTCACGTGAGCGAAAACTTCAAGGGACTTGGCACACTTGTTATCACTGGATTTCCATCCATACAGGGTGCCGTAGAGTCCATTCGTATAGGCGCTGAGGAATATCTCGTCAAGCCTTTCACAGATGAAGAGCTGTTCAAGTCTGTGAACCGGGTGTTAGCGAAAACCCGTCGTAATAAGAAGCGTAATGAAAAACCATCGACCCATGACTTTGG
The DNA here is from genome assembly GCA_023431285.1 of Bacteroidota bacterium. Taxonomy (GTDB): domain Bacteria; phylum Bacteroidota; class Bacteroidia; order Cytophagales; family Cyclobacteriaceae; genus Ohtaekwangia. The sequence continues at coordinate 23,936 of JAEYXN010000314.1, forward strand.
TATCATTGGTGAATCCGAAGGAATGTTGAAGGTTTTCAAAACGATCAGTAAAGCGAAGTCGACGAATGCTACGGTCCTTATCAATGGTGAAAGCGGAACGGGTAAGGAGCTCGTTGCGCGTGCCCTGCACTATGGAGGTCATGTTTCAGGATCACCCTTTGTGGCGGTTAACTGTGGAGGTATTCCTGACAGTCTTCTTGAGAGCGAACTGTTCGGTTACGTCAAAGGAGCGTTCACAGGTGCCAGCGAAACACGCGCGGGATTTTTCCAGACTGCAGATGGCGGAACCATTTTCCTGGACGAGATCAGCAACACGAGCCTTGCCATGCAGGCTAAACTGCTTCGCGTCCTCCAGGAGAAGGAATTTTACATGGTTGGCTCCAAGAAACCGTTCAAGGTAAATGTGCGCGTTGTGGCCGCGAGCAATGTCGACCTGATGGAGCTTGTAAAGAAAGGTCTGTTTCGCGAAGACCTGTTCTATCGTCTGAATATCATCTCGATTGATCTTCCGCCGCTGCGTGAGCGTGACAATGACGTGCTGTTACTCATGGATTTCTTTTTGGCCAAGTATGTCAAGGAATTAGGAAAAGCTCCTATGAAGTTTTCCCGTAAGGCTGTCGCTGCATTGAAAGAGTATGCATGGCCGGGTAACGTGCGCGAGCTTCAGAACGTGGTCCAAAGACTTGTGGTAATGGCCGATGAAGCCACGATAGATGTGCCGGATCTTCCGGACAATTTCCGCTTCTCTGCGCAACGTGCCAGCGGACTTAATCGTACGCTTGCAGAAGTGGAACGGGAGTATATTCTCGATGTGCTCGCCGCCAACAACAATAACATTTCTCACTCTGCCAAGATCCTTGGCATCGACCGTAAAACCTTACGGGAGAAGATCAAAAAGAAGGATTGAGCCCCTGGGTAAATTCTCTCCAGTGAGCCATTTCACTCCAGTTAAGTTTTAGACAAAAGCCTCCCTGCGCACCGGGAGGCCTCTTTTTTCTTTATGGTATGCATTTTGGATTCATCCCGCCGAGTGCAAGAGAGTATGCCTGTAAATCAACTGATAGAAGAGATGATCATCCGGGAAATGAAGGGACTCTGTGCTTCGTGCCTGCACGCCCCTTCATGTGTTTATTTCCGGATGAGCAAGAGAGAGATTATTCAATGCGAGATGTTCGAGGAAGACAAGGACCAGCTCGCATTCCCGGCCGCAGGCCTTTGCAAGACATGCGATCATGCACAGAGCTGCAAGCTTCCAGGGAGGAAACAGGGTGTCTGGCATTGTGATGAGTTTTTGTGACGATGATGCGTGACGATATGATAAAGACTACCGGTTCAAAGATTGAAAAGATTAAGAACGGCAAATACAAGGAGTTCAATAAGCATGCTATTCTTATTGCGGAGGGAAACTACGTGAACAATCAGAAGCATGGCCGGTGGAGAGAGTATTATGATCATACGGGAACACTGATGATCGAAGAAGATTATCGCCACGGCATACCACATGGACGATACGCTTCCTTTCATCCCAATGGCCAGCTATGGAGTGAAGGGCAATTCCACGAAGGAGAGCGCCAGGGGTACTTCCGCGTATATGATGAGAACGGAAGACATGTGAGGAATTTATTATTTATTAACAACCATCAGATTGAGGACATTGAAGAACCAGAAGTACGTGAGCGAACATAATCTCGACTATGGAATGATCCTCATCGTTCTGGCGTTCGTCCTTGCCCTGATTCTTGAATTGTGGTTATAGAAACATAAGAAATTAACGCTGTCCCTCCGGCGTGCAAATAAAAGATAATGATGAAGAAAAGGATTCTGATAATCGACGACGATCCACTGCTCAATAAGATCAATGAGAAGGTGTTGCTTGCGGCGGGATTTGTCAATGAAGTACACATCGCGTTGAACGGATTGCAGGCGCTTGAGTACCTGAACTCCCGGATAAGCAAGAATTACCCGCTCCCCGACCTGATCATCCTCGACCTGCATATGCCGGTAATGGATGGCTTTGAATTTCTTGATCGCTACAATGAGATGCAATTCTCAGGAAAGTGCAATATAAACCTCGTGGTCTTCACAGGCTCAAGCAGTATCCGCGACCGGAAAAAGGCTGAAGAGAGAGGGATCACGCATTTCCTGAATAAACCTTATCTACTTCGCGGTCTTAAGGACATTGTGATGCGAATGAGCAATCCCGTACGCGTCACGGCCTAGGTCCTTTTAATCCTGTTCCAGAGCTGTTAACTCACCAAAGGCCGCTTTCCAGGCCTTCGTTGCCATATTTTGCCCGGCCGATTTGGTATTCCCAGTGAAACTTATAATTTAGCATGCAAATGACGCGGATCATTTGAAAAAAATCATCGCCATAGCACTGATCGCCCTCATCCTCATGAATGTCATGGGCTACTATGGAGTGTTTATCGGCCTTCAGATCAAGAACGATGTCGCTATGAAGACTCGACTCGATCTGGACGACTTCTCCCCTTCACAAATTGTCACAATCGAAATTCCACTTACCCTTCCTTACGGTGCGGCTGCTTCGGATTTTGAACGCGTGGATGGAACCTTTACTCACAAAGGCGAAGTGTACAGGTTGCTTAAGCAAAAAGTATTCAACGATGTACTGACCATTCAGTGTGTTAAGGACTCCGAAGCAAGAAAGATCCAGCTGGCTCTGGCGGAATATGTAAAGACCTTTGCCGATGACCAGTCCTCTTCTACTCAAGGAAAGACAGTATTCACTTTCATCAAAGATTATTTACCTGAATCGATCTCTATCGGCCAATTGTCTGGCTGGTGGAACGTGGATCTGATCAGAAACTCTTCTACTAAAGTATTTATCTCATCTTTCGTCAGCAACATTGTTCATCCGCCTGAACGCTGACCGCGACACCCGGTAATGTTTCGTTACCAGATTGAAGCACTCACCTTATATCCTTTCTGTTAGTTTGGTTATGGCAGCCAGGATGGTATTGCTTCACACTTAAGTTAAAAATTGTTGGAAAATATTGGGACCGCCGGTCCAGTGGTTTGGGGTGCTGGCGGTTCCCATTATGATAGATACCAGGGGCGTTTTCGGTCCCCTTGAATTTGCAGACAAGTCCTGCGTCTGCTCCCCTCACAGGGATTCATTTAATTCTCTTGATTACGGTACTTACAATAAGCCAGATGACTGGTGGAAGACCCGCACTTAGGATGATCGCGATCGTTGGGTCAGCATTTCCCTGGGCTCCGATAATGCTGTAAACGACTGCCATCGGAATGGTGCCACATAGCAAGGCGACGTGAAACTTAATCGCGTTCATGCGCGTCAGACCCGCCATACAAGCTACCACCTCAGGCAAAACGGGTAACCATCTCGACAGAACGACGATCCAGCCACCGGCACGTTCCGCGATACCTCTCCCCTTTTCAAATTCTTTCTCTCCCAATATCTTTTTCGTAGTGCCTTCTCCGAATGAACGACAAACCCAGTAGGCCAGGGATCCGCTTCCGAACGAGCCTGCAATGCTGATCAGTGAACCTATTACCGGACCATAGAGAAACCCTGTCGCTGCCATGATGATCGTTGCCGGAAGCGGGAGCAGGAGATCAGTAATCAACAAGAGTATTGACATCAGCCATGCCCATGGACCATAGTTCCGTAGCCATCCCATAGACCCTTCCAGGGTGAACATCTGCATGAGGTCATCTCCCCAGATCGCAAATGAGATCAGGACAATAGCAGTGAACGCAATTAATGCGGCAAGAAGGCGCAATGGTGTCTGTTTGGAAAGCTAAAAATAGGAGGATTAACGATCTGTCAAATGTTTTTTAGATTTGCAGTATGAGTAAGCCTGTTCCGGAAAAGGTAAGTCCATCGGACGCTAAAGAACGCGCCCTCGCGCTCGTGAGAACTGTACGTTTTCCTGTGCTCGCCACAATGGATGGAGTTCAGCCAAGGGTACGACCTGTTTCTCCGGTCCGCACCGAGGGCTTTACCATTTACGTTGCGAACCTCCGTAGCTATCACAAGACAACGGAGATTGCGGATAATCCCAAAGTAGAACTCTGTTATGTCGATGGAGACCATAATCAGGTGCGAATCTCCGGGGTCGCTGAAGTGCTGAAAGACAGAAATATCCTTGAAGATATCTGGCGAAGTAACAAACTGCTTCAGCATTATCTCGGGTCTATCGATAATCCGGACCTGATCGTTTACAGGATCATCCCACAACGGGTGCGCTACATGGTGGAGTGGGCGCTGGAGTATTACGAGATCGAATAGGTCTTTCCTGATATTTGTGGTTGACTAAAACGGAACCAAGTTTGTGGCGCGTCCCTGCGGGCCGGGCTGTCCGTTACAAGTCCTCGCTCCTCCCACTTCCCATCGCCGCTGCGGGCTTTCCACTTCCATCCCTCGCGCGGGCCTCTGCTTCTTTTTTGGTCATTCACTATGAGTTGCGTATATCACTTCGGTTGCCCAAGATCAAGCAAGGAAAAATCAGTGTATTAAGTGAAAAACACATCATGAGGATCTATCCTGCAACGGAAGCATTGGAGGACTCGGTCACCGGTTGACTCTGGTTGTTCTTCGGAATGCGCAGGGTAAGCGTTGTGCCGGATCTGGAGGAGTGAGAATCAACTTCAACAGTTCCCTTCACAACACTCATGCGCGACCGGATGTTCTTCCATCCATTTCCAGTTCCTTTCTCAAGGGCGTTGACATCGAAGCCACGACCGTCATCTTCAACCATCACCACGAGCTCGTCTTCATGACCTGTGAGATGTATCTCGACACGATTAGCACTCGCGTATTTAATGATATTATTGGTCCATTCCTGGATCACACGGTAAAGGGAGATCTCTTCCTGTTCAGTGAGTCGACCGGGGAAGTTAAAAGCGGAAACACTGAAGCGAGGCCCTCCCGATTGATTGAGGCGCGACACCATTTCATCGAGAGCAGGTTTGAGACCGGCATGAATGAGCGTGTGCGGCATCAGGTTGAAAGCGATGCTTCTGAATTCATGATTGATCTGTTTCAGAAGTCCATCGGTGCGTTCGAGTACATCCAGCTTCTTTTCATCATCCCGCGCAGTGTTAATCTCCTCCAACGAGAGTCGCAAACTGGATATCCATTGACCCATTCCGTCATGCAAATCCCTTGCAAAACGTTTTCTCTCGTTTTCCTGCGATTCTATAGATGCCTTGATGAGAGCCTCGCGCAATGAGATTTCATGTTCCTTGCGAGCTACATCCCGTTTTCGTGCTTCACGACCGCGAAGCAATAACACAATGATCACAATAAGAGCCAGCGTAACCACTAACGCAGCAATGACTACTACGTCCCGTTGAATCCTTGTTTCCTTGCGCGCAAGCTCTGCATCTTGTAAAGCGATGGTCTGCTCTTTCTTATCGGTCTCGTACCTGACTTGCAAGGCGGCAACTTCTTTTCGCCCGGCTTCACTGATCAGGGAGTCCTTTACCGCAGCGTATTGTACGTGGGCATCGAGGCTTCTCCGCCAGTCTCCATTCGCTTTGTAGAGTTCATACAGGTTAAGGTGAATCTTCCCTTCCTCGGGACGAACACCTTTTTTCTGAGCTGAATCCAGAGCTTCCAGAAGATAACGTTCCGCAAGCGCATAGTTTCCCCGTTGCGTCTCTATTCGTCCCATCATATTCAGACTGGAGACCACACCGGAAAACTCACCGATCTTTCTTCTCAAAGCCAACGCCTGCGCTGAATACCATTGAGCGCTGTCATAATTATTCTCCAGGGTATAAATCTCGGCCAGGTTGTTCTGCACCACTGCCAGGCTCGTTGAATTACCCTTCTCTACAAGAAGCGCGAGTGCATGATGGTAAACTTTCTTCGCCTCGGGGTAGTTGCCTTTCCTAAAGTATATGTTGCCGGTATTGATAAGGGAGGTCCCCATTTCTGCTGTGTTGCCGGTCTTTTGATGTTGCACAAAAGCCTGCTGGTAGTACTCAAGTGCCTTGTTAAGGTCGTTCTGATACTCGTATACCGCTGCGACATTGTTCAACGCCTGGCCTATTCCCATAGGAATGTTAATCCCTTCATATAAGCGCAATGCCGCCAATTGATGGCGAAGTGCCTGCTCATATTCACCTTTCCGAAAGAATGAGCCACCAAGCTTTAGCTGAAGGCTCGCCACGCGGACGCTGTCTCCAAGAGATCTCCTGAGTGAAAGGGCCTCCCGCCAGTATGATGTCGCTTTGTCGTAGCTAGCTTTGTCATAATGCAGAAACGCGGCGTCACTGTAAACCTGTGCAAGTCCACTTATGAAGCCGAGCTTTCTGCCAAGTGCGATTCCCATTTCTCCAAACCTGAGCGCGGAGTCTTGGTCAACGACGCGATACTCGTAACACAGGTCTGCAAATGCGAGGACACCCAGCGTATCATTTGCATGACGTGCTGCAACCTTCCTCAGACTATCAAGCCGGTCTCTCAATTGAGGTTGTGCGAGGGAATAGAAACAACAAAGAACCAATAAGATCGTCAGACATCGGCGAGTCGGGCTCATACGGCAGGTAGAGGTAGGGATATGAACATCAAGATGATCAATTTCTCCCTGATATTAAACTCCTGGAAGAAATAAAAAGCTAGATCAGATTATTGGCGTACGCAAATTTGATCAGGCCAACAAGGGAGTTAGTGCCTGTTTTTCGGAAGATGTTTTTCCGGTGTGTTTCAACAGTCCGTTCGCTGATAAAAAGTTGCTCTGCTATCTCCTTGTTGGAATATTCCTTTGCGATGAGTTTCACTATTTCGCGTTCTCTGTCGGTAAGCAGTTTTCCTTCGTCGGGGTTATTCAGGTTCTGGATCAGTAGCTTATTGACATCGCTGCTGAGATAGATCTTCCCGGCCTGCACATCTTCTATGGCCTGAACAAGCTCGCGGTGGGAATCATTCTTCAGAACGAATCCATGGACTCCTGCTTTGAGAATCTCTTTCACGAGGTGCACTTCATTGTGCATGCTGAGAACAATGAGTCGCATATCAGGACGTATCCTGGTGATCGTATGAATCAAAGATAAACCATCCATCCCGGGCAGATTAAAGTCGGTGATGAGCAGATCAGCTTCTTCCCGCTCAAAATATTTGAGAGCGCTTTCCGCTGTCGAGAACGTTTTTTCTACTCGAAGACCTTCCTGCTTTTCCAAAAGACTTTTGATTCCATCCATCAGGATAGCATGGTCATCAACAAGAACAACACGGGTGACCGTCATTCGCGGCTTAGGTTTGAAGAACTTAAAAATACCAGCGTTTTCCATTCACTACAAATAAAATAATGAATGATGGGTCACGGTATCCGTGCTGGTGGGTATCATTCAGTAGCGCGTGACACGTAGCAGGTAGCATGTAGCATGTAACAGGTAGGTGGCAGCATAGGACATGCTCCAGGTATCATATTCCACCTAGTCCTACCCAGATTGATTTCAGCGGCAGGTAACATCGTGCCATAGGCATGAGCGCTTCTTGCTACGGCAGTTTGCTACTTGCTACTTGTTTCCTGTTACTTGCTCCCTGCTACTTGCTACCTGCTACTTGTTACCTGCTACTTGCTACTTGCTACTTGTTACCTGCTACCTGTTACTTGCTACCTGCCCCTTCCGTGCCCGATTGCGGACACCCCTGTGCGATCCTGAATAGCAAGAAGGGGCATTCACCGCTGAATTTCCATGTATTGGGCTATTTTTTCCGGGCACGGATGTTGGCATCCACAGGTGATTTTAAACAAAATACCTCTTATGCTGAAGAATTATGTCCTCATCGCTTTTCGCAACCTTCAGAAGCACAAGTCTTTTTCACTGATCAATATACTGGGGCTGTCTCTGGGACTTGCGTGTTGCCTTATGCTCACGCTCTATATCCAGGATGAGCTGAGCTATGACAAGGATCTCAACAGAAAGGAAGATGTTTACCGGATCGTGACAGAGTTCGAAGGCGTCATTGGTTTCGACAAACTGGGGACAGCCTCACCTCCAATAGCCCTTGCGTTGGCAGAAGAGTTACCTGAAGTGGAAGCGGCGGCGCGTCTGCTTACCCCTCCCGGTACAAATCAAAACCTCATCAAGCATGGAGACAACGTCTTCTACATTTCTGATGGTTACCTCGGCGACTCAACTGTATTTGACGTCCTTACCTTTGACATAATCGAAGGTAACCCTTCCACCGCGCTGGAACATCCCAATTCCATCGCTATCGCGGAATCTCTCTCTAAGAAACTCTTCGGAAACGAGTCTGCTCTCAATAAATCATTTCAACTCAGCCAGGGGAATGAATCATTTGAAGTGAAGGTTACTGCAGTGTACAAGGACAAGAAAAAGAGTGTAATCAGACCAAACTTCATCGTAAACATATACAGCGGCGGATTGGGTATGTATCTGCGGTCTCCCAATGCTAACAACGAATGGGCTGGACAAAACTTCGTGCCTTCTTACCTCAAGCTGGTACCGGGACACAACCGTGAGGAGGTAATCAGTAAAATGAATGCCGTCCTCACCAAATACGGCGCTGAAAACATGAAGGCTCTCGGGATCAAGAAGAAGCTTTCCATCGAACCCGTCAAAGACATCTACCTGCATTCAGATGTACAGCAAAGTCCGCGTATCAACGGGATCTACATCGTCGCGTCAATAGGGTTCTTCATACTTCTCCTGGCCTGTATCAACTTCATGAACCTTTCCACAGCGAAGGCAACAAAACGTGCCGCCGAAATAGGTGTGCGTAAAGTGCTGGGTGCATTTCGAAGCTCACTCATTTCCCAATTGCTCGGAGAAGCGATGATCCTGGTTTTGATCGCCGTTATCGTAAGCCTCGTGATCATTCAACTCGCCCTCCCCTGGTTCAATACGCTTACAGGAAAAGAGATCTCTTTAGGGTTGCTCAACAACCTCCCATTCGTATTACTGGTAATCTCGATAGTAATTATTACCGGTGTTCTTGCAGGCAGTTATCCTGCATTCTATCTATCATCATTCAAACCCGCAAGTGTCCTCAAAGGACGCCCTTCGATGAGCAATGCCTCTGGAAAGTTGCGTCAGACACTTGTTGTATTCCAGTTTGTCATTGGTATCGGACTCGTTTGTTCCATGATCACTATTTCTCAACAAATGGAGTTTATGCGCAATAAGAATCTCGGATTTAACTCAGACGCAAAGGTGGTCATTCCGTTACGGACGGATAATGCGTTAAAAGCGTATCCTGTGTTGCAAAAGGAGGTTAGCAAGATACCAGGCGTTAAAGGTGTATCAGGAACCGATTACGTTCCGGGTTCTTATATCTTCAACGATATGCCGCTTTACAAGCGCGGAGAAAACATGGACGTAGCCAAACTGCATCGCATCAACGTGGTAGATCACAACTACATGGAATTGCTGGGATTAAAGCTTGTGGCAGGAAGACAGTTTACAGATAATCGTGAGACCGACGGTGGATCAAAGATCATCGTGAACATGTCCTCGGTAAAAGAGCTTGGCCTCACTCCCGAAAAGGCTATCGGAGAAAAGTTGTACTTCGACTGGCAGGGAAACACAAGGGAATTTGAAGTGATCGGTGTTATGGAAGACTACCACCAGGTATCACTGAAGGAAAAGATCAATCCGATGGCGTTTCGCAGCCCAGCTATGGACGAATCATTCGCATATGCTGTACTGGACATTAAGACGGACCAGTTCTCTTCAGCGAAAGTCGCAGTAGAAGAAACCTGGAAATCGCTCGTGAACGATACACCGTTTGAGTTCCAGTTTCTCGATGAAAACATTCAGGAGCAATATTCAGAAGACAAGAAAGTGGCTGCAATCATTGGCACTTTCACGGTAATGGCAATGATAATTTCCTGTCTGGGCCTCTATGGATTGTCAACTTACATGACCGAACGCAGATTCCGTGAGATTGGTATCCGTAAAGTAATGGGCGCCAGCGTTAAAGATATTCTAAGGATAATGACCGGCGAGTTTATCAAGCTTGTTTTGATTGCTTTCGCTATTTCCATTCCGCTGGCGTGGTGGGGCATGACCAAATGGCTCGAGACCTTTGCTTACAGAATTGAGATCGGTGTGGTCGCGTTCCTTATTGCAGGTGGCGCCGCCGTCATCGTCGCGTTGATAACAGTAAGCATGGAATCATTCAGAGCAGCGACTACTGATCCTGTCAAGGCTTTGAAAGCTGATTAGACTTTGAACTATTTCTGATCTTTCATAAAAACGAAGGGACTGCCATTGGACAGTCCCTTCTTATTTAAACGCATGCTAACACTTACACTTCCAGTGTCTGATATTTTTTAGCTTTCTCTTCGTTCACCAGTCCCGTTTTCACAAGAAGTCTGTCGACTAGCTGGTACACGACAGGCACTACGACAAGGGTAAGGATCGTTGAGCTTACAAGCCCGCCAATGATTGCCCATGCAAGACCATTCTTCCATGCTGCACCCGCACCGGATGCCAGCGCCACGGGAAGCATACCTACCACCATCGCGATCGTGGTCATCAACACAGGACGCAGACGTTCCTTCGTTGCTTCGAGAAGCGCATCTATTGTCGGGAGACCTTTCGCTTTCAGGTGGTTCGTAAAGTCCACGACAAGGATGGCGTTCTTGGCAACTAAACCGATGAGCATGATGATCCCCAGTATGGTAAAAATACTCAAGGTGTGACCGGATAATGCCAGCGCCCAGAGAGCACCGATCATTGCCAGTGGTATCGAGAACAGCACCACAAAAGGATAGATAAAGTTATCGTACAGCGCCACCATGATCAGATACACAAGGAGGATGGAGGCCATGAAAGCGAAACCTAACTGAGCGAATGACTCTTCCTGGTTCTCCTGGTTACCGCCGAAAGTCACTGCAACACCCGCAGGCTTGTCAACGCTATCGAGAATGGTCTTAAGCTCTGATGCTACCTCTCCTGAGGAACGTCCAAGCAATTGAGCATTGATGTTCACGGAAGTGATCCTGTTGTATCGCTCAAGTCTTGACGGGCCTGAGCTTTCTTTTACTTCAGCGAACTGATCCAGCCGTATTTGCTGACCGAACTTATTCATGAAGGACAGTGACTTAATATCATTTACACTACGGCGGTCATATTCGTCAAACCTCACGTTGATATCATATTCATTTTCTCCCTGACGGAACTTCGCATCGGAGTTTCCATTGAAAGCGAACTGCATAGTTGCGCCCACTGTCTGAAGGTCGAGGCCAAGCTCAGCCATTTTTCTTCGATCTGTGCTGACGACAACCTCCGGGCTGCCGCTTTCCACAGAAAGCATAACCTCCTGGGTTCCCTCAACTTTCTCAACCCTTTGACGGAGTGATTCAGCAAAGCTCATCACGGTATCGTAGGCAGGACCGGTCACTATGAGTTGGATCGGCGCCTGGTTTGCAGTACCCAGAAGTGACACAGGTGTCGCTTTTACTTTAACGCCAGGAAACCTTTCCATGATCTCGTTCTTCAGCAACACACCATAGATGTCCGAGCTTTCATTCCTTTCGTCAACAGGAACCAACTTCACGTTGATCTCCGACTTATATGCAGTTCCCTGCGATGAGCCCATACCGCTTTCGCTGCTCTGCCCTACTGATGTGAATATTGAAACCACCTCCTGCTTGGAGGCAACATACTCCTCCACATGACGGGTCATTACATTGTTCTGGTCAACCGAGGTCTTCTTGGGATATTCAAGGACGAGGATAAACTCGCCCCGGTCACCCTGAGCCACAAACTCAGATCCGATGAAACCCGCTATTACCAATGCAAGTGATCCAAAGAATAGCACTATAGCAGAAAGAATCGTTACTGCGCGGTGAGCGAGAGCCCACTTCAGAAGACTTTGGATCCATGCTCCGAAACGATCGAGACCTGTTTCAAAACCAAGAATGATACGTCCGAAGAAGTTATCCTTTGAGATATGTTCAAGCTTTCCGAACCTTGAATAAAGGAAAGGAACCATTGTAAATGATACGAGCAGTGAAAGTAATGTCGCAATTACCACAACAATGGAGAACTGCTTCATGATGTTGGATATAAGTCCGGTTGTCAACGCGATAGGGAGAAACACCACCACGATTACGAGTGTAATCGAGACAACGGTAAAACCGATCTCCTTCACACCGTCATAGGCTGCCTGCACACGGTTCTTACCCATCTCCATGTGCCGGTATATATTTTCAATCACCACGATCGCATCGTCAACCAGGATCCCCACAACGAGTGAAAGCCCCAGGAGCGACATAAGATTGAGCGTAAATCCGAACATAGACATCCCGATAAAGGTTGCCACAAGTGACAGCGGGATCGCGACCATTACGATGACCGCGTTGCGGAAAGAGTGCAGGAACAGAAGCATGATTGCTGCTACGAGAATCACCGCGAGTATAAGATCGTGGATTACCGCATCCGCAGCTTCCAATGTATATTCCGAAGAATCCTGCGCAATTGTAAACTTGAGGTTATTGCCTTCATAGATCTTTTCAAGTTTGGCAAGCTCTTCACGAACAAGTTCGCTCACCTGAACCGCGTTTGCATCCGACTGCTTCTGTATGGATATCCCTATTGAGTTTTGAAGGTCGATACGGTTTACAAGAGTTGTCTCTTTCTTGGTATCCTGAACTTCCGCCACATCGGACAGACGCACCGGGCCTCCGTTGACATTGGATGCCACTACAAGGTTTCTCAGGTCATCGAGATTAGCGTATTTCCCTGCGAGCCTCACCAGTACCTGTTCATCCTGAGTTCTGATCTTCCCTGTCGGGAAATCCAGGTTTGATGATTCTATCAGCTGTACGAGCTGCGGCAATGAAAGGCGATACGCCTTAAGCTTCTCGTTACTCACGTTGACACGTATCTCGCGTTCTTCCCCACCAATGAGATTAGTCTGGGCCACACCGGCGATCTTGGCGATGTTCGGACGAATACGTTGCTCAACCAGGTCATATAATTCTGTACCATTCATCGCGGCAGAAACACCGAGACGGATGATAGGCATGTCATCAAACGAGAACTTTCCAAGAGAGGGGCTCAGCACATCTTCAGGAAGCGTCGCCAAAGTAGCGTTCACTTTACGTTGAGCATCCTGTAACGCAAGGTCAACGTTCGCATCCGGGTTCAGCTCAACGACCACAACGGCAATTCCTTCATAGGATGTCGCCGTGATCTTCTTGACGTTCTCCATTGAGGAAACCGCATTCTCCAGTTCTTTGGTCACTGTGTTTTCCACTTCCTGCGGAGATGCTCCCGGGTACATCGCGGTTACGGTTACCACCGGCGCGCTGAACTTCGGCAAAAGCTCGTAACTCAGATTCCGATAGCTTGTCAACCCGAGGAAAGTCAGGATGATAAAGAGCACCAGAATGATCGAGGGTCTTTTTATTGATACTTCTGTAATTTTCATGATTCGGTTTGGGATGAATTCCCTTTATTTCAAAACGGTCACTTTAGATCCATCGCGAAGGTTGATGTGACCACTGGTCACAACCTTATCGCCAACACTCAATCCTTCTTTGATTTCAACAGCATCTGCATACTGCGCACCCGCCACTACGTCTTTAAGGACAACGGAATCTGCGGTCAGCACATATACCTGCGCGTCGCTCACACTTCCTATGATGGCAGCACGGGGAATCAGCAGACCTTCCTCGCCATTGGGTAGTTCAAACGTTGCGCGACCATACATTCCGGCACGCAGTGGTCTGTCCTTGACGTTCGTAATCTCCAACTCCACCGGGAAGTTGAGGTTCGCATCTGCTTTGGCTCCGACAAATTTCACCTTAGCCTGATAAGAGACGCCGGGATAAACATCGGCTACAGCCGAAACAGACTTGATGTTGCTGATTGATAGTACCTGACGTTCAGGGACGTTTACTGTCATTGTCAACTTGTTGGTGTCGACAATTTCAAACATATCCTTCCCTGCTGAGACAAAAGATCCTTCTTCTACGGAGCGTTTGTTCACATAGCCCGCAAAGGGAGCGCGAATAAAACTGTCAGCAAGCTTCTTGCGCGCAGTCACCACACGTGCTTCCGCGTTTACATAGTTCAGGTTCACTTCATCCAGCTGTGCCTGTGTCACTCCACCGGAAGTCAACAGTCTTTCGTACCGGGCCTTATCGGTAGCGAGCTTCTGAAGAGTAGCTTCCGCTGATTTGAGATCTGCTTCAATGGTTGCATAGTCTATCCTGGCCAGCAATTGACCTTTCGAAACAAACTGGCCTTCATCTGCATTGATAGAGATTACTTTGCCAGCGACCTCAGTAACGACGGTGATCTCTTTCGATGGAGTAAATGTTCCCGTTGCTGCGAAAGAACCACCAATGTTCTCCACTGTCACTTCTGCCACGCGGACAGGAGTTGTTGTATTAACCTTCTTCGCAAGCTCAGCCTCCTGCCGGGTTTTGTCCTTGTTTCCTTTCAGAATAAAAGCAGCTCCGGCAATTGCCGCGATAACAATAAGGACGGTGATAATTGTACGTTTCATTTTATTTATGTGCTATCAGTTAGTTCAATAGATTTTTAATTTCTCCTTTTGATTTAAGGAGTGCTACCTCAGCCTGTTTCACCTTAAGCAACGCTTCTATCAGCTGGTTCTGCGCCTGTATGCGTGACGATTCTGCCTGAAGGAGATCAGTAAGAGAGCTGACACCCTCATTGTAGTTCTGAAGTGTCACATCGTATACGCTATTCGCCAATTCCACATTCGCCTTTTGTGCTTCATAGCTCTCGAAGCTCGTCTCATAGGATTTCACTGAATTAACGAACTCCATATTCGACTGCTGTCTTGTAAATGCCATGTCGTTCTCTGTCTTCATTCTGTGAATCTTCGACTGCTGTACTTTGGCAGACTTATTAAACCCGTCAAACACAGGGATTGACAGTCGCAGACCGATTGAAGCGATATCAAAGGTGAGTGGGTTAATCCCTGATTTTAAGAAGAAGTCATTGCTCTGCGCGGTGTATGAATAGTTTCCGAACAATGAAAGCGTTGGGAAATAACCTGAAGAAAAACTCTTGCGCTCAAGATCATAAAGCTCCAGCTGGGTGCTGAGCTGACGAAACTCAATTTTGTTCTCAAATGCCCAATCACCCGCAGTAAGTGAGGCATCAATCTGATAATCCTGAGAAGCTTCGATCAAAGGCTCGGCAACCTCCAGCGGCGTGTTAATATCCATGCCGGCAACAAGCTTTAGTTGGTTTGTAAGACTGGAGAACGCATCATCCACAGATCTGAGCTGAGTCTGCAAATTTGTAACATTGACTTTGAGCCGGTCTACGTCCAGTTTCCTTGCAACACCATTCTCAAATCTTGAAGTAGTGATATCAAGGTTCTTCTTTGTCTGTTCGAGATTGGTCTCGATCACGTTGCGTTGCGCCTGCATGGATGCTACCTGATAAAAGAGTGACGATGTCTGCTGAATGACCTCTTCTTCAGTTCTCTCAATATTATTGCGATAATATTCCTCACTCACTTTTGCAGCCTTGATACCAGTGAATACACTTTGGTTAAAGATCTGCTGAGTGGCCTGCAGGGTAGCCGTTGCTGAATGTTGCATCCCGGCGCGGAGAACCAGATAATCATCCTCCCCTGCATTCGGATCAGCCATTTTCGCAGGGAACACAAAAGCCTGGCGAATCACGTTATTTGTTACGTCGCCGCTGATATTTACCTGAGGCAATGCCGCTGACTTCACCTCACGGGTTTTCTGCTCTCCTTCCTGGTAATCATATTTTGCCCGCGCTATGTTTGCATTTTGCTGTAGCGCCAGCTCCAGTACCTGCTTCAGCGTGTACCGGCTTGGTGTTTGCGCGAATGCATCTGACAGAAAGATTGATGCTGTCAGAACCAAAACTACTCTAAGTCTCATATCCGTTTTTCTCATTTAAATTTGTTGTGCCTGAATCACTCCGGCTTTACGTTTCTGATAAAGCTTTCTCCCCTTCTCAGTAGCAATTCCCCAGACGAAATGGTCGAGGATGCAATCCGCTACTGATTTGAAATCAAATTTTGTTCTTGGAAAGATGTCGGAGTTAAATGCCATCGAAGCTTGCTCGAGACGCATGCGTGTCGCAATCTCCGGATCGATCTCCGGTCTGAAGACGCCCTCTTTGACACCATCCACGATATTGTCTTTCACGATATTGAACAGGTATTCCTTTCTGAATTCCTGCATCAGCGCCCATGCTTTCTGATGATACTTCTGAAGCTCGAAGACAAGGTTTGCAGTGGTCTCGCTGACATTTCGCTTCAAGAATTGATGGACCCTCAGGAGCAGATCGATTGGATCCTCAGATTGTTTACCGATGTTGGTAAGCGTCGCCTTCTCCTGTTGGAGATACTGCGACATGGTGAGGGTCACGATCTGGTCCTTGTCCTTAAAGTATTGATAGATTGTCTTTTTGGATACCCCAAGATGATGGGCGATATCATCCATTGAAATGCTCCGAAGGCCGTATTTTATAAACAGCTCGGATGCGGTCTTTAATATCCTGTCTCTTGTTTGATTATCCGTCATTCTTATGGTTAGGAAACTATCATTTCTATTAAAGTTTCCACAGTTTCCATAACGGCAAGATTCGGAATTAGTTCGCTAAATCCACATAAATATGAAACAAATATTTACCAAAATGCTCTAATTGATCCCGAAAGGGCATTTTTTTACTGACTATTTAACCTAAAAAGTCAGTGCGTCAGATTGGCTTTTGCAGATCAGGCCTTGAGAGATTTGAGAAATACGTCCACAAAAAGAAGGGTCAGCCTTTCAGAGCGGTCACTGTTCAGGGGGGCATTTAACTGAGTTGAAGTAACTGCGCTGGTGCGTAAACCAACGAGTGTTGACAGAAAAAGCTCGGCATAACTGTCTGCCGGTACCTTGCGGAACTCACCATTGTCAATACCCTGTACAAGGATAGCCAGAACAAATGCCAGTTCCTTTTGGTAGATCCGTTGACGGAGGTCGTCAAAGAGCGGGTTAAACACCTCCGTTAGTGTCACAGACTCAACCTTCGCAAGGTTCAGCAATCGTTTGAGAAGGTCCTGTCGGGTACCTATATACTTCTTGAACTTGAAGGAAGCTTTACTGGGTCGGGCGATAAGCGTCTCCATCGTCTGAATGAACTCTGCCACATCCTGTTCGACCACAGCGATAAACAATTGATCTTTATCTGGAAAGTAGTAATACAACGCCGCCTTAGACATTCCGATGTCCGCAGCGATCTCGTTCATTGTAGTTTTACTCAACCCATAATGGGCAAACCGCTTCCTCGCGGCATCCAGAATAGCAGTAACTCGTGTATCAGACATTCTTCTTCAAACTCATTGCAAAATAAGGCGCAGCATTGAGAAATTCAGAATTACACATCGATCTATAAGTAAATGCATCGGGCACTCATGCTAAACATCACGACAACGCCTGAGGAGGAGGACCTCCTGCAGGACGCGATTTATCCTCCGGAAGCGGTACAAACTCCTTATCATCATTTGGTGGAAGGATAATACGTCCCTCCTTCCAATCCGCTTTGGCCTGTTCAATACGCTCCTTTCGTGAAGAGACAAAATTCCACCAGATGAACCGCTCACCGAGGGGCTCACCTCCGAGCATCATGAGCGCGGAAGGTTCCAGCGCTTTTATCCGCGGATCCACACCTTTCTTAACCACCACGAGCTGTCCAGCCTGATAAGGACGACCCGAAACTTCAATGCTTCCCTTCGCGACATATACACCACGCTCTGAATGACCTGCGGGCAGCCCAAACGTTGCATTGGCTTCCAGAACAACATGCAGATAGAACATCGGTGAATGCGTCTTCACTTCAGACTTCACGCCGAAACTATCCCCTGCGATGAGACGCATCCAGACGCCCTTCTCCTGAAAGACCGGCAGCGCGTCAGGCTTGTAATTCTCGAAAGAGGGATTCGCTTCCTCATCCTTCTCGGGTAGCGCCACCCAGGTTTGAATCATCTCAAGAGTACCTCCGGCAAGCACCGATGGATCTTCAAACCTTTCAGAATGAGATATACCTTTTCCAGCGGTCATCCAGTTGACCTCTCCGGGACGAATCACCTGTTCAACGCCAAGGCTATCCCTGTGTGTCACTTGTCCACCGAAGAGATAACTCACCGTAGAAAGGCCTATATGCGGATGCGGAAGAACATCCATCGTGTTTGCACTTGATGGATTTGCAGCGACTGGTCCCGCATGATCCATGAAAATGAACGGCCCCACCATTCTTCGCTGACGGAAGGGAAGGATTCTCTTTACATCCATACCAGGAGCAAGAGCGGCATGCCGGGCTTCAATGACTATATCAATCATCCAGTAAAGTTTTGACCAAGATACTTCTTTTTAGAGGCTCGTAAATACAGAACTCTTCCTCGAGAAAACAAAGCGTTTGTAGAATAAAGGAAGTTTTCCGTATTTGCCTGTCTGCATTGATGAAAAAGAAGGAACTTGAAAAAGGGGCGGACGCTTCCCTCTCTGTTGTAAACATCAGACCTGCCCAAATAACTGCATTCTTCTGGATCTGTATTAGCGCCCTCCTCGTTGCAAACATCACGGTACTCATTCTCAAGTTTGGGTTTCATCACCATTCGCTCCGGGGTATGACAAAGGCATTTTTCTTTGACAACGAAGCGAACTATCCCACAATGTATTCCGGGCTGGCTATCATATTCGCTGCATCACTGCTTTGGAAGATAAGCCTGATCAAGTCTGAAACGATCGCCAATCGTCGCAGTTGGCGTTTCCTTTCGCTGCTATTCCTTTTTCTCGCAGCGGATGAGCTGTTCAGTCTGCATGAATTCCTCATCACGCCCACGAAACACATGTTGGGCTCCTTATCCTTTGATTCAGGATTTCTCTACTTCGCATGGTTCGTACCTTATGTTCTTCTCATGCTTTTCTGCGGTGTCTTCTTAATCAGATTCTTCTTCCGTCTTCCACAGAAAACACGAGTCCGATTTGTCCTGGCTGGTATTGTATTTGTTGCCGGCGCAGTCGGAATGGAAATGATTGGCGGCAACTACTGGCAGGCACAAGGGTGGGATGTTCACGGAGAGGATGACATCGACCTCACCTACGCAGCCATCGTCACCATTGAAGAACTCCTGGAGATGGTAGGGATTGCCCTATTTGTCCATGCACTCAGTGACTATTATCTATCGAGAAAATCTTATTCCTTCCAGGTAAACCTTGTATCCCAACCTTCTGACGCATCGAGCCATTCGCCTCTGGCCTGATGGATGTTAGCTTCAAGGGCTTATACCCTCTGTAGCTCATTCAAACAGCCAAACGCGCACTGGTAAAATATCTTATTGGAACCTGGAATGAAACAGAGACCTTTCGGGGAAACTTAAACCCTTCATGCGGCTAAAAACCCCCCGTCCGAAACCTCAGGCGCTTATCCTGATCGTTAGTATTCTATTACTTTCTGCAACCTCCTCCCTTGCCCAATCGCGTATAGCGGGGACCGTTATAGATTCCCTGACCTCAAAACCACTTCCCTATGCGACGGTCAGTATTTATTCAGCTGCAGCTAAACAACTGATTACTGGTAATGTCTCCGATGACGCAGGGAAGTTCAGCATCGAAGTTGATCCTGGACAGTACTACGCGGAGATCACGTTCATAGGTTACACTGCCCATCGCACCAAAAGCATTACAGTGACCGCTAACGAGACCGTTACACTGGGCAATGTCTCAATCTCACCAACCGAGAAAGTTCTGCAGGAAGTAACTGTCCAGGCTGAGAAGAGCTCGATGGAGCTGCTTCTTGACAGGAAAGTATTTAATGTTGGCAAAGACCTTGCGAATAGTGGAGGCACCGCATCGGATGTTTTGATGAACATCCCTTCAGTAGCAGTAGATCCGGAGGGAAATATCAGGCTTAGGGGAAGTGAGAACGTCCGCATTCTTATTGATGGAAAACCATCAGGGCTGGTGAGCTTCCGTGGTGGTAGTGGACTCCAACAACTTCAGGCAAGCATGATCGAACGTGTTGAAGTCATTACCAACCCTTCTGCGCGATATGAAGCAGAAGGACTTGGAGGAATCATAAACATAATTCTCAAGAAGGAACAGAGTCAGGGATTCAACGGATCCATTGACGCAATAGTGGGCAACCCGGACAA
The DNA here is from genome assembly GCA_023431285.1 of Bacteroidota bacterium. Classification (GTDB taxonomy): domain Bacteria; phylum Bacteroidota; class Bacteroidia; order Cytophagales; family Cyclobacteriaceae; genus Ohtaekwangia. The sequence goes on from JAEYXN010000314.1 coordinate 44,064, forward strand.
CTTTGGTTTGGCTGCCAATATCAATTACCGTCATAAGAAGATAAACTTCTTTATCAATTATGGATTCGCATACCGTAAGCAGATCGGAACAAGCTCACTTCATCAGGAAGTCTATACAGGGAATGAAACCGCTATCCTCGATCAGTCGAACCGCTTCATTTATGAAATGCTCAACAATAACATTCGCGGAGGCATTGATCTTTTCCTGGGAGACAACAGTATCCTGACCGGCTCATACCTCTACCGCGGATTGCGCGGGATCCGTCATTCGACATTGCGATATCGGGATTTCCTGAACAGCACGGCAAACCCTATTGGGAACAGCAGGCGTACCCAGGACGAAGAAGAAGATGAACCCAACTCCGAATATTCATTGATCTACAAACGGACCTTCGAAGGAAAGGGACACGAACTTATTGCTGAAGCGAAGTTTCTTGACAATCGCGAGACGTCGGACCAGGACTTTAATGAGTTTCAGTATGAGAATGACGGCACCGAGATCATACAGGACCGACTGTTCCAAAAGTCTATCAACATTGAAAGTGAGAAGCAGTACCTTGTTCAGTTGGACTATACCAGGCCCTTTGCTCAATCCGGAAAGATGGAAGCTGGACTTCGATCCAGTCTGCGGGAGATGGCCAATGATTTCTGGGTCCGCCAGCTGGATGAAGATGGAAACTATTTTGTTGTCAACGGACTGGATAATGTCTTCTATTACGATGAACGTATAACGGCAGCGTATGCTATCCTCGGGAATAAGACGGGGCGTTTCTCTTATCAGGCGGGACTTCGCAGCGAGTGGACAGACATTGAAACAGTTCTTGAAGAAACAAATGAGACGAACCCTAGAGATTATTACAATCTGTTTCCGAGTGCTCACCTTACTTACGACATCGGGCATGAGAACAGTGTCCAGGTGAGTTACAGCAGGAGGATCCGCAGGCCGACCTATAATGATCTGAGTCCTTTCGTTACGTTCTCCGACAGACGCAACTACTTTGCAGGAAACCCAAACCTCGATCCCGAGTTCAGCGACGTTTATGAGATCGGTTTTATCAGAAACTTTCAACTGGGATCATTTTCTTCGTCGGTGTACAACCGCCGCACTGTTGATCGAATTGAGCGGATCAGAACAGTAGACGAAGAAGGGATAGCCACTACGTTACCGCAGAACCTCCTTTCAGAAACGGCCTATGGAGTGGAGTTCAGCACGACGCTGGATATTACAAAGTGGTGGAAATGGGACGCCAACTTTAACTTCTTTCACGCTGATATCAATGGATCAAACATCGTGGATGACTATCAGAACACCACCTATAGTTGGTTTGCACGTCAGACGTCGAAGTTCTCTTTGCCACAAGGTATTGAGCTGCAACTGCGCACAAATTATGAGGCACCTCAGAAAACAGTTCAGGGACGTCGCAAGGCACTTTACTATGCTGACTTCTCAGCCAGCAAGGATGTGCTGAAAGGAAGGGGAACGGTCAACCTCAACATCATGGACCTGTTTAATTCCCGGCGGATGCGAATGATCTCGGAAGGCGAAATATTCTACTCAGAGCTTCAGAATCAATTCAGAAAGCGACAGGTGAATCTGACCTTCAGCTACAGGATCAACCGTGCTAAGGCGGTGAGAAAACAACAGCGTGAAGCCACACTGGAGGAGTAACGTGAGATCCCTATCAGAGAAGATCAAAGCAATTTGGTCACATCAAGTCCCGTCAAGAGAAAAGGCGGGTCTCCCCGCCTCTTCATCTATCTAACCCAAACAATTTTTCTGATCGCCGTTGCATATCCTGAGGATTTGGAGCTTGGGTCCAGGACGCGCAGTTGAGTTGCTTTTCGGCTTGCAGACTTTAAGTTGTTTAGTGGTGTATCATTTTAGGTGGACTAGTAAAAGTGTCTTTAAACCGCTCCAGCGCTTGTTAATCCGAAGTTGTAAGGATTTTCTATAATTTGCAACCGATTGCATTTATTTATTCATTCGAATGCATAACTTTGGCTAGCATACACTGTAATACCCTTTTTAATGGATGCTACCGATTGTCGGGGAGTATTCAGAAATACTATTGAATGAACGCCAGCCGCGACGTCACTATCTATGATCTTGCGAAAGCCCTGAAGCTTTCTCCTGCAACGGTCAGTCGTGGATTGAAAAATCATCCTGCCGTTAAGAAGGTCACGCGCGTTCGGATTCTCGATATGGCGAAGGTGATGGGATATCAGCGAAATCAGTTCGCCCGAAACCTCCGCGTAAGGCATACCAACACCATCGGCGTGATCGTACCGCGACTCGACAGTTATGTGATGTCAGCCATCATCTCAGGGATGGAAAAAGTGGCGCAGGCCAGAGGATATAGTCTCCTCATCAGTCAATCACAGGAGTCCGCCGAGAAAGAGCAGTCTAATGTCAGGACTATGTTCAACAGCAGAGTTGACGGATTACTTCTATCATTATCCTCCAACACAGAGGATCTATCACATCTGGACGCCTTTTTCCAGAAGCGTATTCCGGTCATCCTGTTTGATCGGGTGGTCCGGCATCCCCTCTCCACCAGCATTTCTATTGACAATGTCCGGGCAGGATATGATGTCACGCGTCATTTGATTGAGCAAGGCTGTAGTCGTATCGTGCACATTGGCGGAAGCATCAAGAGAGATGTGTACTCAGACCGCCTGGAAGGTTATCGCGCCGCGCTTCAGGAAAGCGGAATGATCATTGATAACTCATTGGTATTTCATAATGAATTGAAAGAGGATGACGGAATCAATGTAGCCCGGGCCATATTGGAGCTCGATCCGATGCCGGATGGAATCTTTGCCTCCAACGACACCACCGCTGCTGCGTGCATTAAGATTCTCAAAGAAAATGGGTTGAGCATCCCGGGAGATATCGCTGTTGCAGGCTTTAATGAGGATCCTGTATCCCGTGTCATCGAACCTCAACTCACCACCATTCACTACCCCGGATTGGACATGGGGGAACTGGCAGCGCGAACGATGATAGACGCCATTCGTGGGCAACATTCTGCCAGTTTGAATAATCTTATTTTGCGTCATCAACTTGTAGTGAGAAATTCAACACTTCGTCATTCAAACCAAAACTGAAAAAATGATCAGATCCTTTGTATTACTAGTTGCTTTATCCCTGTTAACGTGCTTCTCAACGAGAGCAGAAGATGGTTATGAATTGTGGCTCAACTATAAACCTCTTGAAAAGAGTTCGCGGGATGGGTACCTGAAACAGCTCAGCGGCGGATGGTATGTAGATCTGAGCAGCCCGACTGGAACAGTGATAAAAGCTGAGCTCACCCGTGCATTCAAAGCAATGTTCAATGGGCAAGTCGTGGAACAAAAGAATTCAGGGCTGGCCAACCAGTTGGTCATAGGAACACCGCGGTCATCGTCTCTGACGGCCTTTGCCTCTAAAGTAGAGAACGTAAACGACGAAGGGTATGCGATCTTTTTCGCTACCATTAAGAACAAGCGATCTCTCGTCATATTAGGGAAAACCGACGTTGGCGCATTGTATGGAGCTTTCAATATCCTGAAAGTCTTACAGACCAATCAGAAGATCACCGAAACAACAAGCTCACCTCGCACAAAGGTCCGCATACTTAATCACTGGGATAACCTCGACCGCACTGTAGAGCGTGGTTATGCAGGTTTTTCCCTATGGGATTGGCACAAGCTTCCCGGTTATCTGGATCCCAGGTACACGGACTACGCAAGGGCCAACGCATCCATCGGGATCAATGCTGCAGTGCTGACGAATGTGAATGCAAACTCACTGGTGCTCACTCCTCATTACCTGGAAAAGGTAAAGGCGTTGGCAGACGTATTCAGACCCTATGGAATCAAGGTATATCTCACTGCACGTTTCAGCGCACCAATCGAGATAGGGAAATTAAAGACAGCCGATCCGTTGGACCCGCAGGTGATATCATGGTGGAAAGAAAAGATCAGTGAGATCTACCGGTACGTACCTGACTTCGGAGGATTCACAGTAAAAGCAAATTCGGAAGGTCAGCCAGGACCGCAGAATTACAATCGCAACCACGCAGAGGGAGCAAACATGCTTGCCGAGGCGCTCACGCCGCACAACGGTATCGTTATGTGGAGAGCCTTTGTTTACGATCACAATGTTCCGGATGACCGGACGAAACAAGCCTACAATGAGTTCAAACCGCTGGATGGAAAGTTTAAGTCTAACGTCATGGTGCAGGTAAAAAATGGTCCTCTCGACTTCCAGCCGCGTGAGCCATTCCATCCTCTGTTTGGCGCTATGCCATCAACAGCATTGCTTCCCGAGTTTCAACTTACCCAAGAGTATCTTGGATTTGCGACGCACCTGTTTTACCAGGCTCCACTGTTTAAGGAAACACTGGAATCTGATACCTATGTGAAAGGAAAAGGCTCTACCGTAAGCAAAGTTGTTGACGGCACGCTTCATGGATACTCATTGACGGGTATGGCAGGTGTTACAAATATCGGCAACGACAGAAACTGGTGTGGTCACCCTATCGCGCAGGCAAACTGGTACGCGTTCGGAAGACTGGCCTGGGACCATACGCTAACCTCTGAAGAGATCGCTGAAGAATGGATCCGCATGACACTGGGAAATGACGCTGCAGTGGTTCGTACCGTCAGAGAGATGATGATCGCCTCTCGTGAAATAACTGTACAATACATGACGCCCCTGGGCCTTCATCATATTATGGGTTGGGATCACCACTACGGACCTGCGCCGTGGATCAAGGATCGCCAACGGGCTGACTGGACGTCAGTGTACTATCATCGCGCTGGTGAAGACGGGATTGGGTTTGACCGGACCACGAGTGGAAGCAATGCGCTGGAACAGTACCACCCTTCAGTCCAGGACATCTTCAAAGATCCCGCGACTTGTCCTGAGTCTTTCCTGCTGTGGTTCCATCATGTGGAGTGGAACCGGAAAATGAAGTCCGGGCGAAGCTTATGGGATGAGATGTGTCATTCTTATCAGAAAGGTGTCGACTCTGTCGCGTGGCTCGAAAAACAATGGCAGTCAATAGGAAAACAAATCGATCCGGAGATCCATGCACATGTAGAGAGCTTATTAAAAATCCAGCATGACGAAGCAAAGTGGTGGAGAGATGCGTGTCTTTCATACTTCCAGCAATTCTCAAAGCAGCCTATTCCTGCCGGTGTAGATAAACCAGCGAAGTCGGTGGAATACTATGAAAGTCTGCAGTTCCCGTATGCTCCGGGAATCAGACCCAGGTGGTGAACTAATCAGCCGGGATCAGCATACTTCTTTATGATGATCCCGGCTGTTATTAATATTTTGTTCCTTCCTTCAGTCCCACCACCAACGCTACCGATCCAAAGTGACCATAATGGTTCCATCACAACGACATTTCGTATAAGGCAATTGGGAATTGGTCTCATAGGAACCGGCAACCGATTATACCTGTATTGTACGGGTAATGCATTAATTTCTTAATTTCGGATTTGCGCTACCACGCTCAGCCTTGTATGGACGAAAGAAAAGAGATTACTATTTATGACATCGCTGAAAAGCTCAACCTGTCACCCGCGACTGTCAGCAGGGGTCTGAAGGATCATCCGGCGATAAAGAAAGAAACCAAGAAAAAGATCAAAGAGGCTGCGGCCAAAATGGGTTATCAGAATAATCTGTTTGCCAGCAATCTTCGCTCCCGCCGCACCAATACCATAGGTGTCATCATCCCGCGACTCAACAGTTATTTCATGTCCTCGGTTATATCGGGTATGGAACACGTGGTGAACAGTAAAGGTTACAATCTTATAATCAGTCAGTCGCAGGAAACATTTGAGAAGGAGGTTGCCAGCGTGACGACCATGTACAATAATCGCGTGGACGGGCTCCTGGTTTCCCTCGCTTTCAGCACTGAAAACATCGATCATTTTGATGCCTTGTTAAGGAAAAAAATTCCAGTCATCTTCTTCGACAGAGTCTTTGATCATCCTCATTGTACAAATGTGGTCATCGATAATGTCCGTGCCGCCTACGACGCTGTACATCACCTGATCGACGAGGGATGCAGGCGCATCGTTCACATTGGCGGAAATCTGAAACGAAATGTGTATGCAGACCGTCTGAAGGGATACACGATGGCCCTTCAGGAGAAAGGTATTCATTATAATGACAAGCTTGTGATCATCAACAATCTCAATGAACAGGGCGGTCTTGACGCAGCACAGAAGATACTTCAAATGAAGACGAGGCCGGATGGGATCTTTGCGGCTAACGATACATCCGCCGTGGCATGCATGCAAGGCTTGAAGGTAGGTGGTATCCGAATCCCGCAGGACATTGCAATTGTAGGATTTAACAATGATCCTCTTTCACGCATCATTGAACCCAACCTTACCACAATTAATTATCCGGGATATGAGATGGGAGAGGTCGCTGCTACGACATTGATTAATTCCATAAACAACGCCGAGTCCTCCCCTATTACGACACTAGTGTTGCGGCATCAGCTGATCATCAGACAGTCATCCATCCGGAAGAAATCGTGATGAAAGGGTCATTGCACAAGCCGGGCTTAACCATTACATTTGACTTATGATGACTGTGCTGAGGATAATAGGAATCGCTTTCGCGTTAACCATAACTGTTCATGCGTATGGCCAGGACGTTACGACGTCGGCAACTGACCATCGGGTGCGGATCGAAAAAACGCGAAGAGTGCACAGCAAAGTCCTGCCGACAGAGCGGAACGGTCAGTTAATGAAACGCCGTAAGGAGTTCAGTGCATCCGGAAGCTCAAGGGAGGCACGCGTATTCAAGAGGCAGGGTCGTTCCGGTAAACGCGATGGTAAGACCGGCACAAGGCCATCACGCCATCGCAAAGCACCCGCCGTCAAATAATCAATAGCAGTAACGACGATTGTGTGAGCCACAATCTTCAACCTGCTGCGCGTAACGGCTTTTCAATTGATTAAAGATCATAAGAACATTCTATTTGTTGAAAAGAGGCATGCGCATCACGACAGCCAATAAACATTCACACCCATGGTAAAACGTTCCTTCATCCTGAGTCTTCTCATTCCTGTGCTGCTCTTCATCGGATGCGACAAAAAATCTGATCGGCCAGACTTTAACCAGTTGGGTCGTGAATACGTAAAGCTCGGGCTCATTATAGGGCAATATGATCCAGACTTCGTAGATGCTTACTATGGCCCGGATTCTCTTAAGCCCGCCAATGATGTAAACACGGCAGAATTTCCCCGCGAAGAACTACTGAATAGAACAGCGTCGCTCAAAGATAAAATAGAAAAGATCCCACAGGAGAATCTCAACGACACATTGAAGATGCGGGCGCAGTGGATGCTCCGACAACTGAAAGCTTTTGAAAGAAGGATAAGAATATTTGCGGGGGACAAGGCGACTTTTGATGAAGAGGCAGCAGACCTGTTCGCAACAGAGCCTCCCATATATCCAGAGGAGCATTACAGATCGCTGGTCAACTCACTGGACAGCATTCTCCCTGGCAGGGGTTCGGTCGTTGAGAGGTATCAGGCATTGTTCGAGAAATTCAATATTCCCCCGTCCAAAGTTGACACCGTTTTTAAGGCGGCTCTCGCCGAAGCAAGAAGAATTACCCAGGAACGTTTTGACCTTCCCGGGAGCGAAAGCTTTACCATTGAGTATGTGCGGGACAAAGCGTGGAACGGGTACAACTGGTATCAAGGCAATTACACCAGCCTGATCCAGATCAACGTAGACCACCCTATCAACATCGCGAGGGCGATTGATCTTGCCTGTCACGAAGGTTATCCCGGCCATCACGTCTACAATGTATTACTCGAAAAGAACTTATACCGGGACAAAGGCTGGGTGGAAATCTCAATGTATCCTCTATTCAGTCCGCAGTCGCTCATAGCCGAAGGAAGTGCGAACTATGGAATCGAAATGGCCTTCCCGGAAAAGAAATTCAAGCAGTTCACTAAAGAAGTCCTTCTTCCACTTGCGGGACTTGACACTTCAAACTTTGAACAGTATTACAAAGCCAGCATCTTAAGAAAGAAGCTGAACTTCGCCCGCAATGAAATAGCCCGGGGAATCATCAATGGAACAATGACTCCCGACGAGATCACACGATGGCAGGTCGAGTATCAGTTTGTACCAAAAGAGCGCGTAGCCTCCTCGTTGAAGTTCATCGAAAAGTATCGCAGCTATGTCATTTGCTACAACCATGGCGAAGCTCTGGTGGAACAATATGTGAAGGCCAACACAACGGCTGGACACTCCGATCAGAGATGGAAGACTTTTGAGTGGCTGCTGAGCAATCCGGTATCACCGCCGGATTTGGGCGAGGCGCCCGTGGCAGGTAGCAGGTAACAAGTAACAGGGGCCCACGTTGGTTCAGATACCTTCACTCTCACACTGTTACTCACTCTGATTCAAGTAGCAGGTAGCAGGTAACAAGTAACAGGGGCTGGGCCCACTTCGCTCTCACACTGTCACTCACTCTGATTCAGGTAGCAGGGGCGAGACGCCCGTAGCAAGTAGCAAGTAACAAGTAACAGGGTCCCACGAGTAACAGCGGGCCCCACGTTAAGGTCGGATACCTTCGCTCTCACACTGTTACTCACTCTGATTCAGGTAGCAGGTAACAAGTAGCAAGTAGCAAGTAACAAGGGGACGGACAAGTAACAGGGGCCCACGAGTAACAGCGGACCCCACGTTAAGGTCGGATACCTTCGCTCTCACACTGTCACTCACTCTGATTCAAACCCCGCCGTCTCGGATCGCTTTGCAAGTATGCGGTTGCCTTAGCGATCCCACCCGTTCATATCGTCCCATCCAACGGCGAGGCAGAAGGCATCCTAAAGTGGGGTTGTCCCCCTGTTCTCCGCCTGTTCTCCCTCTATTCATGCTTGCTCTTAAAGGAGGTTGACAGGTGATCAAGACGTGGACAACAGGCTTACAACAGGGGGACAACCCTACTCTTGCAGTGCTCATGGTATGCTCGAAAGACGTCGCGGCATGGGCATTATAAGATCGATATCGGGTGTTTGGTATTCTGTCTTCTTAAATTGGATGCTGGGCAAACCTGGTAACCTGGGGCGCGTCCAACCCGTTCACATCGAAATAAAGAAGATTAAAGTACTGAGAAGATCTTAGTTCAATGCGACAGGTTTGTTCTTGACTAGCTTGAATGTTCGCGCGATTTTTTCAAAGGTGGCGTTAAACCTTTCCTTCCTTTCCTGCAGTGTCCACGCCATAACCATGTAAAGCTTCTCCTCCCCTTCAATGAAGGTGACAAAATAAGAGATCGGCACCTTGATGCCTTCCACGGCACCATCCAATTCGGTCTTCGCAGCAGAAAGGCCGTGGATCTTCAACTTCGTCAATGCTTTCTGCGCGATGACATCCATGGCTGACGTTGTGAAGCCGAGTTGTGTATCAGCATAATTCATCAGGATGCTTCGCGCCGAATCGTACATATCGGCTTCGACAAGAGCATCAATAAATTCCTGCTTACTCTCATCAATGACGATTACATACGTTTCCTTTATAACATTCTGAAACTGGAGTGATGCATCATCGTTAAGGAGCGTCGTTTTGGTCATGTACGAAGGAATATCAATACTGTATTCATCGTTGATGACAACGGGGACAAAATCGGGGTTCTTTTCATCACCGGTAAGTGAACTCAATGAACAGGAAATTGCAACAAAGGCAATGGCAGCTAACGGAATAATGGCAAATCTCATTTGATGGAATTTTATCCAAATTCCCTATTGCCATCCGTTTATACAAATGAAAAATCACGAATATATTACTTCAATAAGAGCAGCGAAAAGCTCGTGGATGTTCAATAAACGTTTCGACAAGAAGTTGTTTTCATTCATGCACGAAGCACGCCTTCAGCATCTCTCATCAGGGGTAACGTGATGTAAATATCCGGATGCAACATGATCTTCGCCTACTTCATCGTCTTCGAAAGATAGGAGAACGATCTCGTCAGTGTTTGTTCAGGTTCCGGGGCCAGGTCACGTTCGAGGTAGAAATGTTCAGCACCGGATTTTGAAGCAGCATCAATGATTGCTGGTATATCAAACACACCAGTCCCGGGATCAGCCATCTTCCCAAAGATCGAGAACCATTGATCCGGGGTATTGCCATCACCACTGAATCGAACCGGCTCCGATGCGTCTTTCAAATGTAAAAGCTTAAATCTGCCAGGATACTTCTTCAGGTATTCCAGGGGACTGGCACCCGCGGCAGACATCCAGAAAATATCCAGTTCAAATTTGACAGTTTTAGGATCAGTCTCATTGAGCAATACATTCATCAATACTTTGCCGTCTTTTTGCGCATGCTCGTACCCATGATTATGATAAACGAATGTGATGCCGTGCTTCGCCATTTCCTTTCCAAATGAGTTGAACTCTTCGGCCAGTTTTCCGAAGTCAGCGCGATCATCAGGATTTGCAATCGCTGGAATCGCCGCATACTTTGTTCCCAGCTTCTCCAGTTGGTCCATGGCAGGATGAAGATTCCTGCGAAAGGTGAACAAGTCAAGATGAACCGATGGCGTTGTGAGACCAAGATCGCTCAGGATGCGTTTTATCTCAGCGGGTTTGTGACCATAAAAAGCATTCTGGGTTATGCCGAGCTGATCAGCGAGAGGTTTCCATCCTTCAATTGTCTCAGGTGCGCTAAACTCATAAGGCCCGAAGAACTCAATCTCCTTATATCCGATGCCTGCGAGCTTTTTCATAGTGCCTTCGAAGTCGCGGGACATCATTGTCGGTATAGAGAACAGTTGGATTCCTACCTTCGAAGTTTTCTTTGAGACTTCAGAGAACGCGAACGGAGAGACCGCTATACCCGTTGCAGTTGCTGCGGAAACCTTGAGGAAATGACGTCTGTTGATCATGAGCGTGGGTTTAATGCGTACAATATACACAACCTACGCGTTAAAAAAATCAGCGCTGGCTACCGGAGGATTCCAGGACGTTGAAAAAGTCAGTCAGGATAGGATCCCTGAAGAAGTTGTCCCACACCCAGGCATTCTGATTAGTTGAATCAGAAGGCACCCACTCATAACCTTTCAATCTGGAGGGCGGCATTTTTGTTTTTACTCCCCAGGCTGGATTTTTCACTATCGCCAATGCGACGACATCGTACAGAGCACGTGAGGGTGGATCGCCCTCAAGCTTGATATGACTAAAAAGATTTACTGAGTAGTCTCCGAAATTGGAAAACTCTCCACCGTGGCGACCCGTGGTTGGCGAGGAGGCCGTCGGGCCACGGCCCTTCAGTTTCGTTTCGATCATTTCCTTCGAAACCGAAACGGAGTGGCTACCTGTGCCTTTTCCCCATCGCACTACGACCATTTCAAAATCCACTCCGGTGTTGATTACCGGGTTTATGGCGGTAGTATCGTTGTCCAGATTATACTCTCCGGGATCGGGAAAGTTTGAGCCAAGCCATACAATGCGTACGCGGTCAACGATGTCAGGAGCCTTCGTTAGTGCCAGCGCGATATTTGTCAGCTTCCCGACCGGCACGAGCACAAGTTTGCCATTATGATCTTTTCTCGCCTGATCAATAATGAAGTCAACTGCCTCTTTTCCATCGAAGTCACTTTCATTTACGTGGCCTGCAATATCTGAATAGGACCCCGTCGCCCCTTTGAGCAATGGGATACGGTTCGCTTCATTGAACAGTTGCATAACCCTTAAAGCTTCCTTGTATTGACCTTCAATGCCGTCGCCTCCCCTTGTGTTGTTGACAGTGATCCCTACGATATTGAACGTGTCCTGACTGGCGAGGGCATATGCTATTGCGTGCTGGTCGTCGAGCTCATTATTTGCATCGGAATCGATAAGGATGGGAATACGCTCGCTCCCGGTTCGTGACGCGACACGCTGCTCGTTTTTTGATCCGCATCCTGACAATATCAGAATGAACACAAGAATAGCCGTTACCCTGATCATTTAGTTCTCGTTGATATTATTGGCGCGGATACTACCCGAGTTCGCTGATTCGAGCTCAATATTTATCTGCTTTACCACCAGATCAATCTCGTTAGCCTGTTCTTCCATCTTGGTGAGAATAAAGTTCGCATTGAGAGAGCTGTCGAGACGATAAATACTTGCCAGTCCAAGCAGTCGCGCGACCGGTCCGCGCAAATGGTGTGCGTTCGTATAGCTATACCGTAGCAGGATCTCATTCTGTTCCTGAATTCTGGCAGTACGTTCATTGATGATACCCTCAAGATGGGAATTTAGTGCGTTAAGATTCCCCTGAGTGATAATGAGCCTTTCATTCTGCTCTGCGATTTCTTTATTCTTTTTGTGCAGTTCCACGTGCGAAGCGCGCAACGAACGATAAATCTTATCGTATGCAGCTTTCATTACGGCAGCCGCGTAAGTGAGAATGATGTACAGGATGGAATATGTTATCGCAATAGTGACGATATCGTTGATATCCTGAGAAAAGCGTTGCGAGGGAATGAAGATCTGCTGAATGAAGATGGCGTGAATGGAAAGAAATGTGAGTGTATGCATCATCCACATTACTCTGCCTTTCAGCATGACGGAGAAAATAAAACCGATCACCAGGAGTATCGAAAGAGAAGTTGTGGTATTGAGTGGAACCGCGATACACTGGTATATCATTGCTGAAAGAACGAAGGTCGTGACAATGAAGACCGATATGATGCCGTTCTTTTTCTGTCTGATGGTATAGGCAAAGAGACACCCCGACAAGATGAAGGCATCAATGACCAGTGAGAATTTATCCGCAGGGTTCAATATGATGTCAGACACGAGGACGAGAGAAACTCCTCCTATCGAAATCTTCAATAGTGTATTGAGGAAGAATTTTTCAATATTCTTTACCGCCATCGGGAGCCTGGTCAGGGATGCGTTTCCACCAATTTAAGAAAATCCCTGTAAAGGGTCGGTCCCGGAAATCGATTCCGGAGACCCACGTGTGATAAAATAGCCAACATTGCCCTGTTTCAAACCGCTAAAAGCCCTATTTCAGGTCAACGTCCCGTTCCCGCAACCCGATACTTTTTCACCCTGTTTTGGTCGATCTTCCCACGCCAGTTGAGCCCAAACCCAAAATCGTAGCTGTTCCCCTCACTGTCGACATGGACCGTCATATCGCGTGGCACATCCTCCAGTTGGGACTCGACAGTTTCCATATCGCGAGGCATCTGAACCGGGAGCAAGCCTGATGGTTCGGCGCGCCCGGACAGGATCTCCATTACGGCCTGGTCCATGACGCCAAATCCCATAATGATTGCGTCGACGTCTTTTTCAAATTCAGCGAAGATCATAGGGCAGTCCGCGTCGATGATGACGGCCACAGGCTTGCCTTTGAGTATTTGTTTTGTTTCAAGTATCAGCTTAAGGTCGGAGTAGTTTGAGGCAACAATCTGTTTGCCTTTGTAGGAACGATCTGTTACCGCAGGATCGATCACCGGGTCTCCGGCGGCCAGACTCTTTTCGCGAGCAGAGCGCGCGGTGTATGGGCCGTATTGAAGCGAGATGGGCACATAACCATTTCCTCCTTTAGACCGGTCCTCCCTGCTGTAGCCCACGCCCCCGTCAGGACTCTTGACAAAAACCAGAGCGAGGTCTGCTTTCGCGGGATCATCGGTCACGTTGAAATACTTCTTCACAATGTCCATGTTCACCGGGTATCCTATTGTTTCAGGTGTGACATTGCCCCACCAATCGGTGCGCGCGGGAACTGTGCGTTTGGGAACGTACACGGTTTCAGTTTTCGCTAAAGGAAGAACCCGCTCCTTATTTTTCAGCAGTACCAACGACTTCAGCTGGGCTTCAAATCCCGCTGCCATAAACGATGGGTTTCCAACAGTCTTAGCCGACTCTGCCGGATCTATATAAGGGTTTTCAAACAATCCTACCCGCAGAATGTTCATCAGCAGCCGCACCGCTGACTCCTCAAAACGCTTTCGCATAAACGCTTCACCATGCTCCTTCGCACCCATCTGGTAAGCTTCAAGCACAGGGCCGGCAATATTATTTCCACCAAACTGATCAACACCTGCCATGATTACTTTGTAATGACGTTCTGCTATATCCAGCTGCTCAATGCCCCAGGGCTTACCTCGGAATACATCGGGCGTTTCCCCTTCGTCTCCCGTAATCCCCCAGTCTGTACACACTACACCCTCGTAGCCATACTTTTCTCTCAGAAGATCGGTGATGATATATTTTGAAAATCCATTACCGACATTCTCATTGTATTTTTTATCCTGATCGAATGAGATGGTATAATAGGGCATCACGGCTGACGCGCTTTTTGTTTTTCCACTGAGGTCAAATGCGCCTTTCAGAAATGGGATCAGGTGCGTACCGAAGTTCTTTCCCGGATAGACGGCAAACTTGCCATAGGCAAAGTGTCCATCGCGACCGCCTTCTTCGGGTCCACCTCCGGGCCAGTGCTTAGCCATGGCGTTGACGCTTCTGTATCCCCACCCATCCTGAAGCTCATCTTTTCCTTCCGAGGTCTGGAACCCGTCCACGTAAGCGCGCGCAAGGTCAGCTGCAAGAAAAGGATCTTCACCGAACGTACCGTCGATCCTGTTCCATCGTGGTTCTGTGCCGAGGTCGATCTGCGGGGAGAGCGCCGTTGTGATTCCTAAGGCACGATATTCCTTAGCTGCTATGGACCCGAACTTCCGTACGAGCGCGGGATCAAATGTGGCGGCAAGACCGAGAGCCTGAGGCCACATTGAGATTTGCCCACCGCTCCCAGCGTTGTATTCTGCATTGGCAACGGCTCCATGACGCGGATCAGAGCTCATGTTCGCTGGTATTCCCATTCCCAAACCTTCAACAAGTGCCTGCACATTGTTGCTCCATCGCGCTGCTACTTCCGGGCTTTCGACCGTGGTGATCAGCACATGCCGCAGGTGGTCAGCTGTAAGAAACTTTCTTTGTTGATCTGAAATATCAGAAGACGTCAAACCGCTCTCAGGAAGAGGCTTACCGTTATAGGTACCGGCGCCAAAGCCTTGTGCGCGTGCAGGGATCGATTGGTGACCGCTATAAAGCATGAGACCGGCGATTTGTTCTACTGACATTTTCGAAGCAAGATCCTTTGCCCGCTCCCGCGGAGTGAGCCGCCAGTCTTCATATTTATCAAGAACGCCGTTCCGGTTGAGATCTTTAAATGCGAGCCCGTCAACAGTCAATATCTTAATTCCTGACGATGGCGAATAGCCCAAAGTCCGGCCATTGGAATTTGTAATGATGGTGTAATTCTCAAATTTCTGTTCCTGCCAGGTCTGAGAAAGGCAGAAAGTAGGAATGAGCATTGAAAGTGACCAGATGAAATTCCGCATAGCGTTGGTTAATTATTCATTGTGTACGGACAACACACTAAATATACTATTATATGGTAATTGGCCAATAGGCGGATCTCATTGAAAGGCAGCCCGCAGCCGTCCGTAGTGCTTCAGCAACCTAAAAATCACCCCAGAGTGGTGAGTCCGGGAAGTAAGAGGTTGGATAACTTTGTATAGCCCAAACCTGATCATTATGAGAGTCATCCTGTTTCTTCTTTGGATTGCTATATCACCAATTTGTATTGCGCAAAATTCAGCGATCCCGGAAAACATTCGCGCGTCGAACAGCATCGACAGCTTCAGCGGCGGGATAATGAATGAGATGATCTATGGACTTCCTCTCCCCGACCCCAAGGTGATCGGAGACGCTTATATTGATGAGAATTGGACGAGGGGAAAATTCCTGATGTATGGTCAACAGAAATTCATTGACGGGTTCTCAATCCGCTACGACCTTGCAAAGCAGGAGTTGGAAATTAATACGCAAAAAGGCGTGAAAGTATTGAGCGAGAATCAGGTGAGGAGTTTTGTCACGATGGATGCGCACGAACATTCTCCCGCACTATTCCTGAATGCGCGGGAGTTCCGAAGTGAGGGAACGGCATACGAAGGTTTTGTCGAGGTGTTGCAGGATGGACCAATGGCCCTGGTGAAAGGATATATCGTTAAGGTCAAGCGTCCTGATTACAGCGAAGCCATGAACGTGGGAAGCCAGAATTATAAGATTTTGAAGAAGCACCAGTTGTTTTTTGTTGACTCGGGGACACTGCACCGGGTACCCTCAAAGAAGAAAGAGATCATAAGGCTATTTCCCCCTGCTTTTCAGCAAAAGGTTGCCGAATACGCCAGCGCACAGAATCTTAGTCTGGATAAAGAGGAACACCTTTCCCAGGTCTTCAGATGGTATAATGATCTGGAGTCCGGTAAATGAGAAAGGAGCCGGGACCTACTTTCCCTCGATAACGTCTTTGTAGCTAACGAGCTTCACTCCTTTCCTCGCCAACGCTTCCTTTACACGTTCATCAGTCCACGTAGTGGTAACGTCCTGCCTGCCTTGTGCGACGTCCTCATAGCCGATATGATAGATCGCGCGAAGTTCAGTATCATCAAGGCCGGGATGCTCTACATAAACGTAGGTCTTACCGTTCTCCATCCTACCTATCATATCAATGAAAAGCTGGATGCGCTGTTCCGTTGTTTTGTTTCTCGAGTCGAAGCCGATGTAGGAGATCTGAAGATCCTTCTGAGGATCGACATCTACCATAGCAAGACCATACTCTGCCGCGACCTTACGGCAAAGGGCCCGTACTTCCGGATCGAAACCCGTGCTGTTCATATGGCCAGACACGTGGCTAACTCTTGGAACATGTTTCTTCAGCATTTCAATCTGGGCTCTCAGTTCACGTTCGATATCAGAGAGTGTCCATTTGTTTTCCATCACCGATTGGCCGGGATAGTTTTTGTTGGGATAGATCATTGGATAAAAGTATCCGTCCTTATCACGAAGTCCTGGCGCTTCGGTAAGCGGTCTCCATTTTACATTGTCCCATTCCGCGGTGATGGCAAAATGCAACCCTACGTCTACTCCAGGGTTCTTCTCCAGCAACTTCACAGCCTGAGGAAACCATGGTGAAGGGACAATCACTTCGATCGATGTCTCGATGCCTTCCTTGTAACACTTGATCAATGCCTGATTGGCGGAGTGTGAGAATCCCATATCGTCACCTCGCACAATTAGCCGTGGACCGTCTTGTATTGGCTTTGATTCAATTCCTGAGTAGGTTTTTCCTGTATTATTGGAAGAGAATGACCCGGAGAAATCAAGACTGACTTTGTCCTTTTCAAATCTGCAGATGATCGTCTCTGTGTGCGGACTTTCGATGTAGCGAAGTGTGAATGCCACCTCATTGGGCGCGGTCCATGAATAGCTCCCGGCTACCTTGAATGGATCGAGCCCCTTACGGTTTGCAGACGCCGCTGCGACAAGGTATGGACCATACTTCGTCGTTTCGGACTGGTACCACTTTGCTTTAGCGAAATACAGGTCATGATCGGTTGAATCTGTGTCCAGGAAGAGATGACACATCCCTTCATTGAAATCCACTTTCACGTTGAGAAGTTTTCTATCTGAGAACATCCTGAAAGTCTTTCCACTGACAGGTCCTTCCAATGCTTCAGACGATGACTCTCCAGTTGAGAGGGAAAGCGCTGCGATTGCTTTCTTCAGTTCGTCATTTGCTTTACGGTTTTCCTTGAGCTTTCCGTCTGCAAACGCGGGAAGAAGATATTTCCATATTACATCAAACTCACCTTGCATATCCGACGTCTCCGCGGTGATGGCAACCACTGCATCTTGTTCGGGAAGGACGATGATAAACTGTCCGTACGCTCCATCTCCACGATAAGAGTTGTTTCGACTTCTCCACATCTGGAACCCGTACCCCTGGAGCCAGTCACTGGAATCTTTCTTTGCTTGTGGCGCTGAGGGATCCTGATCGATGTGTTTGGATGATGCCATCTCCACCCAGGAAGACGGAAGGATCTGTTTACCGTTCCACTTTCCTTTCTGAAGGAATAGTTGGCCAAACTTTGCCATGTCCTCGGTTTTGAGACGAAGGCCCCATCCTCCAACGTTTATGCCTTGAGGGTCTGTCTCCCAATCGATGTTTGAAATCCCCAGAGGCTTGAACAACCTTGGCGTGAGGTAATCGAAAATCTTCTCACCCGTGACCTTCTGCACGATGGCAGATAGCATGTACGTTGCTGCAGAATTGTACAGGAACTTCGAGCCAGGCTGATTCAGCACAGGAGTAGCCAGGAATGCTTTCACCCAATCTGATGAACGGATAACCTTGAAGGTGGGATCCGGATCCTGTCCTGCTGTCATTGTCAGGAGATCGCGGACGCGCATTGCCGAAAGTTCAGGACCGGGGTTGGGTGGTGTTTGTTCCGGAAAGAACGAAATAACCTTGTCGTCGAGAGATAATTTCTTCTCTGTAACAGCAAACCCCACGGCTGTGGCTGTAAAGCTTTTGCTGACCGAATACATAGTATGTTTGAGGTCAGGACGATATGGATTCCACCATCCTTCCGCTAGCACCTTTCCGTGGCGCAGTACCATAAAGCTGTGAAACTCATGTTTACTTTCTGAAGCTGCTTTCACAAACTCGAGGAGCTTTTCAGAATCGACGCCCTGAGATTCCGGCGTTGCTCTTGTCAGCGATGGTCCTTTTTGTGCAAGTGATATGACCCCCTGATTCAAGAAGACAATCAGCATGAGGCATCGGATGCACGCAGAGTAGAGACGAAGTTTCATAGGCGCATGGATTTCAGCCAAATATAATATGATCTGACGAATGGTGATCGCCTGTTTCACGGCCCTCAATAAAGATTATGACTCCACCAAGCCATTGGAACAGCTGAATTTGGCAGTATACCTTTGTATCCAGACTGGTGGTCGGTTTGGCAACTGCTATTTGTCATGCGGGGTCTTGAGGATCCTCATGAACCCCGGGCTGAAATAGGCCGTACTTAGCATTCGGAATCACATCTGAATGACATGAATATATCTGCTAACAATATCGAATTATTGCTTGAAGAGGTTAAACAGCTTTATTCGATCGAAAGAACTGTGAGTTCACTGCTTCCGCAATTGAAAAGTGAGACACATCATTTGCGGGTGCAGCAAGGGTTGCGGGTTGAGGAAGAAGAGAATATCCGTCAGTGTGAACGCCTGGCGGCCCTGATTGAGATACTCAAGCCTATACAGAAGAAAGCGGAAGCAAAGCTTGATACTTCAGAACAACTCGGCAAATCGGTTCAACTCTTCAAGACGTTCTCGATGAGACACAAATCCGTGGGTTACGACACTTCCATTCTGGTGGCAGAAGTAATGGGCCGGATGGATATATTGCAGACGCTGCAATTTTGTGTGAGAAATGAATCACAGATCGTAAAGGAACTACTGGCAGCGTAAACAGGTATTTAATTAAACAGTTGCAGGGAACTAATGCCCTGCAACTATTCGCGTTTTACCTCACCACCTCAGGTTCGGAAGTATTCACGAGCTGATTTTCGCGATTGGGACGTTTGAAGTTCTGCGCGATTCTGACCTTCATCTCATCGACGCTTTCCTCCATTTTTTTTCCAACTGACTTAAGCGCGTCTTCACTTTCGCGAATCAGCTTCTTACGAGTAGATGCACCTTTATCTGGTGCGAACAGAATGCCTACCACTGCGCCGGCAGCAAAACTTGCGAGCGCTCCAATGATCAATCTTGCGGTACTCATATGTTTGTCTTTAGTGAAAGAAATATCGGTGGCGACTCCAACCTTTACCATGATTTCGATCATCGAAAAACGACCAACTTATTTGGTCTGTTTTCAGTTCTGCTTATCACCGGGTCCGAGAGCCATAGCAATTGTTTTTAGCTTCGGATGATGGTCGGCGATAACACGCGCGATGCCGACGAAAGGAACAAAGAGTATCATACCTGAAACGCCCCAGATGAGTCCTCCTGTAAAGATTGCCAGCAACATCACGAGGGCATTCACGCCAAGGCGGCTACTTACTGCGAAAGGAAAGATCACGTTTGCTTCGAGGTATTGTACGAAGGCAAAGAGACCGATCACTCCGATCGGATACCAGATCGAACCATATTCTATCCACGAAACTGCTATAGGAAGAAGCGATCCTGCGACGATCCCCACGTAAGGGATAAATGTAAGTATCGATGCGGTACACCCGAACAGGATGGCATGGGGAACACCGAGGATGAGAAGTCCGATGGAATTCAGCACAGCAACACAGAGATACACGAACACCATACCTTTGATGAAATTGTAGTACGTGGTGATCGTCATTCGGATGAGGTTTCGAAGACTGGCTTTACCCTCGGACGGGAAAAAGCGTTGCAGCAATGCCATCCAGTACCCCCGATACGTTAGAATGAGGAATGCGTAGACCGGCACTATTACGAGGAAGACCATTGACGATAATGAAGTTCTTACAGCGCTTCGAAGGACATCAAACAATCCCGAAATATTGGCTGAGGTGATTCGTTGGACCAATGCTTGTTGTTCACTATGAGACAGACCCCATGCACTTGTAATAAACGCAGAAAGCTGTTCGAGCGAGATGTTGATCTTGGCTTGTAAGGTGGGCCATTCATTCATGAATGCCGTCATCTGATAGATAAGCAGTCCAAGAATCAGTAATGAAAGAAGGAAAAGAGCCCCAATCGCCAATAGTACTGCAGGTATTCTACCCACCCGTTTTCCTTCGAGCCATCTGCAGACCGGATAAAGCACAAAGCTGATCAGAACGGCAAAGCTAAGGGGAATAAGTACGGGTCGTCCCAAATACATGAGCACGGCACCAAAAAATGTAAACTGCAGTACCTGGGTTACCTGACCGAAATTTCGTGATTCTGCCATAGCTTTGAACCCTTTGTTCTCACATAAGATAAGATCATTAGAGATTGGATCGGCTAACAACGATAGATGATCTGCGAGACTTTCAAAGGCGCCAGGCTCTCAAAGGCATGACAGATGTCATGATTTGGATATGAATCCTGTAAATCTTAGAAGGCAAAGTGTAACGCGGCGATACATTCGTCAAATTACTTTTGGCAACTGAATTTATGATATGAAAGTGACAGCCCGGATCATCTTACTTTTGCTGGGAGTTTTGATTGCAGCTGTCTGTGCGGCATTCATAATCATTTCTCCTGGCTTTGATGGAATTCTGTAAATGAAACCGATAAATGTATAATGCGGCCCGGAACGACAGGTCTGTTCAATGGGTTATATAAGAAACCGAAAGACATATAGAGTATGGAAACACTAAAGTTAAAAACGAACATTAAATGTGCGGGCTGCGTGGCTAAGGTAACGCCATTCCTTAATGAAGCCGCCGGAGAAGGAAACTGGAACGTCGACTATAATGACCCGCAGAAAGTATTGACAATCAATAACCATCCGGACTTCAGGAAGATTTCAGAAGCGCTTGAAAAGGCTGGTTATAAAGGGGAAGAAATTAAGTAAGGCTTTATCACATTCGAGATCAAAAAAAAGAAACCCGGTTTTAGGCCGGGTTTTCTTTTAAGGTGATGTTCAAAATCCAAATCAATTTATTTCACAGACACCAGGACATCATCGAAAGCCGTGGCGCCTTTATTGTCTTTTACTGTAACCCTGAACACGTATGTTCCGGCGGTCAGTTTCCATGCAGTCAGTTTTGATGTATTGGCATTGCTAAGGCTACAGGCGGGACCCGTCATTTTTGCCCAGCTGTATGAAACGATGCTTCCATCGGAATCAGATGCTGTCGCTGTGGGATAGGCTGTGCTCGCAGGGCGTTTAAGGCTGATGTCAGCTCCGGCGTTAACTGTAGGAGCTTTGTTTGTTGTCGATGAAGAACCGGATGCTGCTTTCACTGTAACAACTACGTCGTCGGTACCTTTCGCGCCTTTGTCATCTGTCACTGTGAGGCGGAAGACATACGTTCCTTGTACGAGACCCCATGCCTGAAGTCTTGAAGTGTTTGCTCCGCTAAGCTTACCTGCAGGGCCTGAAATCTTGGTCCATGCATACGATTTGATTGTGCCATCGGAATCGGATGCTCCTCCTGACAACCAGGCTGTACTGCTTGGCAGAGTAAGGGTTTGATCCGCGCCGGCAATTGCTTTTGGTGCAGCGTTGGTGGTAGACGATCCGGAGCCAGTGGAGCTTACCACGACTTTAACGTAATCGGAATCAGTACCCCCTGCGTTGTCTGTTACTGTCAGACGGAACATGTAGGTTCCCGCTGCTGACACCGTTGCACTTGGAGAGGCAACCGTTGAAGAAGAAAGACTTGCAGATGGCCCGCTGATTTTTGTCCAGCGGTAAGAAGTGATTGAACCATCACTATCTGAACCAGAGCCGCTGAGGTAAATGGTCGACGTGCCTGAGTATGATTTGTCCGCTCCTGCGTTTGCTGTAGGAAGCATATTAGATCCGTTCTTTCTATTATAAAGGCCCATCATCCATTCATAGAGATTTGGATTATGATAAGTGTGGTCTGTGCGGTATGCTCTGTTCCAGACATCGTGTTTCATTCCAACATAAACTGTAAGCTTCGCTCTTGGATTTGGTGCGGGGTTAGACGCGTTAATCGCATTGATCATGGTTGTAGTGCGGCTGATTGGAACAGTAGTGTCCACATCACCATGGAATGCCCACACGGGAAGATTCTCTTTGGCAATATTGCCAGCCTTCGATGGAGTGTTCCATGATGGACACAACGGTGCGGCTGATGCAAACAGGGTGGGATAATCCTCTGCCATTGCGAAGACACCACCTCCGCCGAGGCTGAGTCCTGTAATGTGAATACGCTTCTCATCTACCCTGAACTTGTTCTTCGCCCAGTTGATGACTTCCAGAATATACCAGGTTGGCCAGCTGCCGTAATTGTTTTTCAGTTGAGGCGATATCAAAATAAATGGAAACTGATAACCATCTAAGGCCGCCTTCGGAGGTCCGAGATTGTCGACTGAATAAATTGTACCTTCAAGCGTCGCGGGGTTTGTAGAATTCACTCCCCTTTCGCCCAGACCATGTAGGAATATTACCAGGGGATATTTGTTTGAGTTGCTGGCATAGTCTTTTGGGACATATTGCAGCAACCCAATAACGGTCTCGCTAGTGGTCGCGAACGTCTGCTGCGCCTGAACGGGCAGCGAAGCCGATGATAAGATTAGAAGACAAAAGGAGAACAGGAGAATTAAGAGGATTTTCATTAACTACCTTTTTTTGAGACAGCACTACTATTCAGAGGAGAGGTGACTCCTTTTAACTGTCGGATGAATAAAAATTTTAAGATCAGACGAACAGACAGGCTAAGCGAGATTCATGTATTCATTTCAAATCTGTTTAGGTTGATGTCTTTCGACAATGCAAAGTTGGGCGATCAACACCTTCTTTTCGCTACAAACAATCGGACTATTCTCTCGTATGTATTGTAGTTCTCATCTCGCTTCTCATCCAATTGCGTCGCAAACTACTGAATGTTTTCTTATCAAATTACGCCCGGTTAGTGCGTGTCGGACGAAGTGTTGTATTGTCAGATGAATCGTTTTTATCAGAGATTATTAATTGAGCGGCTATTGACAAAGTCGAACGTTCTTTTTGAGTCGTCCGCCTTGAAGTGTAGACTTATTCAACACATGTCATCATGTAAGAATCTCCAGGCAAAACTCTTATTTCAGAAAATCCATCACTATAATCACTATTGAAGCACCTGGAGAAGAAAGCCGCAGTAAGATGATCCAACGGGGTGAATACACGCTTATTGATATAATCATCAGGACTTATCTCCACTCATGAATGTTTTCGGATGGCGTCCATGGATGAGATGGTTCGAAATGAGCCCATATCACCGAGGAGATATTTCGGAGTAAAACAAACCCTGCATTCTCACGAGTCCAGCTTTGATCTTCCTGATCTTTCGTGATCACGCAAAATACGTAGTCACCGTGAGGCGCATTGACCATTACCACCTCCGAACGCGATTCATCGACCGCTCCCTGCTTTGATGCTGTCTGCACATAAGGAGGAATCATTGAAAGGCAATATGAATCCCAGTAGATATTCGTCATGTTCCTATAGATGCGTTCGCTGACACGCGGGCTGATTACTTTACCCTCACGGATTCTTTGCACCAGGCCTGCCATCTCACGCGGGGTGGTTTGTCCCCATCCATAACGTGACCGATGCTGTTCGCGTCCGGGTGTACGCGAGTTAACGCGCGTATAAACAAACCCATTCTGATCGAGCCACTCATTGATAACGGTACCCCCACCCGCCAGTGTCTGACACCATAGGCTGGCAGTATTGTCACTCATTGTGACCATCAACATAAGGAGTTTGCTCAGCTCGATCTTTTCTCCGTCTTTGAAGGAACCCAGAATGTCGACACCCTCGTATAGAAGCGAATCGCGATAGATCAATTCACCACGGTAGTCCAGTTCACCCTTTTCAATTCTGTCAAATACTCCGATGGTGAGGGGAACTTTGATCATCGACGCTGTTGGGAACAACGTATCCGCATTGATTGAAACTGTGCGCCCTGTTTTCAGATGATGAACATAGATTCCAACCTTTCCCCTGAATCCTGTGGTCAGCAACTCAAGTTTTTTCTTCAGTGATGCATCCTCCTTTTGCGCACGGAGACTGACCACGTTTAGCACAAAAAATAATATTAGTATAGTTGACCTCATCACTGAAAATAGAGAAAAAATATGCTTTAATGGTCGGTCATCGGCCTGAATAGAGACATTACCGGTATTAAGCAGCCTTCTTTTCGTTTAACTGGCACATTCATTACACCAGTGGAAAAGCATTCCCGGATACATTGTGTAGATTAAAACACCTTTATTCAATCCTATTATGAAGAAATTCTATTGGATGGCTATGGCCATCATTCTAACGATGGGTACGGTGCATGCTCAGCACACTGCCCTGACACGCGAGCAGGTAATTGCAATGACTCCTGAATGGAAAGGGGAACGTTCTGCGGATGGACGCCCTCTGGTTCCAGATAAGCTTCTCAACCGGCTCAAGAACATTTCACTCGAAGAAGCCTGGGGTGTTTTACGCAACCAGGGATACAATAATCAGTTTGAAGGCGACTGGGAAATACTGAAGGAGGGAGAAGTTCTCGTCGGCAGAGCACTCACTGTTCAATATCTCCCCAAGCGCGCCGACTATGATAAGATCGTGCGGGAAAAGGGCAAGGCGGAGGGACGAGTGGGGAATTTTAACTCATGGCCTATTGACATGCTTAAGGCTGGCGATGTGTACGTCGCTGACAGCTATGGCAAGATCGTCGATGGAACTCTCATTGGTGATAACCTTGGAAACTCTATATATGCCAAGTCTAAGAACGGAGTTATCTTCTATGGTTCAGTGCGTGATGCCGAGGGTCTTGAAAAGATCGAAGGGTTCAACGCCTGGGTGAAAGGCTTCGATCCTTCTTACATTCAGGAGATGATGCTCGGAGGGATCAATGTTCCGATCCGCATCGGCCGCGCTGTAGTATTGCCTGGCGATGCTGTCCTGGCGAAGAAAGGTGGCGTTGTCTTCATCCCCGCGCACCTCACAGAAGATCTCGTTCTTAATGCAGAGTTTATCGCGCTTCGCGATCAGTTTGGTCACCAGCGGCTACGCGAGGGCAAGTACACTCCCGGTGAAATTGATCAGCAATGGACCGACGCAATCAAGAAAGACTTTCTCAGCTGGCTCGACCAGAATTCATCAAAGCTACCTATGACACGCAAGGAGCTTGATGAGTACATGAAGAAGAGAACCTGGTAGTACAAAATATTAAATCGAAGAAAACCTAACCATTTATGAAAACACCTTCAGAAAAATTCCTGGAGAGATCAGGAATTTCAGATCTACAGCCGGAAAAAGTAATCCCATCAGGAGAAGAAAAACAGAAAGAAACCAGGAGAGATTTTTTCAAGAAGTCGACACTCGGAGGATTGATGCTTGGCGGGTTTATGTTTTCTCCAATAGAAGACACTCTCGCGCAGGCAACATCAAAAGTCAATCGCAACTCATCCCCTACTGATCTGCGCATCACAGACATGCGTTATGCAGTAGTAATGAACGGTCATGCCCGGTGTCCGGTGATCCGGATCGATACAAACCAGGGTATTTACGGACTTGGTGAAGTTCGTGATCAGGGTTCATGGCGATATGCGATGTTCCTCAAGAGCAGAATCCTGGGAATGAATCCATGCAACGTGGAGATGATCTTTAAGAGAATCAAACAATTTGGATATCATGGGCGTCAGGCCGGTGGTGTTTGTGGAGTAGAGATGGCTTTGTGGGATCTCGCCGGTAAAGCGTATAACGTTCCTTGTTATCAGCTTCTCGGAGGAAAATTCCGTGATAAAGTGCGCCTTTATGCCGACACACCAGAAGGAAGGAGCGAGGAAGAATTTATTTCCCGGATCAAGAAACGCGTGAACGATGAGGGGTTCACGTTCATGAAGATGGACTTCGGAATCGAGCTTCTGAAAGGCACTCCGAACACCACCACAAACAGCAACTTCTGGGATATTGGACGTCAATGGACCAATGACCCGATGACTTATGGTTCTACAGAGCATCAATTCACGCAGGTACAGATCACCGACAAAGGACTTGATTTGCTCGCGCAACGCATTGCCCGTGTACGTGAAGTAATGGGTTATGAAATTCCTCTTGCATCCGATCACTACGGACACTTTGATCACAACAACGCGATTCGTCTCGGTCGCGCAGTGGAAAAGTTCAGGCTCGCATGGCTGGAAGATCTTATTCCATGGAAATTTACTGAGCAATGGAAGACTATTTCCGACGCGATAGAGACACCTACAACGACTGGTGAAGACATTTATCTCAAAGAAGAGTTCATCAAGCTGGTAGACGCGAGAGCTGTTGACATCGTACACCCTGATCTTGCCAGCTCCGGTGGATTGCTCGAAACAAAGAAGATCGGTGACTATGCAGAAGAAAAAGGTGTGGCAATGGCGATGCACTTCGCGGGTACCCCTGTTTCATTCATGGCAAACATTCACTGTGCGGCGGCAACGCAAAACTTCATGGCACTTGAACATCACTCCGTAGATGTTGATTACTGGACCAGCCTTGTAAAGACCAAGAAACCAATGATTGAAAAAGGTTTTGCCATAGTGCCGGAGACCCCGGGGCTTGGAGTGGAGTTGAATGAAGATGTTGTGAAGAAGCACCTGGATCCGGAACACAATGGCTATTTCCTTCCAACACCGGACTGGGACAAAGACCGCTCGTGGGACCGGCTTTGGAGTTAATAATTTGACGAACAGTAAATCTTCGATTTTAAATGAGCATTCGCACTAAGTTTCTAATTGCATTCATTTTTCTTATTGCGTATGCAGCAACGACCTGGGCAGGCGCACACCAGTTTGGTGGGCTCCTGCTCATGTTGTTCTTCATCGCACTGGCATTGGCCTTCCGCGGGCATGATATCCTGAAAGGTTTTTCATATACCATCATGATCTTCGCTGCGGTAAGCCTTTCCATGTATTATCCACAGCATCTCACACACATTGGCGACTTCAAACTTTCCAAGCTGATCCTGCCGCTGCTGCAGCTGATCATGTTCGGTATGGGTTGCGCCTTGAGTTTGAAGGACTTCTCCGCGGTCATTCAGGCACCTAAGGCTGTTGTGCTCGGTATTGCCTGTCAGTTTACTATTATGCCTTTCGTGGCATGGATCATCACAAAGATCTTTTCTTTTCCTCCGGAAGTAGCTGCCGGGATTATTCTTGTCGGAAGCTGCCCAAGCGGTCTTGCTTCGAATGTGATGTCTTACCTCGCCCGTGCTAACCTGGCGCTGTCTGTGACGCTTACAGCTCTTGCGACATTGATGGCTCCTATCGCTACGCCCTTTTTCATGAATTTGCTTGCAGGAGAGTATGTCGAAGTTAAGTTCTGGGAAATGACGTGGGATATTATTCAGATCATTATCCTTCCCATTGGGGCAGGACTTCTCTTCAATCATTTGCTTCGGTCAAGATCGAAGGTTCTCACCGATATAATGCCACTGGTCTCCATGATTAGCATCGGCGTGATTATCATGATCATCTCTGCTGCCGGTAGAGACAGCCTTTTGACGGTGGGACCGTTGCTCATTCTTGCAACGCTTATGCACAACACGTCCGGGTATGTGTTGGGTTATTGGACTGGCCGACTGTTCAAGATGCCGGAGCGTGATTGCCGCACCATAGCCATAGAGGTTGGCCTTCAGAATGGTGGCCTCGCCTCGGGGCTGGCGCTTAAAATGGGCAAACTTGCTTCTGTGGGTCTGGCCGCTGCTGTTTTCGGTCCGACCATGAACATCACAGGATCGGCGCTCGCACTTTGGTGGAGATCCAAAATCCCTTCCGACGAAAAGCAAACCAGTACTGCCAAGGATACGCCGGCCTGAATGCTCTCTTTCTGTATGCGATCTCTTTCGCAGGTATAAGAATTTATTCACCCATTCCTAAGCAAAATATGTTTAGGTATGGGTGCTTTCGATCAAATGGATGTGAAGAAACGGTACGAGCTGCTGAGGAAGGAAGCTTCGCGGGTGCTGACGGTGAGCCACTACAATTTTTGCGTGACGTTGTATCTGCTCAATGACCGTTACTACGAATCGTACTTTAATGTAAAGACACTGAAAGTAGAGAAGGTTTGTCCTCTCGACGATTTGCAGATGGAGAAATACCTGGAGTACATCTCAATCCATGATATCTACTGGCTGCTGTAAGAGGCGCTGCTAGGACTTCAGGAACACCGGGCGTATATTCCTATCGTTGTGTCTGTTCTACACGCAGGTTCATCACGTCTGGTGATAACCAATGCGAGCAATGCTCTTCCACTGGTTGTCATAAACCAAATGAAGCTATTACGGCTTACTCAAAACCAGCGCACCACTAACGTTTCCAGAGAATCTCCAATGACGAAAACGTGGGGCAATCGTGAATTTATTATCTTGAATTTTCAAATTAATATCAGGTCTACATCGATTGCATAATGCACTCGAAGAAAAGTCTCGTTTCCAGTAGACTGCGGTGCTTCGAAACAATGGAGTAAATACATATTTTTACTTCACCATGGACCTACAAATAAGGAAGTATTTACTGATCATTCCAGCACTTGTCGTAACTGCCACCATTGGGGCCTATGCGCAAAAGGATGATGGCGAAGTTCGCGTTATCAATGATCCTTTGTTCTGGAAAACAGATCTTCGTCTTTCAAAGCATCAGATTGCCGGTATTGATTCTGCGAATGCAGTATTTTACTCTTCGCTGAAGACCGTAATAGCAAGAGATCAATCAGAGAGGAGCAACGACCTCTCTGCCTTATTGCAAACAAGGAGCACAACGATCTGGAACCTTCTCTCACAACGCCAGAAAGCCAAATGGCGTCGCATTGAAGCAGCGAAATACACTGCAAAAGGAACACGGAAGTTCCTGCACAGACTAGTCTGAACGGATACATCCTCCCAGGAAAAATCCGGCGTATTCCTGCTCCTTATTCTATCACAAGTCGCGCACTGTGCCTGCCCTTCCCGGACTTATTTCTAACAGAAACCAGATATATTCCCGTCCTTAGATACTCCGGCAGGAAGATGGAATTGTTTTCTGAACCTGAAACAAGTACTGCATTATAGCACGCCGCGCCAGTCGTTGAATACAATACCACTTCATGGTCCGCAGTATTATCCAAACCCTCGATGATCAGTTCGCGAATTCTATTTCGCATCGGGTTAGGATGAATTGATATAACCGGATGATTATCCATTTCTTCCACCACTTCGACTTCGTCCATGGATGCCGATGATAGCGCGTGGATGAGGCGTCTGCCAGGGATTGGTCTCTCTTGCGTCCCATCGGGGAGTTGCCATCCGACGGCGAGATGATCACCATCAACTCCTTCCTTATGCAGCGCTTCGATATAGTATTTTGTTCCTGCCACAAGGCGGATTGGCGCGGATTGCTGCGTGGAATATTTTGTCCACTGACGAGGATTCGTCTGTCCATTAACGTAAGCGATCTTCACCTTATTTGCTGACGTAGAATTAGTACTAAGCCAGAGCTCACTGTTGTCGTTGCTGGCGATCCAGAACTGATAGTTTCCTGTTACAGGAGGACAAATGTATCCGCTTATCCGCTCCCCGAAGTTATCCCAGACATCTGTTGGACTCTCGAACGAATAAAGATCAGTCTTTGCGATTGGTACAGTCGATACAGGAATAGAAGAGACCTGTGTTCCAGGAATACCCGGCCAGATCTCCCGATAGATCCTGCCATACCCCTCGCATCCCGCAACATTTATCTCATCGACCACCCTGAACTTAATACACGTCATGCAGCCTGCCGGATTCGTAGCACCTTGTTTGGCATAAGCCGTTGCGCATAATACATAGTGACCGATGGGTATCTCCCACTCCGGACCATTTGTCGACTGAGGTTTAATCAGCAAGGGGTTCGGGTTGTTCATGGTTCGGGTGTGCTGATCCGCGTTGACCATGTAGCGAATACTTGCGGCATCGGCGGACGTAACAGCACGGATGTTAAACTGACTTCCAAGAATTGCCTTATTGATCGTCATCCCCTCTGTCATTGGCATGATATCCTGATTGGTTTGCCCATTCATCAATATGAGGCTCGTTACAACGGGGAGTGTAGGGTTTTCTGCAACAGTAAGCTTCACGCGGTCAGATGAAGTAGCTCCATTGTTATCCGTCACGGTAAGCTGAAACTCATAGTTACCAGGCTGAATAGCATTAAGTCGGAAGAAGGGCGAATTGGTATTGAGCAGACTTAAGGTAGGGCCGCTGACTTGAGTCCATAGGACATTCGAGATTGTTCCATCAGCGTCGAAATAATCACCATAAAAGTGAAGTGAACCTTTTCTCATCGCTACAGTTCTGTCCGGCCCGGCATTTACATACGGCGGAGTGTTCGTAGTGGTCCCCTTCTGAAACTGCAGAAGCCATTTGTAGATGTCGTTCCCGTTTGAACCGTTGTATATTTCATTCCATCCATGGTGGGCCTTCGCTCCAAACACAGTTAGGCGTCGCTTGTAATTGGTAGAAACCTTGCAAAGATTGATCGCATTGATCATATCGATGGAGTATTGCAAGGTAACGGTGGGATCCCCATCACCATGGAAGACCCAGGCGGGGATGGATTTCAATGCACATGCTTTCGTAAGATCAGAACGTCCGGAGATAGGTACGATCGCGGCTACTTTAGAAGGATATGCCGCAGCATAAGTCCACGTCCCTGTTCCGCCGAGGCTCAAACCTGTAACATAGATACGTGACTGGTCAACACGATAGTTGGCGACCACCTGGTTCACAACCTCATCAATATACGCAGCGGGCCATTGTGGATTCGGATCATTTGCGGGTGGAGTAAACAATGGACTGAGAACAATAAACGGGAGGTCTTTGGACCATCGGTTCAGATAGATAAGACGCGATGGAGTTTGTTGAGGATTATCTACCGTAAGGATATTAATATCGGATCCCATCTCCCCTTTTCCATGAAGAGAGATGAGTAACGGATGCGTCTGATTTCCTGTTGCGTAAGATGGCGGAGTGTAAACGAGATACTGAGTTCCGGCCGGACTTACGAAAGCGTTTTGCTGGGCAGATGCAACTGACACGACAAGCCCAAGCAGGACTGCGACGGTGAGGAGGGTTTTCATGAGGAGAGGGTTGGGGAATGAAGTTACGATAAGAAGGGCAGTTTCCAAAGGCCGCAGGGCGGGGCTGTAGCAGGTAATGCAAACAGCCGTAGCAGGTAGCAGTAAACAGCCGTAGCAGGTAGCAGGTAGCAAGTAGCAGGTCAGCGGCCAGGGTGCCGGACTGCCGGTCATGGTGGTCGTAGTGATGGGTGTGAACACAAACAGCCGTAGCAGGTAGCAGAAACAGCCGTAGCAGGTAACACGTAGCAAGTAGCAGGTCAGCGGCCAGGGTGCCGGACTGCCGGTCATGGTGTTTTCGTGGTTTGGGTTTTGTGACAAAACAGCCGTAGCAGGTAATAGCTTGCCCACGTAGGTTCAGGTACCATCGCTCTCACACTGCTTCTCACATTGATTCAGGTAGCAGGAAGATTACTTGGACTGCATCTATCTTATACACTCTCTAACCGGCAGTCTGGCGGCCTGGCTCACCTGGTCCGAGCTTCAGCTATGCGCTGCGCCCTTTCAGCGCTTCTTTCATGGCAGCACTTGCCTGAGAGGTTTGGAATTCCGTAATAGTATATGTGACGAGATGATTTACACAAAATGGGTCCTCGTCCATGATAGCTGCGAGTTGCTCCTTTGATTCTGCAAGAGCTAAAATGATCCCGCCGGTGCGCGGAACCTTTCGGCCGGAAGTGATAAAGATATCCTTCTTATAGTATTTATTCAGGAAGACCATGTGTTCCTTCATATACGCGTCGATCTGCTCAAGAGGAACGATATAGTTTAAGTCAACGATAAACATAGCACTACAGATTTAAGTGAACACTTAACGTAACAGACTTCCGAACTGGAAACCTCAGTGTAACGTCTATGAATTGACGCTAATCCCGGCCTCTGATAGAGATCCACTATTATCCAGCGAGATAACCTTGACAGAATCTTTCCGAAGGCCACGCGCAATAAGGAGGTCACGAACCAATCCCAGCAACTCGAGCGAAGCATCGATCTCCTCACGACGAATAGCAACACTTTCAATGTTGAACCCGAAAGGGATACCATTCTCCTGGCAATACTCTGTCAATTGTTCGGCTATGCGGTGAGCGATCTTCACGGATTGACGAACCTGGCTTTCACTATTTTGAAGCTCTGTCTTGATATGATCAGGCACATAGATTCCAAGCCACTCCATAAACTGAAGCGTCTTAGGAGATCCGCAAATCGTGAGTGTGAATATGATTGTCGGCAATTCCTTGTTGTCGCGCTTGCACGCGGCGAGAAGATCAGCCAACACTTTACGAGCGTATTCGATCTCGAAGATGCATTGTGAGATGAAGTATGAAACACCGGAAGAAACCTTGTCCAGTATACGTACATCCTCATCCTTTAGCAGGGCATGTCTTTCAGGAATCATCACAGCCCCCATGGCGCAAGACACGCCATGATTGGTACGCCACAACTCATAAGCATCTTTCAGACTTGTCTTCACCACATAATCTGGTGACGGTAACCCGACGAATACGGGATGGTATCCGTTCGACGCCAGTCCCTGAAGCCATTCTCCAAGTTCATCAATAGAGTACTTCCCCGCAGGGCGATATATGATCTTGGGCACTTCGAGCTTGTGAAGGTAATTCGTACTAAAATGAAAAGGATCAAGAGAGCTTGCAAACGGAAAAGGTCTTTCTTCGGAGGTACGGGCAGACTCATCCTGGACATCATAAACCACCAGAGCGTCAATGTCACAGTTTGAAAGTGTGCTCACCGTTTTCTCCGCCATCGTCCGGACCTTCTCTTCAGCAGTCTGTTCCTTAGGAGGTGTAATGCCATAGATCAGGATACCTGACTCCTTGCTGCGAATTTTGGAGATAAACATCGGGTTAACTTTTGAACAAGATGCAAAAGTAATGATTAGTCAATGCAAATCAGACCGACCTTGTTGATTAAATGCAATTACTCTTCGTGGGGAATCAGGCTAACAGGAGTTCGGTGGAAAACATGTTCTATTCGGAAGGTGTGATCACCATGTTTCGAAACTCAACTGCTCCGTGGTCACCCTGGAGCATGATTGGTCCAGGCTCCCCTTCTTTGGAATCGAGTGCACCGCCGGTGATACCTGGAATCTCCTGGTTGCAGATAATCTGTTTACCATTCGCTTCGATGGTAATCATTCTTCCCACAAGCGTGATGTCATACACCTGCCATTCTCCGGCAGCCTTTGCAACCTGCTCACCAGGCGCTATGAATCCATAGACGCCACCCAACTCGCCGGAAGCCGCACCCTTGCCATGGCTGTCCATAATCTGGACTTCATAACGTCCCCGCAGGTAGATACCGCTATTGCTCCCCTGAGGGTAACGGAACTCAACATGGAGCTTGAAGTCTTTAAACTTTTGTTCTGTAACAAGATTTGAGCCCGACTTAGGATTCTTCAGTACGCCATTCTCCACAACCCACTGATTCTCGCCAAGTGCCTTCCAACCTTTGATGCTGTTCTGTTGTATCAAACGAATTGGCTTGCCCCATTTGGGAGCTTTGTCCCTTTTAAGAGCGGGTGCTCTTGACGCTTTCCATGAATGCGTCTTCCCGTCAGGAAAAGTAATCTTGCCAGCAAGACCATCACCATCGGCATTGCCCTCCATTCTCAGGTATCGGTCTTCGGGTTCCCACTGTGGGGGGATCTCAAAATGAAATGAATCGCCAGTCACTTTCACCTCTGATACAGGCCTCGCACTTCCTCCTGGACCGACGAAGTATCCAACAAGGGTCTTGATACCGGAATGCTTTACTTCAAGCCAGGAAGGAACTTCATTGCCATCAACATTGATGGTGATATCCCAGCGTCCTTCAAGTTTTTTATTGAAAGAGTTCTCGCTTTGCTGCGCCATTGTCGCAAGCGGAAGCAACAACATAAGCGCCACGAAAGATGTGGTGAAAAATTTATTCATGTCTGGGTGTTTTAAAACTCAATTTAATCCATATAACGCTGCACCGAAAGGACCGGGCGCTTAAATTTCGAAATCATGCGTCAGAGCTGCATATCAAGTTTATGTGTGTCATGTGTTCTGGTGAATTCCTATGTCTTGAATGAAATCCTCCAATGGACAAGGCATTGAACTGATTCTTTTTTTACCTTCGATCATACCCAGATCATAATGAAACACCTGATACTCTCCTTTGTCCTGCTTGCTGGATTCATTTCACATGCACAGACAGTAAAAAACATATCCGCGGCGGCGAGACCAGAAGATGTCGGCTTCTCGACGGAAAGGCTCTCTCGCATAGACGACATGATCAATAAGTACGTCGCGGACCAAACCCTCCCCGGCGCCGTTGCTTATATTGTTCGTAATGGAAAGGTAGTGTACTATAAATCCTGGGGAAGCAGCAACCTCGATACAAAGGCACCTCTAAAGAAAGATGACATTTTCCGGATTGCTTCGATGACAAAAGCCATCACAAGTCTTGCTGCCCTGATGCTTTTTGAAGAAGGAAAGTTCATGCTCGACGATCCGTTGTCGAAGTACATTCCTGAATTCGCCAAACCGACAGTCGTAAAGTCGTTTAATAGCAAAGACACGACGTTCGTAACAGAAGCAGCAAAACGAGAGATCACGATCCGCGATCTGCTGACACACTCTTCAGGGATCGATTATGCTGTGATTGGAAGTGAGACACATAGATCGATTTATGCGAAGCATAATATCTCTCCCGGACTCGGAAACCTCACTACTGTCCTGGGTGATGAGATCAAACAACTTGCCCGCCTTCCTTTGGCGCATCATCCAGGAGAAAAATGGACTTACGGTTTGAATATCGATGTGGTCGGATACCTTATCGAGATCTGGTCTGGAATGCCATTCGATAAATTCCTGCAGACACGAGTATTTGACAAGCTCGGAATGAAAGACACCTACTTCACACTTCCCAAGGAGAAGCATAGCAGACTCGTTGCGCTTCATGAGGGAAGGGAAGATGGAAAAATGCAGGTGATCAAAAACAGGCCATTCGGGCTTGACCCGGATTATAACAAATTTCCTACACAGTATCCTTCAGGCGGTGGAGGCCTTGCTTCGACAGTGGAAGACTATGCCAAATTCCTTCAGTTATTTCTAAACAAGGGCGAATACAATGGTGTGCGATTGCTTAGTCGCAAGACGGTAGAGCTTGCGCTAACGGACCAGCTGCACGCACCGGTTGAAATGGAAATCGGACTCGCCTTCGGATTGGAAACTGAAAAGAATGATTACCAGTCACCATCAAGTATTGGAACGTTCACGTGGGGTGGCGCATTCAACACCCATTACTGGGCAGACCCTCAGGAGAAATTGATCGGCGTGCTATATACGAATGTGTTTAACACAATCCACGGAGGCATTAGCGAGAAGTTTAAGGTACTCACCTATCAAGCTATTATCGATTGAGTAGGAGTCAGTCGGCAGGCCGGCCGGACTTCCGGTCTATGCTGTATTAAGTGAGGAGCGCATCACTCCTCCTGGAATACTACTTCACTCTTTGTTACACCTCAGTCTCTTAGACTGTCCACGGGATTTGCTGTGGCGACTCGCCAGGATTGAATTGATATTGTTATGAGTGTCGACAGAAAGACGATGACACCCGGAAGCAATATCATCCACCACGCAATGGAAATCTTGTAAGAGAAATTAGTCAGCCATTTGTTCATGATGTAGAACGTCACGGGGAAAGCAATCATCCAGCTTAACAGAATGACTTGTGCATACTTCTTTGACAGCAACACGAGTATTCCCGGAATTGAGGCGCCAAGCACTTTACGAATACCAATCTCTTTTGAGCGCTTTACCATTGACAAGGTGGCCATTCCGAACAGACCAAGGGATGCCACAGCCAAAGAGATGAAGCTAAAAAGATTCAGCAGTTTTCTGAAGAGTAGATCGGATTCATATTGGGCATTGAAGAAACGGTCCATAAAATAGAAAGTGAATTGATCTATGGGATAATGCTTTTCCCATATTTCTTTTAACCGCGACAGATATTCCATATTGGCAGATTCTACCTTGAATGAATAGTATCCATATTCAAAAGGATGGCGATGGTAAAATATGACAGGATCAACAGACTTCCGCACCGACTCATGGTGATAATCCTTCCATACTCCGACGATCGTATAGGCATTGTGATCAATATTCAGAATCGTCGTATTTACAGCGTCTGCGGGATTATCATAACCGAGCGCACGCGCCGCGCTTTCATTGATCATCACTGTTCCTTTGCGATTTTCATTATCCTGGAAATTTCGTCCTGCGAGCAAGGTCATTCCAAAGGTTTCCTGGTACCCTTCATCAATCCACATTACCCTTACTGATTGGTTCTTTTCATTCACAGAACCTACCGCATGGACGCTCTCGTCATGAAAGCGGATTTCCTCTCCGGGAATATTAAAGGATGATGATCCTGATTTAAAGGCACTCTGCTGCAGCACTTCATCTCTGAACGCGCGGTAGCGAGTCAGGCGGAGAGAATCTGAATTTGTAGATGCGGGACCACGCAAGGTGATAGTGTGACCCATTTCAAATCCTGTATCAAAAGCCATTGCAAAGTCGATCTGCCTTCCGGCGATAATGGTGACACCAAGAACGGTGATCGCCATAAACAATTGAACGACGATTAGTATCTGCTGCAGAACGTTAGCATTTCCTTTTCCTCCACCGAACTTATTCTTGAGGATGAGCGCAGGCTTAAACCTCGAAATAAAATGCGCGGGATAGAATGATACCAACGCTGTAATGCCGATGAATACAAGGAAGTAGATCCATAAGCGGGGGATGTCTGAGGGAAGCAGATCGGCGTTGTTAAAGATCGACTGTTTTAGCGGACCGACGATGAGCCGGAACAGCCCGTATCCGAGAATAAAAGTTACTGCGGAGATCATCATTGCCTCCACGAGGAACTGTCCGCCAATAACTGTGCGTGAGGCACCGAATACCTTTCTCACACCGATCTCGTCAGCTCTATCAAGTGATCTTGCAAGAGACAAATTCACATAGTTGATCCATGCTGCCACAAGAACAAACACTCCAAGAGAAAGTAAGGCATAAAGGAGCGTAGGATTGACACCAGGTTTAATCTCGGATGAGAGTCCGCTGATCTGGTGGAGCGACGTATATGGACGAAGAGCATATCGCGCGGTATGGCCGCGATTCTTCAGCGTGGTAATATGGTCCATCGCGAGGGCCTCCAGTCTTTTGTTTATTCCATCGATGTCGGAGGTGCCCTCTTTCAACTTAACAAAAGTAAATGAAGCTGGATTAGAAAAATCCCCATCGCGATGATTCCATCCGTAGTAATACATTGTTGACCATGATACAAGAAAATCGTAGTCGATCGAACTGCTTGCGGGGATATCCCCGAATACTCCTGTCACGACAAACGGAAGCCTCTCATTGAAGAATAAGGTCTTCCCCATCGGATCCTGGTCACCAAAATATACTTCTGCCTGTGATCTGGAGATCATGACAGACAAAGGTGCCTCCAGGGAGCGATCCGACCCTTTTAATATTTCAAGGTTAAACACCTTCAGAAATGAACTATCCGCGAACAGCATATTCTGATCAACCAGTTTCACATCTTCTGTCCAGACATATGCTTTTTCATTGTAGATACGGGTCACGGCTTCGATCTCGGGAACGTAATCGTGAACGATCAGTGCTGTGCGGGAATGTGTGCGTGAGGTCTGCAGGACAGGTTTACCTTCGTGGTATTCAAAATAATCAATGCGGTATAGTCTGTCTGCATCGGAGAAGAACTTATCAAAGCTGAAATGAAACAGCACGTAGCTCACGAGGGCCAGAAACACTCCTGACGCTACAGATAAACCCAGAACGTTAATGAATGTAAATAACTTGTTGCGCGAAAGA
The DNA here is from genome assembly GCA_023431285.1 of Bacteroidota bacterium. Classification (GTDB taxonomy): domain Bacteria; phylum Bacteroidota; class Bacteroidia; order Cytophagales; family Cyclobacteriaceae; genus Ohtaekwangia. The sequence continues at coordinate 82,584 of JAEYXN010000314.1, forward strand.
TTTCGCACTGCCGTGAGGACGAAGTGTTTCAGCATAGAGCAAAGGTTCGAAAAATGAAGATAATACGAAACCGAGATTAAGCCCAACTTCCAGGAGAAGATTCTGCGAAAGCGTGAAAGACAAAGTAAAAGCAAATCAGATTAAAGAACGCGATGCGGAACCGCGACCGGGCTAATTTTTAGTCACGTTCTCTGTCCAGTCTTCCTATACGAAACCTATACGGATCCTTCGGTCTTCGTAGCTTGCTTTTATCCTATACGGAACTTGTTGCGAGGGACGTTGCGAAGCTGTTGCGGTAATCCTTCAGTTTTTGGACAACCAATACGAAGTTCGTAACCGTCATTGCTTCCTGAAATCAGGTTTTGCGAATTTGAAGTAATCATTGATACTCTCATCCAATGTCCTTCTTACCTCCTGAAAACTTTCTTCGCCGGCCTTAAGATTCACAAAGCTTGCAATGACCCTGCTTCGTTTGTAAATCAGAAATGTATTCTGTGCATCAGGATCTATTCTGATTAAATTTATCTCAGACTCACTATCGCGAAAAGAAGGAACAAATGTGAGCGCCACATACTTCAAACCCAACTCCCTTCCTACATCTGCCAACTCTTCTTCCCGGCGACTCTTTTCATAGTTTTCCTCATTCCCATAAATGAAATAAACCTTCAAATACTTTTCCCTGACCTTGCTTTCAGCTTCAAGAAACTGCAGCCATTGTTTTATGTCTGTCCAGTGGGGCTGATTTCCGACAAAGTAAAGAACACCGTGGTACCAACCGTACTTGCAAACCGGACATGTTCTTGTTCCTCTGTCGGGGCCCCAGGCATGAAACGGCATGAAGGAGGAAACATCTTCACCAATTGCTTTCCCTGAATGACGAACACTTATTTTCTTATCTGGATAGTCTGGTATGTTCAATCCAAGAATGATGTCCCGCTCGCCAATCAGGAGGCCATCTTGCTCTACTAATCTGACGACACCGCTCCCTCCTCTGTTGGATAACTTATTTCGTTCTTTCGAAGTGAGCAGTTCATCATCGTCAAAAACAAAGCTGTCGAGATAGTATTCACTGATCTCATTAGGTTCCTTCACAGTGACGTGAACATGCGCCGGCTCGTCCCTTGTAGGGTAAACACCGGGTCTAACCGTGTAGATTGAATACCTGCCATTCTGATCTGTCTTCACCCAACCCCTGATGTAGCCATGGGTCTGCCCCAGATGGTTGGGAGCCATACTTCCGGGCACTTCTGCCTTATGGACATACCTACCTTCTGTGTTGGTGTGATAATAATACAACAGCACACCCGTTGCGGGAGTCCTACCGTCGGCATGATAAACGGTTCCTGTCAGCAACAACTTCGGTCCTTCCTGTTTCCAACAAGCACTCGTGTCAGTGGCATTCGTCACATCAGGCATACCGTCGTAAGTCCATTCCCGGTTTTCAAAAGGTCCACCCACTACGACGATTGAAGAGTTTTCATTTTGCCCTTCACAACTAAAGAAAATAAATACGCAGGCAGACAACAACAATGGCAGAATGATCTTATTCATAATAGACTTTTTCGACCAAGTTATCCACTTGTCAAATGAAAAAACCAGGAACAGCGGTAAGACGAGGTTATTTTGATTTAACCTGATGAAGACGTTCGAGCGCCTGCCTGAATGCGGTTGCGTAGTTCCGGCTGACCCTGAGTGAGGTCCCATCCGCGAGCGTGACATCATAGTCACCATTCAGTCTTGATTGGTAAGCTTCAACAAAACGGACGTTGACAAGGCATGACTTATGAATCCTCACAAATGAAAGTCCTTCCAGTTGCTGTTCCATAGATTTAAGCGTTCCGGTCTGAAGATACTTTTTTGTCGGGTGGTGAACATTCACGTAAGGAGAATTCGCGGAGAAATAGAGGATCTCGCTGATGCGAACAGATATCTTTCTATTGTTCGAATCTGACACCAGCATAGACGCAGGTGGCTGATCCGTGGTAAGATGCCCGGAAGTGTCAGCATCGACGGAGCGGCGATTCCTGTAGAACAGTGATATCGCATACGGCAGGCTGTATATGATTAATGCCTTGATGCCATAGGCGGTGAGAACGAAGTTAAAGGTTTGCCAATAGTCGAAGGTGTGATAAAAGAACAATTTCGACAGGATCCAGATCAACGCCGGATATGCAAACAGATGAATGGCAGTGCAGGCTGGAGTCATCAGCGCCAGAGCAAGGGCAGGCGTTGACCTGCGTGTGATCGTTATCTGGGCATGCAGGATAGGAACAAACAGGAGCCAGAACGTGCTGAACAGAAGAGATTCTGAGAGGTAGAACGAGGTATTCTGCCAACGGGAAAACACAAGGTCCAATCCGACGGTGATCCCGCAGAGAATCATCATGGCCACCAACATCAACAGGTTAGTGTTTTGCTTTGATAAGACTTTGGGAGGAAGCAGTGCCATATTAGCGGCGTTAACTTTACTCTTAAAACCCTGTTTACAGTTTACAATTTGCAAAATCTTTCTTGTATAACCATCCTAAGGTTGCAACGACATCAAAATGGCCGTCCTCTGAGAGACTTCAGCAAAGATCGCTCATATATCATTGTGTCATTCCTGAAGAACCGTGCAATCTTCAACTGAGAATTGACATAAACGCTGTCACCCTTCCGCACCCCAGCCTCGTCTGGAAGCATCATGTCTGACTTACCATCAGCGCGATATATGAACAGATCGAGCATTCCATTAAACCTGAGTTCCTTCTTCAAAACGTTTTCTCTCTCCGTATCCAACTTACCATGCCTTACATGAAAGAGAGCTTGTCCTTTTTTCTCAGCGCTATCCACCACTCCCGAAAAATCGAACCCTAACTCCGACAGGTACCATTCCTTCTCAGATCTTACCCCGTCAACATGCTGACGCCCCATATTCCATATCAGGAATAATAGTCCTAACGCCGCGGCGCCCCAGAGTAAACGTTTTCTCATAAGACACATGCTAACCGGTCAACCTGTTACTTGCTACTTGTTACTTGTTACTTGTTACCTGCTACTTGTTACTTGTTACCTGCTACTTGAATCAGAGTGAGGAACAGTGTGAGAGCGAAAGTACGCTACCCCAAGTTGAATCAGAGTGAGGAACAGTGTCAGAGCGAAGATACCCTAACCAACGTGGGCCCGCTGTTACTTGTTACTTGTTACCTGTTACCTGCTACTTGTTACCTGCTACCTGCCACTTTGAACCAGAGTGAGGAACAGTGTGAGAGCGAAGTTACCTTACCCCAATGTGGGCCCGCTGCAACTTGCTACTTGTTACTTGTTACTTGTTACTTGTTACTTGTTACGTGCTACCTGTACGGCGACGGACTAATACACGTCCACCCACCATCAACAATCAGCGTCTGTCCCGTGATTTGCCGAGCCTCATCAGAAACGAGAAACAATGCAGCACTGGCAATATCCTCAACAGACGCAGGGCGGCCCATCGGTGTGAGTCGCGACCATGTACTGGTATAATCAGGATCTTCCAGCGTGCGCTGCGTGAGAGTAGCACCAGGAGCAATAGCATTCACGTTAATCCCGAATGAAGATACTTCAATCACAAGATTGCGAGCCAGCATCTCGATTGCAGCTTTCGTCATTCCATAAGCCGCAAGATTCTTGTGGGCCTGATGCGCCGTCACAGAAGACGTAAACAACAGGCTCCCTCCCTTTCCCTGAAGTTTCATCTGCTTCACTGCAGCCTGCGCAAGGAAGAATGTTCCGGCAAGGTTCACTTCCAGCACACGTGAAAAAGATTCTCTGGGGTATTGTAGAAAGTCCCCGAACAGGGTAACACCCGCGTTGGCAATAGCAATGTCAAGACTACCAAAAACGGAAACCGCACTATCAACGAGAAGATCAATCACCTCCGGCGAGCTTGCGTCACCCGCCACAGCACGACAGTTCTTGCCGAGCTCGGCTGCGGCCGATGCACAAAGGTCCCCGTCAGTATCATTGATAATTACGCGCGCACCACTCGCAATAAGTCTTCTCGCAATCTCGAGCCCGATCCCCTGACCCGCTCCCGTAATCACTGCAACTTTATCTCTGTGGAGCATTACCTTGCGCGTTTGGGTTCCGAAAAAAAGACGTGGACGCGTCAGTGAGAGTCACGGCTCACTTCACTTCCTGAAGTTCCTTTCAGGAAGTCAAGGTCTGCGCCGAGATGCGCCTGCTCTACGTGCGTCTGATAAAGGTGAACATATCCGCGCTCCTGGAATTTTACACGTGGCTTCCACTGCGCTTTACGCTTCGCCAACTCTTCATCACTCACCTCAAGCGTTATGGTTCTGTTTGGAACATCAAGAGAAATCATGTCGCCGCTCTGTACCACCGCGAAGTTACCACCGACAGCCGCCTCAGGAGACGCGTGCAGGATCACCGTACCAAATCCGGTACCACTCATCCTGCCGTCCGAGATACGCACCATATCAGTGATACCTTTCGCCAGAAGCTTCGTAGGAATACTCATATTTCCGACTTCAGGCATACCTGGATATCCTTTCGGCCCGACGTTCTTCATAACCAGCACACTTGTTTCGTCTACGTCAAGACCAGGATCGTCGATACGTGCTTTGAAGTCATCAATGTCTTCGAACACCACAGCTTTCCCGCGATGTACAAGTAAATGAGGGCTTGCCGCGGATGGCTTCACCACAGCACCATTCTCACAAAGATTTCCTTTCAGTACAGCGACTCCGGAAAGTGGATTGAACGGAGACTCTACAGTAGCGATCACCTCCCTGTTATACACTCCTTCATTCTGATAATTCTCGCGCACAGTCTTACCACTTACGGTAACGATATCCTTGTGCAGAAACTTATCAAGTTCCTTCATCACAGCAGGTATTCCACCTGCGTAATACAGATCCTCCATGAAGTATTTCCCTGAAGGCTGGAGATTTGCAACGAGGGGTACATTCTTTGACAAACGGTCGAAGTCCTCGAGGTTGAGCTCCACACCGATCCTTCCGGCGATAGCAAGAAGATGTATGATAAAATTAGTTGAACCACCAATGGCCGCATTGACCATGATTGCGTTTTCGAATGCTTCTCGTGTGAGCACCTTACTTAAACGAAGGTCGCTCTTCACCATCTCAACAGCACGCATTCCGGTAAGATGTGCAAGCACTTTGCGTCGCGCATCAGCTGCGGGAATCGCAGCGTTGTGAGGCAGCGATAATCCGAGTGACTCAACCATCGAAGCCATAGTCGAGGCAGTCCCCATGACCGCACAATGACCGCGACTGCGGCACATGCTGGCTTCGGCCATCACGAGCTGATCCTGATCCATCAGACCTGAGCGTACCGCGTCGTTGAAGCGCCACACGTCACTGGTACCGATATCTTTACCCTGGAATTTCCCGGTCAACATCGGTCCTCCTGAGATCACTATCGATGGAATATCGACACTACACGCGCCCATTACCAGCGATGGCGTTGTTTTATCACAACCACACATCAGCACCACACCGTCAACAGGGTTTGCACGAATAGACTCCTCTACATCCATACTGGCGAGATTCCGGTACAGCATGGCAGTGGGCTTAATCAGCGTTTCTCCTAATGACATCACCGGGAACTCCACCGGGAATCCCCCGGCCTCATAAACACCATGTTTTATTGATTCCGCAAGCTCGCGAAAATGCGCGTTGCAAGGAGTGAGCTCCGACCATGTGTTACATATTCCTATAACAGGGCGTCCATCAAATTCATGTGAAGGAATGCCCTGGTTTTTCATCCAGGCTCTGTAGATAAAACCGTCCTTTCCAGTGCGTCCGAACCAGTTTCGAGACCTGTACCCCGAGTTGTCCATTTAAAGAAGTGCTGTTGAATTTTAAGCCTCCCAATCTAGAAAACTAATTTGTTCTGTGCAACCAATGTCGGGACAAGGGTCGTACACAACGGCATGAGTCCTCATGTTCAATGAGATGAAGCAACCTCCGTGACCTGAAAAGCCCGTGAAAGGCAAGTCTATCTAACTGAAAACGGAGTTTGTATCTGAATTCCGAAAATATTCTAAGAAGTTGAAGCGACGAGGTAACAAGGTTACTTCCACCACCGCTCCCAGTGGACGTCATCACCAACGACAACCTTCTCTCCGATCTTCGGTGTCGCGACGCTAACTCCCAGCCTATCCGCCACTTTTACAGCACGCGTGATGGGATCTCTCCACGGATGAACACTCAATGTAAACTTTCCCCAGTGTACCGGCATCAGCACCTTCGCTTTCAGATCAACGGAGGCCTGAACGGTTTGCTCCGGCATCATATGGATCAATGGCCACTTCCTGTCATACTGACCGCATTCCAGAATGGCAATATCAAAGGGTCCATACCTCTCTCCGATAACACCAAAACTTCCATCATAACCAGAATCGCCGCCAATGAACACACGCTGATCACCTACCCTGAGCACATAAGAAGCCCAGAGTGTCTTGTCCCTGGTGAAACCACGCCCGGAGAAGTGCCGCGCCGGGGTTGCGATTAACTCTGTGTTATCAAACAAGGTCTTGCTATCCCACCAGTCCAATTCCGAAATCTTATCGGTATTAACACCCCAGTATTCAAGGTGTTCACCAACTCCCAGCGGCGCATAGAAATGCGCAGTCTTTTCCTTCAGGGCAAGGATACTCTTATAGTCAAGATGGTCGTAGTGATCATGCGTAAGAATGATGGCATCCAACGCGGGAAAGTCTTCCGCCGTATAGATCATAGTTCCCGGATAACTGCGCGCACCCGCAAAACCGACGGGTGAGGCTCGTGTACTCAAAACAGGATCCACAAGAATATTCTTTCCATTCACGTGGATGAGGTACGACGAATGACCGAACCAAACTATGGTAAGCGGACCGGTCACTGCCTTCAGGTCTGATTTCACCGAAGGGATATCATTCAAGGGCTCGCGATCGACACCTTTACCAAAGAATTCACGCAACATCGTGAAATACGAAACCCCTTCCGCCAATGTGGAAGTAGGCATGATGTTCCTGAACTTCCCATCCACGTAATTTGGAGAAGACTGAACCCTGGAAAGTCTGCTTCCCGCAGGAAGTTTTCCGAACGAAGCTTGTTGCATAAAAAGGTAAATTCCCAATCCGACAAAGACTACCAGTATCAGAAGGTTCCTGAAGAATCGGCGCATAAATGTGGTGACGCAAAAGCCACCCGGGTTATTTTACTTAGAGTTCGACAATCAGCCCGATCGACGGAAGGACCGTTCCGTAAGTGTTTTGAACAAACTTCGGCAGGTAGAACTGCGGATTAGCCTGATCAACGACCGGGGTTCCTGAAGCATCGCGCTGCACATCAATGTTATCCTGAAACTTCGACTTAAATCCGTAAGCATTCTGGATATCGACATAAATATCAAGACTCCATTTTCTGAAGAAATACTTCTTGTCGATGCGAACATCCAGCTGATGGAAAGCACCGATCCTATCGGTATTAAGTCTTTCATAATCCGGAAGCGCATAAGGCCTGATATCCCAGTTATCCCTGCGGATTGTTTCGCTGACATTGTATGGCGTGAAAGGAGGACCGCCACTAAATAAAAAGCGGAACCCCACTTCCCAGTTGTTCTTCATTCGCTTACCGCCTGTAAGACTGATCAGATGGTTATAGTCCCAGGATGAGGGAACATACTTTCCATTTCGATCGGTAAATTCACTGCGCACCCACGTGTACGACAATAATCCATAATAGCCATCAAACAACTTCTGCTGAAAGAGCAGTTCTGCTCCGTAGCTCCGTCCCTCGGAAGTTGAGTTCACGGGAGCGTTACCAATGGTTCCGAAATCAGCACCGAGGTTTGCAAGTGAAATTGAATCTTCCAGCAGGAACGGATATTGAGAGTATTTCTTATAGAATCCTTCAAGAGTAATACGTGCATTCCTTTTCAGGTTGACTTCCAGTCCTGTGACGACATGAGAATTGCGGATATAGGTAACGTTGTTTGAACGGTTTACCAGCTCTCCCCCTTCGCGGAATCCAAGCACAGTATACGGAGGAAGCTGATAATAAATGCCTGAGTTAAAATTCCATGAGAGTGACTGCGTGAGTTTATAGGCTGCAGAGAATCGGGGCGATAACTGATCCAGCAGGTTCTTCATTTCCGAAGAGTAATCGTTGGCGTCGGCCCGGATTCCTGCAGACAGAACCAGGCGCTCCGAAGCAAGACTTGCACTTGTCTGGAGAAACAGTCCCCACTTATTTACGGAAAGACGTGAGTCATAGTCCCGGATGACAGGGCCTTGCTGCGTCACGATTTTTCCGTACTCAGAAGTGTTATACATTCCTTTTTCGAGTGACAATCCGATGTTTGTCCTGAAAACGCCCGAAGTAAAATAATCTTCAACGCGTAATCTGTATTCTGTTTCCTGTGATTGATATCTCTGAAGGAGATTCGAAGCGTCAGACTCGTCGTTGTCGCGGTATTTCACAGCTTCGTTATTCAGCTTGTTCGTACTGATCACAGCAGTGGTCGCGCCATTCTTCCGGAAGCGTTCATACTTTAAGCCGGTAGTATAATTCCATTGTGTAGAAACAGGCAGGATTCGTAATGTGTACAGCGCCTCTTCGCGTTCAGCTTCGTTTTCCGCCCTATCGGGAGCGTCGAAGTTCAATTCAAAGTCATCTATTGCGCCGATCCCTATAAGTGTAAGCCGGCTTCTGTCCGACAGGTTCCATTTATACTTAAATTGAAAGTCGTTGTATACCGGGAGAAACGGAAGATTAAGTACTCCAAAAAGGAATTTGAGATATGATCGTCGTGCAGAAAACACAAGGGAAGACTTCTCGCTTACAGGTCCTTCAAGAGTGATCCCAAGATCTGTAGCGCCCACAACGCCGTTGAATGTCCATTTGTCCTGCCGGGGATCCTTCAATTGAAAATCAAAAACTGAGCTGAGCGCATTTCCGCGATTGGAGGGAAATGCTCCAGAGTAAAAGTTGACCTCACGGAGAATATCCACATTAATTATTCCCACTGGTCCTCCCGATGATCCCTGCGTCTGAAAATGATTGATCACCGGTATCTGAATACCATCCAGATAGAAAGTGTTCTCACTGGGAGAGCCTCCCCGTATTATGATATCATTACGAAACGACGGAGGCGCGGCGACCCCTGGCAATGAGCGAATTACTTTCGAGATGTCCCTGTTTCCGCCGGGAGTCCGCTTGATCTCTGTTGTGCCTATCGTACGCAGAGAGACAGGGGATTCATCAGGCTTAAAGAAATTGTTTGTCGCGGTGACTTCAACGGCCTCAAGTTGTTTGGACTCTTCTTCAAGCTTGAAATTCACCACCGCAGTTCGGGCATTGGTAACCTGCACCTCGAACACGACTTCGTTCTTAAAACCTACCGCTGATGCTTCGAGATTGTATTCACCGGGTTCAAGTCCCTCGAGTACGTACTTTCCATCCACATCTGCAGATGTACCGGTTGTCGTTCCTTGTATAACCACATTCGCGAACGGAATCTGTTCATTGCTCACCCGGTCGGAAATGGTACCGCTGACTTTTCCGGTTTGAGCGGCTACAGAAAAACATATCAAAAATGAGGGTACGAATAGAAATAAGTGGTGCATGTGCATTCGGTCAGCAAATAAACCACTAAGCAGGGAAATTGTTTACGGAGGACCGGGCAATTTTCGGTCTACATTGATCTCACACATTCAGGGATAACTTCTTTTACAGCATGTGCCTGGTAGCAGGTGCAGGTAACCGGTAGCCGGAAACAGGTAGCAGCTTAGTGGATCTGGCGAGAACGATTTTCGAAGAGAACACCCGCGCGAGGGATGGAAGTGAAAAGCCCGCAGCCGCGTGAGGGACCGCGCGTCGGGCGAGGCCTTGTAACGGACCAGCCCGTAGGGACGCGCCCCGCCAGCTAAGTCGGCACAGCATAGTGTGGATAGACGGAATTACTTATGCGGTCTCGCGACACAGAACAGGTCAGCCAGGCAGCCAGACAGCCAGACAGCCAGACATGTGTGTCTTCCATGATAGAGTGTTTGCTTTCGTAGAAGGTTGTCAGACGAAGATAACAGCCCTCTCTTGTTACCCTGCTACCTGCTACTTGCTACCTGCTACTGCCTCAGCCCCACCCGCCAGCACAAATTGATATACCCGAGGAGCAGAACACCCCCATCATTAAGACTCCACCATGACCGGCCACCCGGCCGACTGGCTGACTTGCAACCTGTTACCTGCTACTTGCTACCTGTTAC
>JAEYXN010000310.1 GCA_023431285.1 Bacteroidota bacterium
TTGTAAAGGTCACCTTCACGTTCCCATTCCACACCGGTGGCATTGGAGTGCATCGACTGAAGCGCATTAAGTACTACTGAAGGGACGTCCTTCTGGTTAATGTCCTGGGCACTGACGGCTGTTGAAAGAGCTACCGCTGCCGCAATCAAGAATGTGTTTTTCATTTCTTTCAATTTTGGTTTAAAATGTTTTGCTAAACTATCTCCTGAAACCGGAAACAATTTGGAATCTCCGTGCATTGCATGGTCGCCTGACTAACAATCATGTCCGACGTGCATTACATTGTGTCTATAATAAATTCATGCCGGCCATTAAACTGATAGCGTACTGTTAATCCATAGTAATCGGCGATGGATTTTACGATGGAAAGACCAAGTCCTGTTGAATGTGTGGACGCAGTGTGTTTATAGAATCGTTTGAAGATCTGCGAACCATCCAGCGGTTTTTCCGGGCCGGTGTTGTCAATCCTGATCTGCGAAGGCTCAATAGTGATAACCACCTCCCCACGCTCCACATTATGGATGATGGCGTTCTTCAGCAGATTAAGGATCATGGTGGATGCCAGCTCCGGGTTCATGTTCCTGGTCAATGTTCCAGCGTAAACTTTTTTTACCGTCACGGATTTGTATTCTGCCAGCTCTGAAAGGTCAGCAACAACACGATCTGCAATCTCATTCATGTTGACCTGACTTTGATCCGGGAACTGACGGTTATCAATCTTCGAAAGCAGGAGTAAAGTCTTGTTCAGGCGCACCAGGCGCTCGAGAGATTGGATTACCGAAGAGACTTCGTGGAGATCACCTTCCGACATGGATTCCTTTTCCGCAAGCAGCTCGAGTCTGTTGATGCTAATTGCCAGAGGAGTCTGCAGTTCGTGGGAGGCGTTTTCAATGAATTGCTTTTGACTGTTGAAGGTTGCCAGTGACCGGTTAAGCAATGATGTTACAGAGTCGTTAAGAATCTTAAATTCACTGACTTTAGTTTCTACGGGAGGAGGTACGTTAGGCGATTCCAGGCTGAAGCTCCTGACCCTTTCCACGATAGAGTAAAAAGGCTTCCATATTTTTTTAAGAAGGATGTTGTTGATGAGAAGAACGCTTCCAAGGAGGATAATGTAAAGGTAGATCACCCAGTACAACAGGCTTTCAATCAGATCATCCTCTTCCACCATCGACGAAACGACATGCAGCTCGTAGTAGTCGCCGGTCCTCGATCGGAACGCGGTCTTCAAGATCCGCACAGGTTCATAATCTTCTTCATTGACCATGTACAATGTGGTATCCAAATAGGTTTCGCGATAACTTAATGCGCGTTCTTTCGAGATCTTATGGATGGCATAATTGCTCTCCATGAAGTCTGTTCTGCTGAAGACCGAGCTGTCAGTCTGTGCTTTTTGAATGATCAATACCTTTGAATTTTCCAGGCCATCATCAATACTGTCGTAGATTTCGTCGAGCATGCTGAAGTAAAACAGCGCGCCCCACACACCGATCACAACAAGGAAGGTGACGGACAAATAGGAAAGAGTATGATTAAGCAGTTTCAAGATTCAACGAATTTATAACCCAATCCGTAGACGGCCTGAATTTCAACAGCGGCTCCCGAGTCTTTCAGTTTTTTTCTAAGGTTTTTTATCTGAGAATATATGAATTCAAAGTCATCGGCCTGATCGATGTAGTCACCCCAGATCTGTTCTGCAAGGGCTGTCTTGTTGATAAGACGATTTTTGTTCGCCGCGAAATAGGAGAGAATGTCGAACTCTTTGCGATTCAGGATGATAGGAGTGTCATCGACTGAGGCACTGCGTTCGTCGAGGTTGATGCTCAGGTTCTGTATTTCGATGACCATGTTCCCATCGCTTTTCTTACGTCTCACAACGGATTTTACTCTGGCAGTGAGTTCGGCGAGATGGAATGGCTTGGCGAGATAGTCATCCGCACCAAGGTTTAGCCCTTTCACTTTGTCATCAACAGAATTCTTGGCAGAGATGATGATAACGCTATCCTGTTTTTTCAGTTTGCGAAGTTCTTCCAGGATGGTGAGGCCGCTTCCGCCGGGGAGCATAATATCAAGGAGAATACAATCGTAATCATGCCCGCTGATCTTGTCGTTTGCGGCCTGGAAGTCGGCGGCAGCTTCTACAATAAACATCTCTTTCTGGAGCGACCTTACCATCACGTCCCGAAGGTCGTTCTCGTCTTCGATGATCAATACTTTCATTCCGGCGTCTTCGAATTTGTTCCAAAAGTACGGTGAAATTCAGGAAACATTTGGGAACACGCTGGTGCCTGGTGTAATTTCCCATATTCTTCCGGATTCAACTGCCACCTTGAAGGCAGATCAAACAATTAAAAGACTATTATCATGAAACTAAAGTTTCTGCTGCCATACATGATTGCCGTTCTCCTGATGAGCTGCAAAGAAAAAGCCGCCGGTCAGCGGTCCACAAAATTCGGTGAGGGCCAACGTCGGGCGGAACACAATAACAAAACGCTTAAGGAATCCTCCGGGCTCGTTGCCAGTGTGGCTAACCCGGGCATGTTGTGGACACATAACGACAAAGGAAATCCTGCCGAGGTTTATCTCATCGACAAGGAGCTCAATATTAAGTTGACGGTTTCTTTATCCGGAATCTCGAACCGTGATTGGGAAGACGTCGCGATAGGGCCAGGCCCTGAAGCCAACGTGACTTACCTGTATGTCGGTGACATTGGAGATAACGATGCGCAGTATCCCGACAAGATTGTCTATCGTTTTGCTGAGCCCAAGCTGGGGAATGAATCCCGTGTTGAAGTATCAGCGGTGGATAAGATTACATTTCGACTCGAAGACGGCATGAAGGACTCCGAAGCGTTATTGTTAGATTCAAAGACGAAAGATCTTTACCTTGTTTCGAAGCGGGAGTCGCAGGTGAGTGTTTATACTTTGCCGTTCCCGCAGTCGGTAAAGGAAACTTCAACAGCAAAGAAAGTTCATACGCTTCCATTCGGAGAGATAGTCGCGGCAGATTATCAGAACGGCACCGGAGATATTCTGATGAAAAACTATGAGACGATCTATCACTGGGAGAATACACAGGGCCTCGACTTTATCTCACTACTGAAAACAGAACCAAAGGAAGTTTCTTATGAAAAGGAACCACAAGGAGAGGGGATTGCGTGGGCGGCTGATGGCTCTGGATTCTTTACGTTGAGTGAACAAAAGAAGAAG
>JAEYXN010000025.1 GCA_023431285.1 Bacteroidota bacterium
ATGCTAATACGGATCCGACGTTTCAAACGCGCGCGACAAAAGATGAAACCTATGCGAGCATCATTGCCGATCTCCAATTCGCCATAGATAATTTACCATTGCGTTCGGAGGCAGTATCCGGCCACGCTACGAGGGGTGCAGCGCAAAGCCTTTTGGCCAAAGTTCAGATGTACCGCGGCGAATGGAACGCAGTCTATGAATTAACTGAAGAAGTCATCTCATCCGGACAGTATGATCTGTTGCCGGACTATGCAACTATCTGGCGCCAGGCCGGCGATAACAGTATCGAGTCCATCTTTGAAATTCAAACCGGGAAGTTTAATAACGCAAACCTTAAGGTCGATAATTATACCGCACCGCAAGGACCGCGTTCCGGGGGGAAAGGCGGATGGGATGATCTGGGCTGGGGATTCAATAACCCGTCACAAAGTTTGTTGAACGAATATGAACCCGGTGATCTCAGGAAGGATGCAACGGTCATTATCATCGATAATTCGGGTACGCATAAGGGGACTGTTCTTTGGGACGGGTTCCGCGTTCCAAGTTCAGACTCTGTCCAGAATCTTTACTACAACTACAAGGCATACACCAGCAGGGAAAAGGAAACGTACGCGATCCCTCAGGATAAAGACCGTCCAAAGAACATTAAAATCCTGAGGTATGCAGATGTACTGTTGATGAACGCGGAGGCGGGCGTAAGGCTCGGCATGGGCGATCCCGCGGCCCGACTTTCTGCACTTCGCGAACGTGCCGGTCTTGATGAAGTGGAATCTGTCACGCTCGACGACGTATGGCATGAACGCAGAGTCGAGCTCGCGATGGAGCACGATCGATTCTGGGACATTGTGCGGCAGGGACGCGCGGAGGAGGTGATGCACGCTGCAGGGAAGACGAATTTCCAGAGTGGCAAGCACGAGTTGCTGCCTATCCCGAATTCCCAGATACTCCTGAGCGGAGGTAAACTTGAACAAAACCCAAACTATTAAACTACCAGCATATGAAATTGAATACAGACGTCAGGGGATCACCTGCAGAATCACGAAATACTTATAGAAATCAGAATTGACATTTAACCTTAATCAAAATGAAAAAAGCATTGAATTATTTGTATGCATGTGCAGCGATTGCGGGTCTCACTTTTGTCGCTTCCTGCGACAACGATGATGACAAAGGACTTCCCCCGATCGACGGATACAACAGCTCGAATGAGGTTGCTAAAGACAACCTTGTGGCGCATTGGACTTTCGACGACACAAACAATGAAGAGAAATCAGGAACTGCGCCTGATGGTACTTTTGGCTCTGTGGGATTTGCGGACGGACAAATTGGAAAGGCACTAAATCTGAATGCCGGCGCACTGGTTTATCCATCAATTTCCGCCATCGGAGGAGCAAACTCGCTTGGCAATTACACAGTGAGCATGTGGGTGAACATCAAGAACAACGGTTCTGCCTTCAGTACATACTTCGGTATATTCCCCGACGCAACCACGGATTTCTGGGGTAACCTTAGTCTAAGCGCTGAAACAGGTTGGTTCCCGGCATCTGGTCCAGTAGGCGACACGTTGGTTCTTAAGACGAACTACATGTCTCTTAACGGAGACGGTTCTACGAACGGACAGGACAACAGACCAGATCCCCGCGGCAATCCTCCTGTAGGTGTCTTTAAGGCTGCAGGACAGTGGGCTCACTTCGTAGTGCGTTTCAATGGTACCACGCACAAGCTGGAAATCTTTGGCAACGGGACGTCTATCGGTGCATACAGCGACCGCGGTGAGAACACCGGACCACTCGTGATGAGAACGCCGGCACGCGCCGTATTCGGAAGTCTTGCAACTAGTGAGATCGGGTTTGACGATGCTCCTGCAAGACCGGATTGGCAAGTTCTCGCAACCGCCCTCCTCGATGACGTCCGCGTTTTCAATACATCGCTCTCCGACGCGGAGATCACCGCGCTTTATAATCTTGGAACAGCTGGTAGGTAAATTAAGTTTGGTTATGAAGGGTCATAAGAATGACCCTTCTCTTTCTTTTTATGAATGAAGATATCGGTTTTAGTATTCTTTTGTTTTTTATCTCTCGTCTGGCTCACAGCCTGCGATAGCAACGACGACGACGATGGACCTGCGCCAATTTCATACTTCGATGTAAGCGGCGTCGAAATCGCCGGTAAACAAAACTCCGGAACGCAGGGTGGACTCCCTGTAGATGTACCGGTGAAAATTAAATTTTCCTCTCCGATTGACCGCGAGTCCGCAGCATCGAACATCACCCTCCGAAGAAATGGAACGCTCGTCGAAACGGAATTTGTTTTCGCTAATAATGACAGCACAGTCACACTTACGCCAAAGGCTGACCTTCTATATCTCACCAGCTACACGCTGGATATTGCAACAAGCCTGCGTTCAAAATCAGGAGGAACACTGAGAACCGGGTACGCATTGAAGTTGGTCACCACGTACGATCCAACACCAAAATATCCTGTCATTCCTGATGACGAGCTCCTTACCCTCGTCCAAAAACAAACATTAAAATACTTCTACGATTTCGCTGAGCCCGTAAGCGGTATGGCCCGTGAAAGAAACTCGTCGGGCAACCTCGTCACGAGTGGCGGATCCGGCTTCGGACTTATGGCCTTAATTGTTGGAATAGAAAGAAATTTTATCACGCGCGCCCAGGGATTAACTCACCTCGAGAAGGTTCTTGATTTTCTCGAGGACGCGGATCGCTTTCACGGTGCGTGGTCACACTGGATCGATGGAACAAATGGAGCTGTTATTCCTTTCAGCTCGAACGACAACGGTGGCGATCTCGTCGAGACCGCTTTCCTTGTTCAAGGCCTTATCACTTTCCGGCAATACCTCGATGAAAGCGATCCGACTGAAAGTGCGCTGATAGATCGCATCAACGTGTTGTGGGAAGGCGTCGAATGGGACTGGTACACTCGCGACAATCAGGACGTGCTTTACTGGCACTGGTCTCCTGATAAGGAGTGGGTCATGAATCACCAGCTTCGCGGCAACAATGAAACTATGATCGCGTATGTGCTTGCTGCCTCCTCGCCGACGCATTCCATCCCCGCCTCGGCTTACCATCTCGGTTACGCACGCAATGGAGCGATACAAAACGGCAAAAGCTTCTACGGTATAACCCTTCCGCTGGGCGATGACTACGGAGGTCCCCTCTTCTTCGCTCATTACTCGTTCCTCGGGCTTGACCCGCGAAACCTTTCAGATCAATACGCCAACTACTGGACGCAAAATGTAAATCACACACTCATCAATCAGGCTTACGCGAAAGCAAATCCAAAAAACTGGATTGGATACAGCGACGAGAACTGGGGATTGACAGCCAGTGACAACCACCGGGGTTATTCGGCTCATTCACCGACAAATGATCTTGGAGTTATCACACCTACGGCGGCACTCTCGTCTTTTCCATATACACCGGAGGAATCGATGAAAGCGCTCAAATTCTTTTACTACTCGCTCGGGGACCGGATGTGGGGCGAGTATGGGTTTTACGATGCATTCAACCTAACCGAAGGCTGGACAGCAAATTCCTATCTCGCTATTGATCAGGGCCCGATCATAGTTATGATCGAAAATCACAGATCAGGTCTGCTCTGGGATCTGTTTATGTCTGCACCGGAAATACAAAGCGGCTTAACAAAGCTTGGCTTTCAATATTAAAGTTTAACTAATGAAGATTCCATCCTTCCTCTGCCTCGCATTCGTTCTCTGGATGTGTGCGCCATCTTCAAAAAGCAGCACCACCACGGCGTCCAGCGACTCCGTTAGTTCGGATGCTTCCATCAGCGACGACTCTCTATTGACATTAACACAATACAGAACCTTCCAATACTTCTGGGACGGAGCAGAGCCAACTTCCGGCGCTGCCAGGGAAAGATACCATGTGGACAATGAATATCCCGACAACGATAAACACGTGGTGACGTCCGGAGGAACAGGCTTTGGCGTCATGGCAATCCTCGTTGGCATAGAACGCGGCTTCATCACAAGACAACAAGGTTTGGAACGCCTGACGCACTTTGTAGGATGGCTCGAGAAAGCGGATCGTTTTCACGGCGTATGGCCCCATTGGTGGGACGGCGAAACAGGTAAAGTAAAACCCTTCGGCAAAAAAGATAACGGAGGCGACCTTGTAGAATCTTCATTCCTCCTCCAGGGTCTTCTTTGCGTGAGGGAATACTTTAAGAATGGAAACGACGCGGAAAAATCCCTCGCCTCACGTATCGATAAACTTTGGAAGGAAGTTGAGTTCGACTGGCACAGGAAAAACAATCAGAACGTTCTTTACTGGCATTGGTCACCGGAATATCAATGGGAAATGAATTTCCCTGTTGAGGGATACAACGAATGCCTGATCATGTACGTGCTCGCAGCCGCATCGCCAACGCATGGTATACCCGCTGAAGTCTACCACGAAGGGTGGGCAAGAAAAGGCGGAATGAAGAATGACCCATCGCATCAGCAATATGGTTATCACCTCGACTTAAAACACAACGGTGCCCAACAATACGGTGGTCCCCTCTTCTGGTCTCATTATTCATTCCTCGGTTTGGACCCAAGAAACCTGAAAGATCAATATGCTGACTACTGGACCCATAACAGAAATCATACACTGATAAACAGGCAGTATTGCATAGAGAATCCCAAGGGATATCGCGGATACGGCGAGCATAGCTGGGGATTGACAGCAAGCTATTCTACAAAGTTTTATGCGGCGCATAGCCCAACAGAAGACGTTGGTGTGATTACACCCACCGCAGCTTTGTCGTCCTTTCCCTATACACCGGAAGAGTCGATGCAGGCGCTGCGTCATTTTTATAGTCTGAGAGGAAAACTCCTCGGGCCCTATGGATTCTACGATGCTTTCAGTGAACATCACGACTGGTACATCCAACGATACCTCGCCATAGACCAGGGACCTATCGTGGTCATGATAGAGAACCATCGCTCGGGATTGCTCTGGAAATTATTTATGTCCGCGCCCGAGGTACAGCAGGGACTTAAGAAATTAGGATTTACATACTGAACTCAAAGGCAACGCCATGAAAGATACATTACCTGGACTGACAAGTGCTCTCCTGCTTTGCGGGATAGCACTTATTTCCTTATCGGGATGTGAAAGCAATTCCCGCAAGGAAGGATCATCATCAATTGATTCGCGAGTCGACTCTCTGCTTGATATTATGACGATGGAGGAAAAGGTAGGACAACTTACTTTGTTCACCAGTGACTACGATGTAACTGGTCCGACTATGCGCGCTGGATATATTGACGATCTTAAAGCCGGAAAGGTAGGAGCAATCTTTAATGCAGTGGGCGCAGAGTACACCCGCAAGCTGCAGGAGATGGCGGTGAAGGAAACGCGTCTGGGCATCCCGTTGCTTTTTGGTTATGATGTTATTCACGGGCACAGAACAATTTTCCCTATTCCTCTTGGTGAATCCGCGAGTTGGGACCTCGAGGCAATTGAAAGGGCTGCGCGTATTGCCGCCACGGAAGCATCAGCAGAGGGACTACACTGGACCTTTGCACCCATGTGTGACATCGCCCGCGATCCGCGATGGGGACGCATTGCAGAGGGAGCCGGCGAAGACACCTATCTCGGATCACTTATCGCCGCCGCACGTGTACGCGGATTCCAGGGTGACCGCCTTGGAGAGTTGAATAGTGTAATGGCATGCGTGAAACATTTCGCTGCCTATGGAATGGCTCAGGCAGGTCGCGACTATCACACTGTTGATATCTCTGATCGCGTGCTGCGCGAAATCCATCTTCCTCCCTACAAGGCTGCGCTCGACGCAGGAGCAGCCACTGTTATGACCTCTTTCAACGAGATTGACGGCGTCCCCGCTACCGGCAACAAATATCTACTGACAGACATTCTCAGGGATGAATGGAAGTTCGACGGATTCGTTGTGACGGATTACACATCCATCATGGAAATGATTCCTCATGGTATCGCAGAAGACACGGCATCCGCCGCAGCACTATCACTCGAAGCTGGAGTTGATATGGATATGCAAGCTGGCTTCTATATTGATAAGCTTCCAGGTCTTGTCAAGGATGGAAAGATCAAAGAGCAACTCATCAACGATGCAGTACGTCGTATCCTTCGAAAGAAGTTTGAGCTGGGACTGTTTGAAGACCCATATCGTTACAGCGACCTTCAACGCGAAAAAGAAACAGTTATGAAACAGGAGTTTCTGGATGCCGCACGCGATGTATCAAGAAAGTCCATTGTTCTGCTGAAGAACGAAAAGAATGTGTTGCCCCTGTCGAAGAGTGTTGGAAAGATAGCTGTCATCGGACCATTGGCTGACAACAAAAAAGAGATGATCGGCAACTGGTCTGCTCAGGGCGACTGGAAAAAGTCAGTGAGCATTCTGGAAGGAATAAAATCAAAGATCCCTTCGTCAACGCAGGTGATATATGCAAAAGGGTGCAACATCAATGATGATTCAACTCAAGGGTTCAGTCAGGCCATCGCTGCAGCGCGCAAGGCCGACGTCGTGGTCCTTGCTGTCGGAGAGGAAGCCGGTATGACAGGCGAAGCAGCAAGTCGTGCTTACCTCGATCTGCCCGGAGTGCAAAATCAACTTGTTGAAGCAGTTCATGCGACGGGTAAACCTGTCGTTGTGATCCTTTCAAATGGAAGACCGCTCACCATCCCCTGGATCGACAAAAACATTCCTGCTATCCTTGAGACCTGGTTTCTTGGAACGCAGGCAGGAAACGCAATCGCCGACGTACTCTTTGGAGACTACAATCCCTCTGGAAAATTGCCCGTCACTTTTCCGCGGTCAGTCGGCCAGGTTCCGATCTTCTACAGCATGAAAAACACAGGGCGCCCCATGGATCCCGCCAACAAATACACGTCGAAATATCTGGATGAATCAAACGATCCGTTATATCCCTTCGGGTATGGCCTGAGTTACACAACGTTCTCGTATGGAGAAGTGAAGCTCAGTGCTGCACAGCTTCAGCCGCGGGATTCAGTTCTTGTAAGTTGTACAATCACGAATACCGGTAGCAGGGCAGGTGAGGAGGTGGTCCAGCTTTATATTCGCGACCTTGTAGGAAGTGTGACTCGCCCTGTTAAAGAATTGAAACGGTTTCAGAAAATTTCCCTCGCGCCTTCTGAATCGAAGACCGTCACTTTCACATTGAGTCAAGACGATCTTTCTTTCTATAAAAAGGATATGACCTGGGGAACAGAACCTGGTAAATTTCACGTCTTCGTAGGAGGAAACTCCATGGATGTTAAGCAGGCTGAATTTACACTGAAGTAGCGACGATCAAATATAGGAAACGACCCAAAGGGAATTACTACTAATACCGCGCTACTTCCTGTTTCTCAAGGAACGCATAGACCAGTTGTTCCCATTCCGCTTCCAGACCTACGGAAGGAAAAGGTTTATCAGCCATGTGATACCAATAAGAGGCGTTTGAAGAGTCGCCCTCTTTCCTATGAAGATAGGCGTGAATCCACGAGCCCTTAGGAGTATGAATTTCCTGCGCTATATCATGAGCCCTTGTCCAGTCACCTTTGCCATCATACCATAATGCCTGGAGATGCAGCGAAATCGCATCCGGCGGATCGCTGTGATTGAGGGAGGCTTTGAAGTCGGAGAATGTCATGGTTGGTCTTAAACAATTTCAAATTTTATGGTTCCTGTGGAAAAAAGCCATAGCCGATCAAAAAGAATTTCTGAATCCCGGTTCCGAACCCCGCTATTTCATCATTTTCCCGGCGATCCCGGGAAGTTCCTAAAAGGAATATATCCAAAAAATACTCCTTTTCAAACGTTGTAGTTCATTCCGAAATGTAAAAACTTAGCTGTTCACACCTAAATCCAACCCTATGAACATCTTCAAAAACCCGGACCGCATCGCGGAAGGCTATGGAATTAAAATCGCTGTTGGACTTGTAGCATACTTCATTGTCATGCGTCTACTCGACCTCGGACACATCGTTGAACTGCGTTTTATGAATCTTGCCATCCTCACCGCAGGAGTCCATGCCGCATTAAAGCAATTCCGAAAAACGCATGAAGATCACCTAAACTATTTCCGTGGCCTCATCACCGGCGTTACCGCAGCAGGAATCGGATCGCTCCTGTTCGGCCTCTTTCTTTTCACCTACATGCAGATGGATGCCCAGCTAATGGAGTCTATCCGTGTTAACGAACCCATGGGAAGATTTCTCAACCCCTACATCGCGTCATTCATCGTTGTGTTGGAAGGATTCTTTTCAGGCTTCCTTGTCACTTTCGTATTGCTGAACTGGGTAACCACCGATGAAGTAAACGTTCCTCAAGGCTGATCGTCGCACCTCGCTGGCATTACATTTTTGTCTGAATGGGTAT
>JAEYXN010000174.1 GCA_023431285.1 Bacteroidota bacterium
CTTTCGAAGTTTGAAGGAGTGTTGATCCAGACAAGGTGTAACCTCGCCCCAAGCGTTCCCTGCAAAAGTTTCACCCGTTGCATCACTTCTTCCATGCTCTCGAAATCCATGTTTGTTGGAAACACCATCTCGTGCATTGCAGTAAAGTCAACGGGGTTTCTTACAACAAGCACAGGACTGGCAGAGGCTCTCACGATCTTTTCGGTATTGGAGCCGATAAACATCTCGTAGAGACCTGTCGATCCTTTTGTACCCATCACGACAAGGTCAATAGATTGATCGTCTATATATCTGAGAATTACGCGTGCCACAGGACCGAATTGCACCACTGGTACGAGTTCAGCGTGGCAGCCTTCAAATTCAGCGACGATCCGCGAGAATGTCGCATCCGCTTTCTGCTTCAGCTCCCTCAACAAAGATTCCTCAAACTGCATTACCGGCATCAGAACCGAGTCGTGCACTACGGGAAGCTCAATCACATATAACAGGTGAATTGCTGTCTTTTCTCCTTTTGAAAATGAAATCGCCGACCGGATAGCATTCATCGCAGCTTTGGAGAAATCGCAGGGTACAAGAATCGTTTTCATCTTTCAGATTGATATGCCTTTTTCCGCACGCCAGGCGATGCGGGGACATTTCATTAACAAACTTACCGTGCACTATGAACGTGGGTTTTGACCGTTATCATTGAAAAGTATGATAAACGTCAGGAAGCTGTCACGGCCGTGTGGCACTGCTTTTTTCTGAAAGAGCACAAGAAGACATTATGGAAATTACCTCAGATCTCAGTGTTATTATTCTCGCGACCGATGGAGTGAACCGTCTTGACCTCGCGGGTACGCGTGACGCCTTGGAAAGAGCCGGCGTGAAGGTGGTCGTCGCATCCAACAAATCGATCGAAGTGAAGGCGTGGGAACGCAACAACTGGAGTAACCGCATCAGAGTTGACTCTGATGTGAAATCTGTAGGCATAGACGACTATCAAGGTCTGATCATTCCGGGCGGTGCTTTTCATTCAGATGAGCTGCGTCTTAACGCGGATTCAACAAAAATCGTGAGGGAATTCTTCGCTGCCGGGAAAACGATTGGCGCAATCGGTCAAGGGGTGCAGTTGCTGATTGAAGCCGAAACTATTAAGGGGAGAAAGGTTACCGGGCCAATCTCTCTAAAAACCGACATCGGACTTGCCGGAGGCGTTTGGGATACTGAAAACGTATGCGCGGACAACGGTCTAATTACGTGCCCCTCCGAAAAGTCACTGGATGAGTTCAATAAGCTCTTTCTCGAAAGGCTGCGCGAGGGAGTTGCACAGCGTTCTGAAACCATTATCTGACTTTCAAGATGCAAGTAATACCAGGGCAAATTAAGAGGGAGCAGCATGTTTAGTAATGGATTTTTTTTAATTTGGCACGCCTACCCCGGCTTACATTCCTGATTTTATGGAAATCAGCTTAGAGACGTTTAAGAAACTCTTGCATACGCTCAAAAATCAGGATATTGGCCTGAAAGTCCGGACACACACTGGATGGTCAAACGACTACCTTAGAATCATAGGATTTATTTCCTCCGTTAGTGACCAGGAGAACAAGACTTTTGGCGGGGTTGTACTTTCAAATATTGCGGAGACGGAGGGTATCCTCATTAACAACATCGCCACTATCACTGCGTTCGAATTGGAAAGGTCTTTTGAGGAGTTTGAAGCACTGACTATCTACTCCCTTCGTGATAACATGTCGATCAAGGCATTGATTATCGAGTAGCCAGACCCGACGGTACCTGCTCAAACCCGTTTTGCAATATTCCGCCAAGCTCATTTATCAAATCCGACATGCTATATGGCTTTGACAAAAAGGCTGAAGCACCTAGTTGTTTTGTTTCTTCAATATCCCTTTGATGAGATGATGTCGTGTAAATAATTACGGGAACGTGAGCATATGCTTCCAGTGCCTTGATGCGAGAAAGGAACTCACGGCCATCTACGAGAGGCATATTGAGATCGAGAAAAATAAGGTCAGGCGATGACACTTCGTAAGACTGAAAAGCCTTCAACGCTTTGTCGCTGTTAGTAAACCTCACACAAGCTATATCCTGGTCGATTGCCGACACCGCTTCACAAAAGAAATCCAGGTCGTCATTATCATCGTCTATCAGATAGAGTGTTTTCTGTTGCTTCATAGAAGAATTAGGGAAGCAAAATAAACCCACTCCCAGCCTTCTCCAACCAGCCAACTTCTCTGAGGTGCTTCTACCCGTCAAACCTCCATGCAGTCCGATAAACAGCAATCCACCATTCTACAACTTTCATTGATCTGAGGTCACTTGATGAACTTCCTAACCTTTTCAAGGAGACTTGAAATAGGAAAAGGCTTCTCAAGATAATCTTCAGCGCCTGCCTTTTTCGCAAGCATACCGATCTCAGGCGTGGCTGAAATCATGATTACCGGAATATCTTTCGTGTTCTCTGCTGATTTTAAATACTTGCAGGCTTCCAGTCCATCGGCTGAATTCTCCAGCTGACGGTCAAGAATAAACAAATTTGGTAACGGGTTATTCGTCTGATAAACGGCTGATGCATCGGACGAGACCTCAATATCATACCCTTCCCGGCTGAGGATGATCATGAACATCTTCTGGATAGAAGCATCATCCTCTGCTATCAAAATTCGTGGTCTCATAAGTTTTATTTAAGAGGCTCGAACAAAAGGATATACCACCATCCGTCCGCATGGTTTTTCCCAAATACTTGAAAGTT
>JAEYXN010000221.1 GCA_023431285.1 Bacteroidota bacterium
GTGCTAAACAGCAGGGCTTGACAGTTCACGAAGCAAAGAGCATTGGTTCAGGCGATCGCCGCGTTGGTTCTGTTGGAGATGCGAGATCAATCGTTCAGTGGTTGTATCGCGATGCTTCCGTAGGCAAGGTCTCTGAGATCTTTGAAGTCGAGAACCAGCATGTTATCGCAGTGATGACCAGCCGCGTTGAGGAAGGCTACAGACCACTTGCGAGCGTGAAGAGTGAGATCACGCCTGCGGTGAGAAATGAGAAGAACGCTAAGATCATCATCAGCAAACTGAAGAAGACCGGCACTCTCGAAGAGATCGCTGAGGCTTACGGTCCTGATGCAAACATCTATACAAGCAGTGACCTTAAACTGAGTTCGAATGCTCTACCTTCAGCCGGATATGATCCTAAGGCGGTAGGTGCAGCATTTGCAGTAGACAATGGAAAACGTTCTACCCCTATCGAAGGCGAGAACGGGGTGATCATTGTGGAATCTATCAATAAGACTACGGCTCCTGAGTTGAATGATTATTCAGCTTACAAGTCTCAACTTGAGCAAAATGCGGCGAACCTCACAGGTATGAGCATCGCCGAAGCGATCAAGGAAAAGTCAGATATCGAAGACAAGCGCTACAAGTTTTATTAATACAGCTTGAGGAATAATATCAAGACGCTCTCCGGAAACGGGGAGCGTTTTTGTTTGCCCCAGACTGTATCTTTTATTTTCCATTTAATCGTTCTAGTTTTATCTGTTGAAGGTAAAAACGAGGGCTATGGATAGTTCGCAAATTGAATCCTTTCGGGAGAAGCTTGACAGACATTACGCCTGGCCGTCGCTGTATTTGTTTAAGTTCATCGTCCCGACCGGGATGGAACCCGAGGTCAAGAAATTATTTCCGAGGCATGAAACTTCGGAGAAACTTTCGAAGCAGGGAAATTATACCAGTATCACCGTGCAGATGATGATGCCTTCGAGTGATGCCGTTATCGAAGTTTATGAAAAGGCATCTCAGATTAAGGGGATTGTTGCTCTCTAAATGTCATCGATATGGAATGGAAGCAAGACAATAACAGACTAAGGAAGACATTTAAGTTCACAGATTTTAATGAAGCCTTTGGATTCATGACCCAGGTCGCGCTGATTGCCGAGAAGATGGACCATCATCCCACCTGGACCAACACCTGGAATACAGTAGAGTTCGAATTAAGCACCCACGATGCCGGAGATGTCGTGACGGAAAAAGATCGAAAACTTGCGGAAGCGATAGACAAGGTTGCTTCAAAATATTAGCCCATCAAATGGAAAAGACCGAAATGATTTACGGCACACGGGCCGTACTCGAAGCAATCGCTGCGGGAAAACAAATCGAGAAGATTATGATTCAGACGGGATTGACCAACGATCTCGTGAAAGAGTTGCTAAGCAAAGCGCGATCAGCGGATCTTCCAGTGAGCTTCATTCCGCAGGAAAAGTTGAAGCGAATGTCGTCGAAGAACCATCAGGGAGTGATCTGTGTGCTTTCGGCGATCCCCTTTGCTTCGCTTGACAACATTATTGATAAATCTTTTTCTGAAGGCAGAGATCCGGTGATCCTTCTTTTGGATCGGGTCACAGACGTGCGCAATTTCGGTGCTATAGCACGCACTGCCGAATGTGCTGGTGTCGACGCATTAGTGATCGCGGAACGGGGGAATGCTCCGGTGACCAGCGATGCGATGAAAACATCTGCAGGGGCGCTTAACCACATTCCAGTATGTCGTGAAAAAGATCTTCGCAAAACTTTAAAGACTCTTCGTGAAAGCGGTATCCGCGTAGTGGCGTGCACAGAAAAAACTGAACAGAGCATCTTTGACTGCGCGCTTAATGGACCCATTGCCCTGGTTCTGGGCTCAGAGGAAGACGGCATTTCTGATGTATTGCTCCGCGAGGCTGATGAGCTGGTGCGTATTCCGATGAAGGGAAAAATTGGATCTCTTAATGTTTCTGTTGCTGCCGGAGTGGCGATATACGAGGTTGTGCGCCAGCAGCGAACCGGATCTTGATCAATGTTTTCTTGCCTGCACGGAAAGTTTTCCGTCTGCTGAATTCCTGCATTGTAAGTATGCTTTTCCCGCAGCCTTTCTCGCTTCAGCATCCGCAGCATGCATATCATGTCCGAGTAACTGCAGCTGATGAAAACGAGAAAACCAGATTTCAAGTTGAAGGTCAAAGCAAGGTTCCTGGGGTTCACCCAGGAAAGGCTCAATATTCAACTGGCTATTAGAATTTCTTGAAGCGAATTCACACGCGACCAGGAAGGTTAGTGATATTGTAAAAAGAAGAAAGCGCATCTCAAAGGTATCGTCAATATGCAACGTGCGCGAAAATATATACTGGATTGTTTCGAAAGGATATTACTTCAGATAAAAATCTCTTTTTGTCACCATACTGCTGATAGGGAACGCATTATGTTATCAGAAAGATTAATTCGCAAGGAATATGAATTGCAATCCTTTGCTGTTTAATAAAAACGACAAAAAACTTACATCAAAATTTATCTGCGCTAGCGGCTTCAACTGACTTCGCATATCGTTCGGGCATGTGGCCGTTGAGTAATGCTCCATCCGGGACAGAAGGATAGATCTCTTCCAGAGTTCTCACTTCATTCATAAAGACTCTTCGACTGATCTGATGACGATTAAGTTTTCTGGGATGGTCGATGCCTGCGGCTGCAAGGAGTTCGACAAAACTCTCGATGGTGTGTTTATGAAAGTTTGCTACTCTGACCTTTTTGTCATCTACTACAAGGCCATTGACCAGTGCTGGCTCCTGCGTTGCAACACCTGCAGGACAGGTGTTTTTGTTACACTCCAGCGCCTGGATGCATCCCAGCGCCATCATCATTGCGCGGGCACTGTTGCACAGGTCGGCTCCAAGAGATACAGCACGAATCATATGGAATCCAGTCAGGATCTTTCCTGAGCAGTCTATCTTGATGTGGTGCCTGATACCAAATCCCCGTAGCATATTATCGACAAAGGCTAAGCCATCGAGGAGTGGCATTCCGACAAAGTTTGAAAACTCAGGCGGGGCAGCACCAGTTCCACCTTCACCGCCATCGACTGTAATGAAGTCCGGATAAATATCCAGCTCGACCATCGCCTTACAGATGGAGATGAATTCGCTTTTTCGTCCAACGCACAACTTAAACCCTACGGGCTTTCCACCGGACAGATCTCTCATTTGTTTGATGAAGAGCATCATTTCCCGCGGTGTGGTGAAAGCACTATGAAACGGTGGAGAGAAAATCGTAGTGTAAGGTTTCACATGTCGGATCGCGGCAATCTCCGGAGTATTTTTCTTTGCCGGAAGAATTCCTCCATGACCTGGCTTTGCTCCCTGAGAGAGCTTTAGTTCAATCATCTTTACTTCGGGACGCTGGGCATTCTTCTCGAAAGCATCGGGAGAAAAGGCGCCGTTGTCATCGCGGGCGCCAAAGTATCCGGTTCCAATCTGCCAGATAAGGTCGCCGCCATATTTCAGGTGGTGAGGGCTGATCCCTCCTTCGCCGGTGTTATGCGCAAAGCCACCCAGTTTCGCACCCCAGTTCAACGCTTCAACGGCGTGGCTACTGAGCGACCCGAAACTCATGGCGGAGATATTCAAAATACTTGCGTCATAGGGTTGTTTGCAATCTTTGTTCCCAATCCTTACCCTCGGATGGTGATCCATCGTGTGAAAGTCTAGCGGAGCGATGGAATGACTGAGCCATTCATAACCCTCCGCATAGACGTTAAGCTGTGTTCCGAAAGGAGTGGTATCAATTTGTTTTTTAGCGCGCTGATAAATAACGGAACGATCTATCCGGTTGATGGGAGCGCCATCTGTATCATTCTCTACGAAGTATTGCTGAATCTTAGGGCGCATATCCTCGAACACGTAACGAAGTCGTCCGAGGAGCGGAAAATTCCGTCTGATGGATTGACGAGTCTGCATCATATCAACGACGCCCAGGTAGATCATTGGAGCGACGACGACAAAGAACAGGAGTACATCTGTCCACCAATACGCCCACACCAATAGTACGACAGTGATTGCGATGCTGAAAATGACAAATAGTTTACGCATACGGTTAGGGATATTATCAAATATAATAAAAGTGATGTGTCAATCCGTAATGCAGCAACTTGAATTGAAGTCTGCAACCGCAGAGATCACCAGGATATCTTCTCTATGGTCCTTTTGACTATTTTTGTGTTCATGGAGCAGGTCCCTAAACTCATCGATGAAATCAACTTTAGCACGACGTTCGTGTGGTTCGACCTGCTTGCAGTCTTTATGTTTGCCTCATCGGGGGTTCTGGCCGCCATCAGAAAGCGTTATGATTTCATCGGCGTGCTCATGCTGGCTTTTGTATCTGGCCTTGGTGGTGGATTGATAAGGGATTCTATTTTCATTCAGGCTGGACCGCCTAAAGCTGTTACTGACTCGAGCTATTTGTTTGTAGTCCTGGCTGCGTTCATTGTGACGATGTTGTTCCACGGCAAGTTTGGAAAACTTCGGAGAACGACGGCGATAGTGGATGCTTTAGGACTAGGAGCATATGGTGTGGTGGGTTGTCAGGCTGCTCTCCAGGCTGGTCTGGTTCCACTGGCTGCCGTTATCGTTGGCGTATTTAACGCAACTGGCGCCGGGATTATTCGGGATGTATTGATCAGGGAAGAGCCTATCATTTTCAAGCCCGGTCAGTTTTATGCAGGTGCAGCGTTTCTGGGGTGCG
>JAEYXN010000225.1 GCA_023431285.1 Bacteroidota bacterium
GTGTACAATTTGTCGAAGGCTTTCCAGGTTTTGCATATCCATCTCCATCGACATCGACTGCTGGGCGCTCTCCATCTGCTGCTTCATCTCTTGCATTTTCTGCAAGGACTTTTGCTGCGGACTCTTAGCTTTAGAAGGCTCACTGTTCTCCAGCTGTTCCTGACTCTCCTGCTGATCTTCCATTAAGTCATTCATTTCCTCATCGTCCGGCACAACATCTTCGTTGTGCAATTCCTCACCCAGTTTTTCTAACTCCTTTAAATCAGACGCATTTTCTTCGACAGATTTGCGCAACTCCTCCTGCTCCTTAGCCAGCTCTTTGCTCTCAATATTCAACTCCTCTTTCGACTGAGGTGAATTTTTGCGGGCGAGATCCTTCTCCAACTGTTGCGTCTTATTCAGAATGTCTTCCTGTTTCCTGATCTGATCGTCAAATTTATTTATGGCCTGTTCGAGCTTGAAGTCATACTGTATTTGTTTGAATAACTCTAAAGCGCGCTCAAGCTCCTTCTCCAGATTATCAGTGTTTTGATGAAGCTTATTAAGAAGCTTCTGAATGTCATTTAACTCGGCATTCTCCTTCAACAGCTTCTGCAGCTCTTCGAATAACTTCTTCGTTTCCTCATCAAGCAATTCATCCATTAACTTCTGAAGCTGTTCTGCTTTTTCCTTTATGCGATCATCCTGTTCCGTAAAGGCGTCCTTCTTTTGTTCCAGCAGGCGATTCTCCTCCTGTAACTTCTCTATAGCCTGATCAAGTGTTTTCTTCTGCTGAACAATGTCCTCCAGCATTTTCTTGTCCTGCCAGTTCAGGTTTTGTTTACCTTTTATTTTCTGGCTTGCATCCTCGATCTGCTTATGTAATTCTTTGGCCTTTGAAACGCCTTCGTCAATTTTAGATTCGGTCTGCGCCTGCGACTTATTGATCTTAACCATTAAATCGGAGGCAGTGGGAATGGAAAAAGAGTAGAGTGCCGTTTTAGTCGCCTTCCGGCCGTTGACGCCATCGTTATCCCAAACCTGAAGGAAGTACTCAAGCTTATAGCCGGGTCGCAAGGTCAGGGAGTCTACATTCCAATTGTAGAAAAAGTTTTGCTGAGCCTGGTTTCTCGTAATAGGTATGCGTATAGCCGCGGAGCTGACGACATCTCCCTGGTCGGAGGAAACGTTATACCTGAGCGTTAGCTCGGTCACTCCGTAGTCATCACCAATCGATCCGCCAAGTAGAACACGCTTGAAAAGGATGGAATCCTGAAGGCTGTTCATGTTAATACTGGGATGCTGGTCCTTTATTACATCAACCTGATAGGTTATGCGTTCCTTGTTCAGGCTTCGGTCATTCTTTAGTCGAATCTCATATTGATCCGGCTGAGTAAAAAAACGCTTGAAGCTGAATGACTGGTTATTGGTTCGGGCCGCTTCCAATGCAGTGGAGTCGGACTTAAAATCAATAGTGACAAGATCGGTATGCCCGGTCTGCATTTTCCACGTCACAGTGGTGCCTTCCGGAATTTCCAGATTTCCCGCGTTAACGAGCGATTCGTTCCGTCTGTTAATATATCGGGGAAACTCGAGATCGATCCGGAACTGATTCAGTTCGGGACGGTTGAACACATGAATACGAAAATTTTGCGAGTAGAATCCCGCGGCTTCAATCTGAAGATCAATTGGTCTTTGCAGGCTCTCCCATGAGTAGTGGAACTTGCCAACCCCGGACTTTTCCAGCTTCATCCGTCTGCCGCCAACAACTAAGAATGCATCTTCGGGAACCGCCTTGCCTTTAAGGGTTGCATTGAAAGTAAAATCCTCACCATAAAAAGCTGTCAGGGTTTTTTCATCAACGTCAAAGGAGAACGGCGCAGCAGGAGAGAACTCTTTATTGAACTGGATTATCCGAGCTGTGCTGTCGGTAAGGATACTGCGGTTAATGAAAAGTAAAGCAAGAATGATGACGATGGGGACGAGCAGAAACCTGGCATACTTTTGATTTGCCCGGATATCGATGATGCTATCAAACGACAAGGGTTGGAACTCCCGCGACTTTTGAATGACACTCGCATACGCCAGTGTGTTCGATTTTGTTTCCCGGGAGAGCTGAAGGAAGTTAAGTAAGCGATCGTTCACGGCAGGCATCTTTCCGCCGATGATGCGAGCGCTTTGTTCGTCAGTCAATCCCCGCCGCGCGATCCACCATTCCACGGGCTCACGCAAAAAACGGTATGCACAATACGCTGCAACAATAAAGAATGAAGAGAATGTGACGAAACGTGCCCATGGCTCAAGCCAGAAATTATATTCGAGGACCGCAGCAAGAACAAAATACGTAAGTAGAATAAGGAGCGATAAGATCAGTCCGCGCAGGGAAAGGTCAAGATAATACCGGCGATTGAAGGACCGGATCTTGTTGTGAATTTGCTCAACCTCTTGCCCCATAATTCAAAATATTAATCTCCCCTGATGATGAACGTAAACTAAAGATACATCGATACACTCATGATGGAAAGCATTTTCATGATGAACAAGGTCGATTCAATTTTGATCGGTCTTCGGCGCAGGGGCTACCCAGTCGAACTCTTTCTCAAAATATTCTATAACATGCCACTTGAGAAGCTTCTCTTGCTCCAAAAGATCAAAGTGCGGCAATTTCTTTACGAGACGCCAATGTGGCCATCCTTCCTTATCCAGTCCTTCCAGTTCGTAATAGCCGGAAAAACTTAGTGCCTTGCAAATTCCTATATGCATTAAGTCTTGCTTTTCTTCCTTGCTAAATACCTGCTTGCCTTTTCCAAGCTCCTGCACGCCGATCAGAAATAACACCCCGTTGAGATCCTTTGGTTTCTTGCCAATAAGTTTTTCAACGTCGGCGACCAACGCTGCCCAGGTGCGTTCAAGCTCAAGATCCTTTTTAAACATTTTGAAGTTCCTCCCAATATTCAAAAGCCCGACGAAGATGTGGTATCACTATCGTGCCGCCTATGATAGTGGCGACTCCCATTGCTTCATTCACCTCGGAGGTGGAAAAACCCAACTCATGGCATTTGCCCAAATGATATTTCACACAGTCGTCGCATCGAAGAACGAGTGAACAGGTAAGACCGATAAGTTCTTTTGTCCGGACATCGAGGCTTCCCTCAGCGTACGCGTTCGTATCAAGGTTGAATAAGCGCTTTAATATCAGGCTTTCGGACGAGAGAATCTTTTCGTTCATCCGGGCTCTGTAGTTATTGAAATCGTCGACCAATCCCATAGGGTAAAAAGTAAAATGTCTGGAAAATCGTTCCGTCTGGGTAAAGTAGAATCTGTTTCCCGATTTTACTAATTTCCCTTCAACGTTGTCTCAACTTATGTCTTGTATCCGCTCCCAATTCGGCGACATCCTTGCCGATTTTGTTTCGCTCTTTTATCCAAACTACTGCCTTGGTTGCTCGGGTTCATTGGTGCGTGGAGAGAACCTCGTTTGTTCGGGTTGCATGCTTGAAATGGCTCAAACGAATTATCATGAAGTTGCCGATAATCCGCTGAAACTCCGGCTTGCCAACCGTGTTCCGATCATCCATGCGCTCGCATTTTTTCGCTTCAATAAGACCGGACGGATACAACACCTTCTTCATGCTTTGAAATACAAAAATGAGCCAGAAGTCGGGGTCATGCTTGGAAGAGTCTATGGTCAGAAATTGAAAGAGAAACACTATTCATTTGATCTGATCCTGCCGGTTCCGCTGCATGAATCGAGGCGCAGAAAACGAGGCTATAATCAAAGTGCAAAGTTTGCTGAAGGACTATCAACAACTTTGGAAGCTCCATTCTCGGATGATATAATGACACGGGTGGTCAAGACGGATACGCAGACGCGGAAATCGAAACTGGCAAGGTGGGAAAATGTAAGCGATGTATTTGCTTTGAAGGATAGGGCTAGCGTCAGAGACAAGCATATCCTTCTGGTTGACGATGTTGTTACAACGGGTGCGACATTGGAAGCTTGCGCACTCACTTTGACCGACGGTGGATGCGACAGGATTAGTATAGCGAGTATCGCGGTGGCATAAAAAAAAACCCTGAAGAGATTCAGGGTTCCTTTATCACAAATTATTAGCGATTAGTAGTTTGCCCCTGCGCGGATCATTGCGCAGCGGAAACCAATTGTTGCTGTTGCTGAATCTTCATCGAGGAAACGTCTTGTTCCTGGAGACATCCAATATGCTACATCTTTCCATGAACCGCCCTTATAAACGCGAGCACGATCAGTTACAAGAGATGTAAAGCTTCCAGGATTTTTCTCGAAGTCACTGTTATATCCGGCAGACGGATCAAGGAAACCATCGCGGCGGATAGGGTTAAGATCATCGAAATCCTGGTATGAAGTCGGACGATAAATATCCTGTACCCATTCACTTACGTTGCCGGCCATGTTGTAAAGTCCGTAATCGTTCGGAGGGAATTCATAGATATAAGAAGTAATGAGAGCACCGTCGTTGAGTCTTCCTGCGATACCAGCGTAGTCACCGCGACCGCGTTTGAAGTTAGCTAGCATAAAACCCATTTGTTTTCCATAAGGATTACGAACGGCGTGACCATCCCAGGGATAGATGCGCTGATGTGTTTGCATTTCTTCAAGCCATTGTGTTCCGATGAGTGCTTGTGCGGCGTATTCCCATTCTGCTTCGGTTGGGAGTCGGTACGCAGGTACTACGATACCGGATTCCAGCGGGATGCGACCATCGCTCTCAGCGTATTCTTCACCAGCCTTTTCTGCAAGTTTGATATTAACAGCCCGGGTTCTCCAAACTGCATATTTGCTAGCCTGGCTCCAGCTCACGCCAACTACCGGGAAGTAGCGGAAACCAGGATAGCGGAGATAGTGATCAACGTAAGGATCGTTGAATGCCAGCTTTCCAACCCAAACAGTAGTGTCAGGAAGGGCAGCCTGATATGCTTCCTGCGAAGAGTCTTTCGCCAGGTAGTGGAGATATTCGATCCAGTGGATGTTAGCAATCTCTGTTTCGTCCATGTAAAATGAAGCAACAGAAACCGTTCTTTCGATGTTGTCTCTGTATGACATAACATCCTCTTCAAACGATCCCATCACGGCACGTCCCCCTTCGATGAAAACCATATTTGGTGCGGGAGGCTGGCCCTCGTAAGGGTTTACCATGAATCCGCCCTGGTCCTCATCGTTGTAATCAAGACCGGTTGCAGTACTTACTTGCCCTGGGTTTGACGCTGTAGGCTTACCTCCCTTGCCGCCAAAAAGTGAACAGGAGGTCAGGGCAACTGATCCGCCTATAACACACAAGAGAACCCTGAAAGAATACTTCATTTTTGTTTTTGATTTTAACCGAAATGCTAATTAAGAAGATAATCGCATGTTTTCCAAGAGGTCGCAAGGTTATGGTCATTCTTTAATTAAAACCAAAACGCGTCGTTTGACCTGTTGGCGATGATGAGAAAACGCCTACTACCGGGTCTCTATTGTTTAAGGGAAAACATAATCCAGATTTGGGACTGGTGAGTAGTTGAAAACGGCCGCTGGAGGGCAAAAATCAACGTCAGGGTGGATGGCATGGTATTTCCAATATCGGCCGGACAAACCTAATGGCTATGTTTACGCTCGACGAATTCCGTGTGATGACTTTTGAAAAGAAGTGTGATGTGATCACTTTTTACGGAAATTACCTCCTCCAGAGATCCCTCGCTGACTGTAAGGTTTTTCTCTATTCTGCAGAAGGATTTTTTATTGAAGTATTCTATTCGCCCAAACACCAGAAAGTTCTAATGATCAACGCCTTCGAAAAGGCCATCGGTCTTGAGCCCTATCTTGACAAGATCTCACTGGAAGACTTAACTGTAGGCCCGGCCATCTGAGTTAACAGGTCGATCGCGGCATCAACGGTTGGAATGCTGTCGATGAGGAGCATCGCCTTTCCCTGGGAGTCTTTCATCTTGCAATTTCTCGGATGCTTCTGAACGAAGGCGAGCACTGACCCGAAGACTGGACTAGAGAAGTAGCTGTCTTTGTTGCTCACAAAATAAGCCCGTAGCTTTTCGTTCTTCAATACCAACTTTTCGAAACCAAGCCTTTCACCCAGCCAGCGAAGTCGTACGGAGTTTATCAATTCATTTACTGACGGAGGAATCGGACCGAAGCGATCACGAATCTCTTCTGCAAACCTGGAAAGGCTCTCTTCATCCTTGATGTTATCCAATCGGGAGTAAAGCTGCAGGCGCTCCGTTACGCTGTTCACATACGTTTCAGGGATAAGGATCTCCAGGTCTGTTTCGATCACACAATCCTGAACGATAAGCGCAGCTTTCTTCGCAAGCTCCGGAGCAAACAGTTCTGCAAAATCAGTTTCTTTCAATTCCTGAATGGCGTCATCAAGAATCTTGTGGTAGGTATCGAAACCAAGATCGGTGATGAATCCGGTCTGTTCAGCGCCCAATAGATTTCCCGCACCACGTATATCAAGATCGCGCATCGCTACTTTAAAACCATCTCCAAGTTCGGAGAACTCTTCAAGAGCAGCCAATCTTTTTCGTGAATCAGAAGTCAGGACGGATGCCGGCGGTGTGAGAAGATAACAAAACGCTTTCTTATTTGATCGTCCTACGCGGCCACGCATTTGGTGAAGATCGGACAAGCCAAACATGTGGGCCTGATTGATCATGATTGTGTTTGCGTTGGGAATATCGAGACCGGACTCGATGATGTTTGTTGAAACCAGGACATCGTACTCTCCATCGATGAACTTAACCATCACCTTCTCTAATTTATTCCCGTCCATCTGACCATGGGCAATGCCAATCCTGCAATCAGGTACAAGCCTGTAGATTACGTTAGCGATCTGCTCGATGTCACTGACGCGATTGTGCACAAAGAAAACCTGACCCCCACGACGCAGTTCGAAACTCACTGCATCTCTGACAATCTCTTCATTGAAAGTATGTAACTCCGTGGTTACGGGTTGACGGTTTGTCGGAGGAGTAGCGATGATGCTCAGATCTCTCGCGCCCATGAGGGAGAAATGCAACGTTCTGGGTATTGGCGTTGCTGTAAGTGTGAGTACGTCAACATTCACTTTCAGTTCTTTAAGACGATCCTTGACTTTGACTCCGAACTTTTGTTCCTCGTCAATCACAAGAAGTCCCAGATCTTTAAACTCAACATCTTTGCTAACGATCCTGTGAGTTCCTACAAGAATATTAATCTTACCTTCTTTAACCTCTTTTAAAATCTCCTTAATCTCTTTGTCGGATTTGAATCGCGAAACATAATCGATTGTAACAGGAAGATCACCCAGGCGTTCACTGAAGGTTCTGAAATGTTGCATCGCGAGGATCGTGGTAGGGACAAGCACAGCGACCTGTTTTCCCTCGGTGGCAGCCTTAAACGCTGCTCTGATTGCCACTTCAGTTTTTCCGAAACCAACATCACCACAAACCAATCGATCCATAGGGTGAGGCTGCTCCATATCACGCTTCACATCTTCAGTTGCTTTCGCCTGATCAGGAGTATCTTCATAAAGAAATGAGGACTCCAGCTCGGCCTGAAGAAAACCATCTTTCGCGTAAGCAAAACCAGGAGCGGTCTTTCGTTTTGCGTAGAGCTCGATCAACTCCTTCGCGATGTCTTTTACGCGCTTCCGTACTTTTGATTTCTTGGTTTCCCATTCCTGAGAACCGAGTTTACTAATTACGGGAGGAGCGCCTTCCTTCCCGGAGTATTTCGAAATCTTGTGCAGAGAGTGAATGCTGACGTAAAGAAGATCATCGTCGCGGAACACGAGGCGGATGGCTTCCTGTTCATGACCATTCACGTCGCGCTTTTCTAGCCCGGCGAATTTTCCGATACCATAATCAATGTGCGTTACAAAATCGCCTGGCTGTAAAGTCTGCAACTCCCGTAATGTGAGTGCTTTTGATTTCGTGAATTTTTCTTTTGCGCGGTAGCGATGAAACCGTTCGAAGATCTGATGATCAGTGTAGCAGACGATCTTCATCTGATGGTCTACAAATCCTGCGCGCAACGGAAACTCCAGAGGCTGGAACTTCAGGTTGACATTAATCTCATCAAAAATTCCTTTCAGTCTTTCGAGTTGCCGAGGCATGTCTGCAGCAATGAAATTATTCATGCCGCGGGTTTGATGCTCATACAAGTTTGTGCTCAGCAGATCAAAATTCTTATTAAATGAAGGCTGCGCCGAAGATTCGAAATTGAAATTTTCCGGAGAAAGAAGAACAGATCTGCTGCCGAATTCTATTCTCGTAAATGATTCGGTTTGGTGACTAAATTCTTCCGGGGAAGTGAAAAGCTTCTCAGGAGAAGAAGCCACCTGTGTGCCCGTGCCTTTCAGGATTTTATCATATGATGCGGTAACTTTTTCGAATGTCTTCTCCACCACATCCGAGGTAAGTTGCACATCCCTGAACCAAAGTCTGGTATCATTCGAGATAAAATCAAGTAGCGATTGCCTTTCTTCCTTCGTAAGCTTTGTCTGAATATTAGGAATGATATTCACCTGCTCCAGCGTCTCAACCGAAAGTTGCGAGCCTGGTTCGAAAGTACGGATGCTATCGACTTCATCACCGAAGAGTTCGATCCGATAAGGCAATTCGTAGGCAAAGGAATATACATCTATAATCCCGCCACGAATAGCGAACTGACCCGCTTCATAAACAAAATCGGTTTTCTCGAAATCATAGTTATGAAGAAACTCTTCCAGAAAAGCCATATCCAGCTTAAGCCCCAGCTTAATGGAAAAAGTGTTAGAAGCCAGTGAACGTTTTGTGATTACTTTTTCAGTTATCGCTTCGGGATATGTGACGATGATTTCTTTTTGCTTTTTTCCGGAAAGACGATTGAGTACCTCAGCGCGCATCAGGATGTTGGCGTTCTCAGTCTCGTCATACTCATAAGGGCGTTTGTATGACATCGGAAATAAAAGAATTTCTTTTCCCAGGAGATTTTGTAGATCACTCTGAAGATACGCTGCTTCCTCACGATCCTGGCAGACAACGAGATGATCGGTTGAACCGCTTTTGAAAGCGGCAGCGATAACTACCGCATCCAGGCTTCCAGCCAGATTTTTGATCCGGATATTCTTAGGTCCGGCCGCACTTATTCCCGCGGCCACGGTCTTGATAAAACCATCCGCTATGTAGATACTTAGAAAATCACTCGCCCTCACTTTCCGAATAAAAGGATGCAAATATAAAACTTTGGGCCGTACCGGGAATGATGCCCGTTTAACTTCAAATGCCTAGGTTTACGCATGGGATTCGCAAGCCAGTTATTTTTATATACAGCTATTGCTTCAACAGTATTTTTGGCAATAGGTTTGTATAAGCCCTGGATCATGTTGTGGTGGGAAGATGTACAAAACCGCAGAAAGGTGATCAGGCTTTATGGTACGATTTCGCTACTGGCGATCACTGCATTTATCATTACAAAAATCTTATGAAAAACTCTTACGTACTTGCTTTCTTAGCTCTCGCATTGATTGTCGTTAGTTCTGGCGCATCGATCAAACCACCGCTGCAGGCTGGACTTCCGGCGCTTGAGATTCAATTTGATGACGGTACGAAGGTTTCGGCAAAGAAGCTTCCCGGTAAGGTAGCGTTGATTCTATTTTTTCCAGATTGTGACCATTGCCAGCGGGAAGCAGCGCAGATCCAGAAGAACATTGCCGGATTTAAGGACTACACGTTATACTTCATTTCCTCAGCATCTTTCGAGGACATCAATCATTTTGCAACCACCTACCAACTCGCGAATTACAAGAACGTGGTATTTGCTCGTGCCGAGACCCGCAATGTTATTGAAGCTTTCGGACCGATTGAAACGCCGTCACTGTTCCTTTATGATAAGAACGGAAAGCTGATACAAAGCTTTTCGGGAGAGGTTGCTGTCGAAGTGATCCTTAAATACATCTGATCATCAACGCAACCGATCAGCGATAATAACGATCTTTCGGCTCATAGCGGTCGTCGCGATCAGATATCCGTCTCCACCCTCGTCTATCTTCAGCTTCTTTTTCAATGAGGCAACATCAGTCGGGAAATTTCTGACGATGAGGTTTGCTCTTCCCGATGGTAGTTCAGCCCGGACCAACTTTGCATCGGCCGGGATAACCGCTTTAACCTTGAAAACCCTGCCGGGAAATCCTTCGACGTCCTGTGTAGAGGTATAGATATGTGAATGGGTGTCAAGCTTTTCTATTCCGAACCGGTTCCCGGCCAGTTTGAATGCGCCGGATTTCATAATGGCGGCATTCGGTTCAAATAAGAATTGCTTTGGCTGTGCGAAAGAGGGAACTGCTGAAAGTTCGTCCTGCTGGAGAAAATCAAACTTTTCCTCTGCCAGCGTACCAATATTTAGCGCTGTTATAAGTGGAGGATCGCTGGATTCATCAGTCCGCGAGGACAGAAAGAGAAGTTCCTTGCAATCATTCTGAACAGCAACAACCATCGCCTTCGTGACATTCTTGACAGCCCTCAATCCAAGCGAAAGATCCAATAACGGTGCAGCTTTGATAAGCATGAAGCCAGATCGGGAAAGAATTGCATCCTGAAGGGCGACTACATCCGGAGTAGAACTTGCTAATGTTATGACCTTTTTTCCAGGGGCAGGGCGACGCGAGGGATCGATGTACATCACGTCAAAACGCTCAGAGGTTCTTTGTAGAAACTCCTCTGCCGTGGAATGAACATACTCAATATTAGTTACACCGAGAATGTGGTGATTATGCCGGGCAACTTCCAAAAGATTCAGGTCCTTTTCGACATAGATCACCCGAGTGAACCGTCTTGCGAAGTGGAACGAATCCACTCCGAATCCACCGGTGAGATCTACGAGAGTTCCTGATTTCGAGACGACTTCCGACAGCAACCTCACTTTAATTGCTGCGGTCTTAGCGGACGAACATTGCTCAAGATTTTCGGTCGGCGGATAAATGATACCCTTTGTTCGAAAATATTCGGGCAGCCTTTCTTTGATCTTTGTCCGGGCCTGCATTTGACTTACGACCGTCCGAATAGGAACACTTTCGACAACGCCGCCGCCTAAAATCATTCGTTGCAAGTCTGCGGCCTCGTTATTGAAAATGAAGTCTTGAACGGTAGGGCTCGTAAGATGCTGTATACTTTGCACAAAGAAGTTCTGATTGGATGATTATATAAAATAACTGACGTGCATTATTACACATTCTCTGGTTTCTTTGAGGATCGAGAAGCTAGTATCATATTTCTGATATAAACAACTATTCCAAGGCCTTGCGATACAAGGAGCACCGGCTCGATCTCATAAATGGGGTGGAACAAAGCATATACGATGACCAGGACAGAAGCCCACGTACTGATAAACCAGAATCCGAAGGGGAGAACGGAGGTTTTCTGCTTTTCAGAGACGAACCATTGATAGACAAATCTTAAGTTCAAAGCAAGTTGTCCAATTCCCCCAATGATCATAATCGGATCAGTAAAATAGGTGAAGAGGTCATTTCTGGAACGCGCCAGAGAATCTCCTAATAGACCAATTGTTACTAACGGTAATATGAGAATTCCTATTCGGGCGCTGAGGGGGATTTGAATCCACGCATTCTTAAGCTGAAGATTCCGCACATATATATAGAAGCTCAGGAATTGACCGAAGATGATAATCGGATCCTCACGGAGGAGCCCGTAAATCAGGAACAGGAAGGATCCGCCAAGACTAAGATACCAGTAGACTGTTGGAGACACGACGAACCCCTTTTTCTCCGATAACCACCACTGCAGGATCAGGCGGCATCCGAACAGGCCCTGTCCAGCAAATCCAAGCACGTATATTTGTAAGTTTTCCAGAACTGCAAAATTAGAATATATAAACAAAGGAAACGGTGGTGGAGATAGTTCAGTCTGCGGGTTTAGCGGCTCCAAAGTTGACAAGTGAGAACTTTGCCGATGTCATTGTCATTGGAGGTGGAGCGTCTGGATTTTTTGGTGCCATTACTTCCAAGGAGAGAAAACCAGAACAAAGTGTTCTCATTCTGGAAAAATCCACGAGGTTACTTTCCAAAGTAAAGGTCTCCGGAGGTGGAAGGTGTAACGTTACCCATAATTGCTTTAATCCGTTCAGATTGGCAGCTCATTATCCGCGGGGCGAAAGGGCGTTGAAAGAACTCTTCAAGCGCTTCCAGGCCTCCGATATGGTGGAATGGCTTAATATTCGGGGTGTTGAATTAAAATCTGAAGATGACGGAAGGATGTTTCCAATAACTGATGATTCGCAGACCATCATCGACACCTTTATCAGAAGCGCTCAAACGCTTGGCGTTCGCATTCGTCTGAATACTGAAGTTGTTTCCATTCATACGGAGAACGGACTTTTCAGGATAGCGTGTAGGGGTGGCGATGTGCTTTGGTGTCGTAGAGTGCTGGTATGCGCCGGGGGAAGTCCGAAGATAGATGCGTACAATTATTTACGGCATGCGGGTCATAATGTGATAAGTCCGATTCCATCACTGTTTACCTTAAATGATCCTTCAAAAGAATTCTCAGACCTGATGGGAGTTTCAGTGGGTTCGGGTGAGATCAGAATCACGGGAACCAATTATAGCCAGCGAGGACCGTTGCTGATTACGCATTGGGGTTTGAGTGGCCCGGCAGTTATCAAGCTTTCCGCCTGGGCAGCCTCTTATCTGCACCAAGAGAATTATTCAGTCGACGTGTTGGTTAACTGGACAGACTTGACGAAGGAGGATGACGTGAAGAAAGAACTTCACAGCGCGAAATTGAATCGGCCGAAACAGCGAGTGCTGAAATCCTGCCCGTTTCAGCTACCGGGACGGTTATGGGAAAAATTATGTTCACGCGCTGGTGTCGAGGAGGATAGGATCTGGGGTGAATTGCCCGGCAAGTTGCAGAACAGATTATTGGAGAATCTCTTCAGATGTAAATTTTCCATCAAGGGTAAAACCACCTTCAAAGAAGAATTCGTGACTTGCGGAGGCGTTGATCTGAAGGAGGTTGATCTTCAAACAATGCAAAGCAAAATCGTTCCCGGACTATACTTTGCTGGAGAGGTGCTAAATATTGATGGCGAGACCGGAGGATTTAATTTCCAGGCAGCGTGGACTACAGCCTTCGTTGCAGGCAATGCGATCGCAGAGGCTCTATGATCATTCCACAAATA
This sequence comes from Bacteroidota bacterium, assembly GCA_023431285.1. Classification (GTDB taxonomy): domain Bacteria; phylum Bacteroidota; class Bacteroidia; order Cytophagales; family Cyclobacteriaceae; genus Ohtaekwangia. The sequence goes on from JAEYXN010000225.1 coordinate 13,169, forward strand.
ATTTCTAATGCATTTTCAACGTTGATCGCCGAGAGTGTGTGCAATGTTACACGTGTTATAGCTGAAAAAGCACAATCGGGCCATCTGGAGCGATAAACGATTGTGCATATTCGGCGATTGAAGTCGTCATGTTCAAAGTCGTTTCCCGCGTTGGGCTTCTGACCCACCCATGTTGAAAAGGAGTAAGGCTTCATGTATTAGCGAGTCTCTTTCTTTACGATGAAGTAGTAAACGAGAAAGCCGATTGAAACGCATACGGCGAAGATTCCATAAGGCAGCGGACGCTCAGGATCAACATTAGTGGCATCGATAATGATGAAAGAGATCCCTGCGGAGAGAATGACTAATCCCCATTTGAGTGCTGCGTACTTGTTTTCTTCCTTGTATTGCTTGAAGAGGGACTGGCTTTCGTCCGTTACGTATCCTTTCTCAATCATTTTCTTTTTCAGAATATAATCGGTAACAACCTTGGTGAAATAATACAGCGTTGCCCCAAAGCTTCCGAACAGTGCAACAGGTAGTAGGACGTCAAAAATGCGATGCATATAATTTTGTTTTAGTTTCTTGCTTTTGGGCCGTATGACACTCAACGGACAGAGCGTGTTGCAGATCGCGGGTAAATATTTTCAATATTCGTTCATGTATCCCCGGGTTCGTAAAAGTCGGTCTCCTAATTAGGTGATAGCGACCGATGTTGGTTTAATTCGTGAATAACTAGTGGAAAATTTCTTCAATTTTCTGCAACATCTTCGGATGGCTGACGGTCTAACAGCAGGAATGATGGAAGACAGGGCACTCGTCTCGCAAATTTTAGGGGGAGATATGCAGGCATTCAGAGTGCTCATCCGTCAAAATGAGCGCTTAGTTGCGCACATGGTAGGCAAGCTCATCAGCAACAGAGAAGAACACGAGGAAATTTGCCAGGATGTTTTCCTGAAAGTTTACACCAGGCTGTGCGATTTTAATTTTCAGTCGCGCCTGTCGACCTGGATCGCGACAATTGCCTATCGCCAGGCAATCAATTCTTTCCGAAAACAGCAGCCTATGATGGGTGAGCTTCCGGAAGGTGAAGAGGCGGGGAAGTTTTTGGTAAGTCATGATAATCCTGAGGAGACTGTTGAAGACGACGATCTGGATAACTACATTCATAAACTGATTGATCAACTGCCGCCGCAATACAGAATTGTGCTGACCCTTTATCATATCGAATGCATGAGTTATGAAGAGATAGGCGAAGTCACAGGAATGCCGGAAGGGACTGTTAAGAGTTATCTTTTCCGGGCGCGCACGCGATTGAAGGAAAAAGTTAAATCACTCTTAAAATGACACTATATGAAACGCGAGGAGGAACGTCTGCAGGAGGAGATTGAATCGGGAAAGGCCGATGGAACATTGGACTCCCGCGCATACCAGATTGTGTTTGAAGCGTTGGGGAAGACTCATGCATCTGAGCTTCCACCAGGCTTTGCGGATAAGGTTGTCATGATGGTTGAAAAGGAGCAACGCGCATCCACGAGTATTCTTTGGGTCCTGGCTTCTCTCGCCGGGATACTTATGGTTTCGCTTTGCGCCGTTGCCATTGCCCTCACAGGCTTCAAACCTGACCTGGGCTTTCTTAAGTCGGCATCTTCCTTCAAGGGAATTTTGTTGTTCGGGGTCGCCTTCGTCCTTTGCCTCAACGCGATCGATAAGTTCGTGCTGAGGAAAAGGCCTTCCCTATAAGCTGTTGACTTGTCTGCCTAAACTATGTCGGATTGCAACGAATGGTTGAGTGTCGAACCGTTTTCATTAACTATTAGGACAGCTTCTCTTCCATGAATCCACGAGTGATTAGGATTCTCATGGCCAGTAGGAAAACCGAATGCAACCGGGTAGGAATAAATTCTGGTATGCGTCCGGATAATTTCCTCAACTGACTCACCGAATTTTAGGTCAGAATCTTTCGCATCGGTAAAGTGTCCTACGATCAAGCCCGCCAGCGCGTCGAGTTTTCCTGCGCGTTTTAGTTGCACGAACATACGGTCAATCTTGTACAAGTATTCGTCAACTTCTTCAACAACTAGGATCTTCCCTTTCGTCTCGGGCTGATCCGGCGAACCCAGAGAGTCGACCAAAAGGCTTAAGTTCCCGCCGATAAGTTTTCCAGTAGCCTTACCGTGGTGATTAAACTGATTCGCATCCGCCGTAAGTTGGAGAGGTTCACCAAACAAGGCGTCGTGTAGGTGTGCGACGGAACTTTCAGCTCCATCCTTCGAAAACAGAAGAGGCATTATGCCGTGAATGCTTTCAAAGCCCATCCTGGCTAAACGTAAATGAAGCGCGGTTACATCGCTAAATCCAACCACCCATTTGGGATGCTTTGAGAATTCGTCAAACCGGAGTTCATCAATGATTCTGGTAGTACCATAACCGCCGCGCGCGCAGAGTATTGCGTCAAGATCCGGATGATCCAGGAATTGCTGAAAAGCAGCAATGCGTTCCTCATCCGTGCCGGCAAGATATCCGTGGCTGGTCTGGAATAGCATGGGCGAAAGAATTACTTCGAGCCCCCAGCTTTCAAGAATTTGAATGGCGGGCCTGATCTGGTCTTCGCTCACTTTTCGTGCAGTAGCAACAATTCCTACTTTGTCACCACGCTTTAGCGGTTTTGGACTTATCATAAAAAACAAAAGCCTTCCCGAAGGAAGGCTTGATATTCTTAAGGTTGAAAATTACTTGCCAGCCGCTGGTGTTGCAGGCTTCGTTGCTGAATCCTGAGGCTTTGGCGTGATGCCCATTTTCTTCAGAACCAGATCTGAAACATCAGCATTTTCATCTGCATAAAGGACTACATCCAATCCACCGATTTGTTGAGTGAGGATGAAAGTGTAGTTGTTTTCTTTGGCAGTATCCTCAATGGCTTTTCCAATTTTTGCAGTCAGCGGATTCATCAGTTGAGCCTGCTTGTTCTGCAGATTCGTCTGAGCGTCCTGCTGAAGTTTTTCAATATTTTGCTGTTGCTGCTGAAGTTCTCTTTCAGTGTTTGCGCGCACCGCATCAGGCATTGATCCAGACTGCATAGCTTTTTGGTACTCCGCCAGATCCGCCTGGAATTTCTTGTATTTGGTGTCGATCTGATTTTTCAGTTGTGCCTCAAGCGACTTCAGGTCGGTTTCCATCTGCTTATACTCAGGCATCTGAGTGAAGATGTAATCTATGTCTACATATCCGATCTTTGTAGAAGCCGTTTGTGCATGGGAGATAAACGTGACCATACCCAACACCACAAGTAGTACAAACTTTCTCATTACTATTAATTGATTTTAGTTTTTAATCTTATCGTTTGGATCTCCCAAACCGAGTTCGTCCAATACAAAATCCGTGTAATCATGGCGAGGATCTGTGTAAATCATCACCAATTCGCCGGCTTTATCAAACATTATGGCCAGGTTGTTTTGTTTGCAGACTTTGTCCACTGCATCCCACACTTTATCCTGGATCGGTTTGATGAGCTCTTGCTTTTTAAGGAAAAACAGACCGTTGAATCCAAACACCTTTCGTTGGTATTCTTTTAAATCCGCCTCCTTCTTCTGGATCGAAGCCGTCCGCTCCTTTCTCATCTCCTCCGTCAACAGAACTTGCTCTGCCTGCAGTTCGGAATACATGCTTTCAATTTTCTTCGCACTTTCCTGGATTTCCTTTTCCCAGGCCTCAGAAAGAGCGTTTATTTCATCCTGCGCCTTTCGGTAATCAGGCATCTTGTTCAGGATGAAGTCAGTGTCAATGTAACCGAACCTCTGAGCGTTGACAAAATTCAGGCCGAAAATGAGAAAAAATATCGTAATATAATACGGGCGCATATTAGCGGATTTGCTGACCAATAGTGAAGTGGAACTTAGATCCGCTCACGTCACTAATGCTTCCCAAAGGCACACGGTCAAAGCCGTAAGCCCAGTTCAGACCTATCAAACCGAACGCTGGCATGAATATCCGAGCCCCTAACCCGGCGGATTTATACATACTGAACGGATTAAAGTCCTCGTAATTGTCCCAGTTATTTCCTCCCTCAACAAATGCGAATCCGTAGATTGTAGCAGCGTTACCCGTAGTCACAGGATATCTCAACTCCAGGCCAATCTTATCGTACACCACTCCTCCAAGTTGCGAAGTGCTGTTACCAGCGACATAATCCGGAGGCGTAATCGAGTTATTCTCATAACCTCTCAGACCAATGATCTCTTTACCGAGGACGAAGGAGTTGAATCCACCGGCCAATCCATCTCCGCCAAGAATGAATCGTTCGAAAGGCCCAATACCAGTTCTCGACGAATAACTGGAAAGGAATCCAAAGTGGGCTTTTGCTTCCAGTACGAGCTTTTTCTTGCCGTCAAGCGGGATGTAGTACTTGGCGTCGAACATTGTCTTGTAGTACTCCTGCCATTTGTTTTTCGTCTCCGCAGTCGCCGTTTCATAGTCTATTCCGTTCCAGGAAGAATATGGAGGTGTCAGGGTCACACTAAGTGAAATGGAGGATCCCTGTGAAGGATACATCGGGTTATCGATACTGTTTCTGGATAAAGTAGTATTAAGCGTGATCTGATTCGAAGAACAAGTCGTACATCCCAGACCATAGTCTATTCCATCCAGCTGATAAATAGCATAGGATAGAGAATTAGTAAGCGTGAAGTAATTGTCTGGCCATTCCAGTAATCTTCCAAGTCCGACAGAAAAATTGTGGGCCTTGAGACTGGAGCGCAGGTCTGTGTAGCTTGTCGAACCCAGGCCAAGCATTCTCGACACGGAGTGAACATAACTTACGCTGAGAGACTGCGGTTTCCGTCCACCTAACCAAGGCTCGGTGAAGGAGAAGGAATAGCTTTGGAAAGATCGTCCATTCGCCTGAGCGCGAAGAGAAACACGTTGGCCATCACCCACCGGAAGTGGCTTCCAGTTTCTGAGATTAGGCACGTTGCGCAGGGAGAAATTGTTGAACGTCAATCCAAGAGTTCCCACAAAGCCGTAGTAACCTCCCCATCCTCCGGATAGCTCAACCTGGTCATTGGACTGTTCCTCCACCTGCCATTCGATATCCACTGTTCCGTTAGCCTGATTAGGCATTATGTTCTGATCTATTTTGTCCGGAGCAAAGTAACCGAGCTGTCCCAGTTTCTGCTGGGTGCGGATCAGATCAGACCGGCGGAACTTCTGGCCGGGAATGGTGCTAAGTTCGCGGCGTATTACGTGGTCGCTGGTCCGCTCATTTCCGGTGATCGTAACCTCATTGATCGTTGCCTGTTCACCTTCGAAAATCCGCATTTCCACATCGATGGAATCGCCGGCAACGCCAACCTCAACATCATTGATACGGAAAAAGAGATATCCATCGTCCATGTAAAGGCCAGAGATATCCATTCCCTTTGGGTTGAAGGTTAATTTACGTTGGATGAGTTCCCTGTTATAAACATCACCTTTTGCAATGCCGAGGACGGCATCAAGCTGTTTGTCGGTATATACATAGTTACCCTTCCAGATGATGTTCCGGAAGTAGTATTTCGGTCCTTCAACAACCGCGATGTCGATATCGATAGTCTTTTTGTCGTGCGAGTAAACTGTGTCAAACACAATTTCTGCATCGCGATAACCTTTCGAATTAAAGA
>JAEYXN010000231.1 GCA_023431285.1 Bacteroidota bacterium
CCATACAGGATGGGGTGATTACTAAAATCGTGAACCCGAAAGCAGATATGCTCAGGGAGCAGATCAATCAGTCTAGTGCCGCACAACAGCACACCTGCCCGCGTTGTAACGGAAAAGGGATCTCCGGGTATTCTCGCGTAAGCGTGACCAATACCACGGAGAATTTCGGAGTCGACCGTTATTTGAATGGGCGTTACACGACTAGTACCCGCTACGGAAACACTTCTTTTCCGGACATCTGCACCGAGTGCGGGGGCAAAGGAATTAAGAGTTCAGAATAAGTGATTTCAAAATCAAAACATATAATGATGATTCGATTTCCCGCGACAATTGCTACACTTCTTTTCGTCCTGACTTCTGCGCTCACCTTAGCACAGGAGAATGTCGGTACGGCGCCGACCGGACCTCTTGTTTTTCAGGTTAACGTCAATGGCAAACCCACGCAATTCGAGCCGACCACGTTGCTGGCTTATCTGATCAAAGAAGATGGCTCAATTACTATTACAGCGCAAACATCAACTGACATAGTGAACTCGGATATTCTCGCTCTCAGCATAACCCCAGCAGATACAACCCGACTTATCGCAAAGGGCCAGTATAAGATTCTGGCGGAAGACGCTTCTCCGCCGTTCATGGTAAGAGCCGAATATTCTTCAATCGAGCACGGCAACATCTCCTATTGGTGGAGTGATACAAGCCATTCAGGAGGCGGTTCTGTTTTCATCGATGAGATCAGCGCGTCACGGATAAAAGGGAGATTCACATTCACCGGGGTTCTGGAAGAGGAAGACGGGAGCATGAATCGACAGAATCTGGTAAAGGTGACAAACGGAGTGTTTGATCTTCCGCTGGAACTCCGAAGCAGGCTAGATCCCCGCTAACAATATTTAACTAACAATTGAGAAAATACATTATGATGAAAATCGCGTTTTTCGTTGCCTTCTTTATGGCTGCAGTCACTCTCCATGCTCAGCAATCAGTACAACTCATTCAAGACCTGGCGTTTCTTATTGACGATGCCGCCAAGGGATTTCCACAGACCTTCAACGGTCTCGACGAAGTTACGCCCTATAACAGATCTTACAATGTGAACAAAGCCATTTTCGGTCTCACAGGTAAAGGTTACTTGTCGTATAGTCCGCCAAAGGAAAAGACCAAATACGCTGACGCGGTTGATGAAAAATATTTTTTCGGACAGCTTTTCAAACCCGGCGACCCATCATATGAAATAGTAAAAGACTCCCTGGAGATCATCCTGGATGCAACAGCGGCAAAGGCTGGCCTAAAAAAGAACAACGTAAAACCGCCTAAGGATTATAAAGGTGCCTGGACAGAATACCAATATGCGGCCAATGATAAAGTGGCTTTCAGAATCAAATACGACAATAAGGATAAAAGTATCCGCCTTATGATCAATTCACCCTATCGTCCGGCGGACGTGGCTCCTCCCCAGAAAACGCTGGGTTGCATCGTGATATCTCTTGGTAGTTTTGTATACAAGTATGTCTCTCCGGTATATGGGGAAAACATGAGTGATATCGGAAGCATGGACGCGCTGGCAGCCCGCGCATTCCAGGCTTCCGGGATCGCAGCCAGTGACTATCAATACACATGGTATCCCAACAGAACCTTCTACGATATTCAGAAAATGTTCAAGAAGCCAATTGTTGTGCAGGAGATAGGGGGAGTGTCCGCGAAATAACAGATCGTATATGCAACGCTAATGGCAATGACATACAAAATCTTGATACCTGTGTTTGCTTTTGTGTTGGTGATATCATCCTGCAAGAACGATGAGGGCAGTGGAGATGCCGAACCTTCTCCTAAACCCTCAGACCTTACGTTGCTCAAAAATGATGAATGGAAGGTAGCCGCCAAGCAGAGTATTTTTATGCCGGGATCGGGCCAGGGAGGGTTCTACGGGACTGTTGCGTTCGCCGTCCTGAACACAGGAGAACTACGTTGGTATACCCTGCACAGCACCATGGCTAACTTCAGCGGTCATAATGAAATGTTACTCAACTTGCAGGGGCAGGTGACTATTGACACCGACCTGCAACCCCAGGCCTATGGGGGAGATTTGAAAGCAATGGTGGAAGACGATACATGGAAGATCAATCGGTCATTTGACCGAGCCGATGTGATAGCTGCTTTTAAGAATGACCAGGTGGTGGACCTAAGCAAGTTCCCGGAAGGCACAACAAAGATTGTACGCATCCACGCTGCGGACGATGGCTTTCTAAATAGTTCCAATAATATGACCAGCAACTATGTAACACATTACGACTTTGGCACACAGCGCTGGAAGAACAACACTTTCACCGGAAACAATTTCGTAGCAGTACGATATGACGGTCTTACCTACGCCATCGCTTTCACGCGCTTCACCGCTGCTGATGGCACATATATATTTGCAGAGTCGCAGGACAAGGTGGTTGTTCCCGATACTCAGATTCCGTCTCTCTATTCGGTTCATTACCCAATGACACAATTGAATTATGTAGCCGGCCAGAATGGCGAAGTGATACACGCATCGGTGTACGACGACAATGTCATCGTTGTCTTCCAGGCATATCTGTCTGCGTGGCGTTATGCCGTAGTAAAAATAAATCTGACGGACCATTCTGTGGAACTTGTGCAGTCCCCTGATCCCCCAGTTCCATTTGGTCTTGCCGTAGCCGATATCTTGTATAATCATTCGTATGTCGAAGTCGATGATGCCGGTAATTTATATGTTGTCGAAAACCGTGTGGAGAATCAGACACCCTCGTTTAGCATCCGGAGATATAACGCGAATGGCGGAAGCGAAGTGTTTCTTAGGGAAACGGACTTAATCCCGGAGACCCAGATACAGGCCATCAGGTTTTATAACGGGAAACTTCATGTTGCCATCGTGAACAGGCAAGAACTTCCCGACAACAATCCCGGGGATAATTACTTCCCGATAAATTACCACATGCAGATCATTTGCCCGAAATAAGAATGTTTCTACGCGAACTTTTAGTAGGCAGAACTCTGATTAATGCGTACTCCGATACCGCCGCAACCGTGTTTACGAAAACGTCCTCTATTGGTGATGTTTGCCTAAGCCAGGTCTTATCAGTACGACTGAAGAAGCGACTCATTGAGCACTGTCTGGTCGTTGGTTATCTGTATGTCCTACGTATTAAACATATCCGTGCTGGCGGGTATGTGCGTTTACGCTTTCCAGGGTATGGCACCACGTGCGGGGCAGAAGTACTTTTAGGTATTGAACCAACTCTTATTCACGGCGTACCCGGAAGTAGTGATATGATGAACAAGAAAATGTATTATCTATTGAATAAGAATCGGTATTAATACCTATGTAAGAAACGCAGCTGTCCGGATTGAATGCGTAACGTACATGCAGTAATTTTATGACACCTAACTTATGATATGAATACGGATATCAGGAACTATACTGTTTTTCTCTTTATTTTTTTCCTCATCACTCAAACTTTTGATGGTTTTTCACAAGCAAAGGATGAAGCATCCGTGATCGCGGCGGCGCGCGCACAGCTTGATGAAATGTCGTCTCCGGAAGGAGAACTCACAAAGTTTTTTACGAAGAATAACATCACGGGTGAATTCGTCTTCGACATGACTCTTCAGGGAAAGGGAGATGTCGTGACAGTCTTTATGGTGTCCAGGAATGCAGGGAAGGCGCGCGAGAACACCATCTTCAAAGATAAAATGCATAGCCTGAAATTCAGGGACATCAAGATCGCCAAGAAGCAGCGAGTTAAATTTCGTCACACACTTACTTTTTAATAGGAGCCAAAATGAAAAACCTAGTTATGACAGCCGCGATCGCCGTGTTTTCGATCGCCGCCCATGCCCAAGAGGACATGAAGCAAACCTATCTCAAAGAGATAGATCACACCTTCAATTACACTTACAAGAACGACGACGACAATTACCTTTATGCCTCGAGTGAAAAGGAAATCACTGTAATGTCGACAGCGACGGGTGACGTGAAATGGAACAAGAAGTTTAGTGAGATTTCAAAAGAACTCAGTAAAGTAGACGAAATCATTCCTTTGGCGGAAGCGAAAACCATTTTCGTTTTCGATCGCAAAATGGGTAAGGATAAAATGGCTTGTATCGATGTAATGACTGGTCAATTGCTCTGGATAACATCAAAGTACCAGAACGTGGAGGAAGAGAACGTTGTATACATCAGCGAGCTGAATGCTTTTGGAATCACCACAAAAGACGCGTTCACAATGATCAAGGCCCGTTCCGGAGAAGAAATGTGGACAACGCAGAAGTTCAAAGGGATTGTAGGCGCTTACTCATACAGACCATCCAATGGCGAGATTGTGATGATCAATATGAAAGCGACTGCGATTGGTTCTTTGTTCGCCGGTTTGAAAAATCAAATTGTGAAGATCAACACAAAAAATGGTGACGTCATCTGGGATCAGACCTACAGGGGTGTCGTTGAAAAGAAAATTCTGACGCGCGAAAGACTGGTGGACCTGAGAGTCGAAGAAGACCAGGTATTCCTTTACATGAATGGAGTGCAGGTATTCGATTACAAAACTGGTAAGCCTATGTGGGCTGCGGTGTTCGATGAAACTCCTTCAGACGTCGTGAAAAACAAGAAGCCTGTCAATGCGACGAAATTTGGTGCATATGGCGTGGTTGCGAAACCAGTTGTCGTTGGTGATTATGTATATGTACTGGACCTTGTTAACAAAAGAAATCAGTATCTGAAGAAATA
>JAEYXN010000155.1 GCA_023431285.1 Bacteroidota bacterium
CCTTTACGTCCGGAATGCTTTGACATTCGGACAAGGTACGAAGAAGAGTTCTCTGCAAAGGGGGAAACCATAAAGTACCTCCGGTTCACATTTAAGAAAACTGCCTAATATGTATATGGACTACTTCGAACTTGAAGAGAAATTCTACGAAGCCGACAAAATGATCAATGATGGTCGGATTAGCGATGCTGCGCATTTGCTTGAAGCCATCCTTACCGAAGCGCCGGATTTCGGGAAAGCTCATAACCACATGGGCTGGCTGTATGAAACCAAGTTTAAAAATCTGACCAAGGCTGAGGACCATTATAAATACGCTCTTAAATTTTCCCCGGAGTATCCTGCAGGCTACTACAACTATGCATACTTGCTTTCGACTCTCCGCCGTTACGAGGAACTTGAGAAGCTCCTGAACCAGGCTATCGCTGTCCCGGGAATTAGCTACTCCACTCTTTACAACGAGTTTGCACTGATGCATGAAGCGCTTGGAAAGTTTGACGAAGCGATCCATTACTTCAAATTGTATATCCAGAACCTTTTCGACTTAAAGAATATCGAAGCAGCGGCCGAGTCAATTAAACGCTGCGAAAGAAAGAAACAGTTGCTTTAGTTATTTTATCCAGGAGAAAAGCTTGAATCGCCGGATTGAAGAAATTCATTCCGGCTTTTTTGTTCTAGCTCAGATGCGTTTTGCTCTGATCATGATTTCAGTCGCGCCTGGGTGAATGAAATCTTTTTCGTGTGTGCACGAGAAGTTTTTACTCTCGATCAGGCTGACAAAAGACTCAACTGATCGGTTAGTAATAGTCGGGTGGTATTCAATTATCATTTCCCTGACGAGTCTGATCTTATTGTTATCGATGAGGTCCTGCACGATCAGTATTTCGGAACCCTCAACATCCACCTTTAGCAGATCAACTTCTGACGTGATAAACGAGGATAATCTTTTTGATGCAACAGATTTGAATTCAGTTTTTTCAGTTGAATGAAACAGACTCATTGTAAGCCCTCCGTTGATATCGGGGTTGCTATAGAGAGTTTGTCCAGCGTCTGAGTCACTCAATGCAATACAATGTGCCGTAACACCTGCAAGGTGATTATCAGTAACGTTAGCCTTCAGGAGAGAGAAGGTATCGGGTTCTGGTTCAAATGCAATGATGCGACATTGGGGATAAAGCGTCTTGAAATAGAGAACCGAGATACCAATGTTGCTACCACAATCAACAATGAGGTTCGGCGTATGATCCTTTAAGTGAGCGTACGCTTGGTAAATGAATATTTCTTCGAACAGGTTGACGAGTTGAGGATAGGTGAAAGCTGTAACCTTTAAACCCATCAGACCGGCCTTTATCCTTTCACCAGAGTTCCATTTCAAACGATAGGAAATGACGGACTTCAGGAGTATATAAACGTAGGTGCTTAGCAATCTCCCTCGATGCAATTGACCTGGACCACGGATTATTCTTTGAAAGATTGCCAGGTATCGCTTCATTGGTAGAAAGTGGGTTGGATGGATCTTAGACCAAGACTCTCCAAACAAGTAAAACAACTTTTGATGGCTTTTGCTCCACTCTTAATAGGGTTTGTCCAACGGCTATGACAATAATAATGGTTGATGGCTAATCACACAACAACTTCCTTAACGCCCAGTAAGCATCGCTGAAAAGCATAAGTTCCCGTTCACTATCTGATAAATTATCTCGATGGATCACAGTCATAGAGCCTATCTTGCGAATCAAATCTTAGCCAAACATCATGAACTCCGCTATCCAAATCTCCCGGTCGCAGCTCCCCGTCGAAGAGCGAGGCCACATAACCGTTGAAGTGGTCACTCAGGAAAATCCGCTGGCGGTTCTCACGCTGGGCCACGGTGCGGGATCTAACCTCGACCAGGCGTTTCTAAAACAACTATCAACAGAGCTCGCTTCTCGCAGGATTGCTACCATCCGGTTTAATTTTCTTTATTCCGAACAGAAGAAGAAGATGCCGGACCGTTTTCCGGCGGCTTCTGCTGCGATACGTGCGGTGTTTCAGCTTGCAAAATCGTCATTCGCTGATGTGCCGCTCTTTGCAGGCGGTAAATCATTCGGAGGTCGGATGTCGTCGATGACGCTTTCTGAGGGTAATCCCGGGGTGGAAGGAATTATCTTCTATGGGTTTCCGCTTCATCCGGCTGGTAGCCCATCAGTTGAAAGAGCAGATCATTTGGCGAAAGTAGGCATCCCGATGCTTTTTATACAAGGTACCACAGACGCATTGGCTACGCCTGACCTCCTTCGCCCAATAGTAACATCGTTGCCTGGCGCAACCTTGCACGAGATTGAAGGAGCCGATCATTCTTTTAAGGGTGGAGGATCCGCCGGCGGAGTTAAGGCGCTGGCCGGGGTTACTGCAGCCTGGGTGGAAACCTTGCTGGAGCGACGTCACACCTCTTAAGACAGAAACACAAGGGTTATTTTAACCCTCGACATAGGGGAGCTTTAAACCCGGCTTAAATGACGCTGAGGCAATGCGTACGTAGGATGAAACTGGGGTTGTCCCCCTGTTGACTGCCTCTTGACACCCTCATCGTCCAGTTTCTTCCGGGGAGATGGAATGGGGGACAGGAGGGGGAGACCAGGCTTACAACAGGGGGACAACCCTACTGTTGAGATGCTTTTGCACAGCTTGGAAGTGCGCTCATCAACCACTCTTTAATCGAACCGAAGGCCTGTCTGACCTGATTTCTTAGGGCAATTCATCGAATCAATTTACTGTGTACCGACGTGGGCATTTGGCCCCTTACATAATCAAATACGGAAATGATCTCCCCATCATCGGCAAGCCGTAGCTGGGTAAAATTTTTTAGCAGCTGTCTCAGCATCTCTCTCGTGTGTATTGCTGAAAGAGCAAAGAACCAGATATATGAGGGGGACTAATTCTGTTAAATATGGAAACAAATAATCTATCGCCGGTAATTGAAGGCTACGCAAGTTCCTTACCACCGTCAACAGGATCCACCAGGATAAACGTTGGCCAGGCAGAACGAATAGCATCTGTCATCAGTGGAACTACGCTGACAGTCCTCGCTATACGAAACTGGAACACGCTATACGGTAAAGCTCTCGGCGTAGCCGGAATTCTTTTATTGAAGCGCGGCGCCACTGGATACTGTGAGGTGAATCAGATGTTAAATAGAAATACTACTCACGCAAAAAGCGCGGGTGCTATGGAAGTCAAAACCACTTTCACCATCAACAAGCCGCGCGAAGAGGTGTTCAGATACTGGAGAAATTTTGAAAACCTGCCCAACTTCATGAGACATCTTCATGAGGTGGAGGTGCTGGATGAGAAAAGATCTTCATGGACAGCGAAACTTCCCGGTGGAGTAGGGAAGGTTTCCTGGGAGGCGGTGATTGATAACGAGGTAGAGAATAGTCTGATCTCATGGACGTCTTTGCCAGGCTCTAAGATTGACAACGCAGGTGAAATGCGTTTTGTTGACGCGCCACGAAATGAAGGCACCGAAGTTCATGCACGCATTTCGTACAGGCTTCCTGCAGGAGATGTTGGCAGTGCTGCAGGAAAACTTTTCAATCCTTTGGTTGAAAAAATGATTCGCGAGGATCTCAGACGATTTAAAAGCATCCTTGAAACCGGAGAGATTGCCCATGCAATCACCGAATCCCAGGACCGTGGATTACTAGGCCGCATCACCGACAAAATCCAGGGATACTAGGATCAAAGGATTAATCATGGTCCGGTAATCAAGGTAATCATGAAATCATGGTCCCCTTAATCAATCAAGGTAATCATGAAATCATGGTCGGTCCCCGGAACTAAGGCTGCCTGAAAGTGGTTCTAAACTCAGCCGGCATTGAGGATTATTTGACCAAAGTGTTGACTTAATTCCTCACAGCTGGATGGTTAAAAATAGCGTTTCCTGATTAGAAACGCAATTTTAAGCGAGAGGCATCGTTTTTTAAACATATTTCAAAAACCCTAAAATTCAATACTTATGGAATTAAAAGAGGATAACACACAGCAAAATAATGCGCAAAATACGCCAGCTCCTGAAGTGAAGAAAAAGTCCAATCGCGGATTTGCTTCTATGGATCCTGAGCGTCAGCGCGCTATCGCCCGTAAAGGAGGCGAAACAGTAAGCCAGAATCGTGAGCACATGGCTGCAATCGGTGCTAAAGGTGGCGAAAGAGTAAGCCAGAACCGTGAGCACATGGCTGCAATCGGAAGAAAAGGTGGCGAGAGCAGTGGTCTGAACCGCGCTAACGCAAGCAAAAACAAAGAAGATCGTAGAGGCAACCGCTAATATGAAGAATTTATGGAAGGGCTTTTCCGCCAGGAGGAGCCCTTCTTTTTTATGGATGTATGAGAATTACAAGCCCCGCGTTCGCTGATAAGGTTCCCATTCCTATTCAATACACGTCCAAAGGGGCCAATACAAGCCCTCCATTAGAATTTTTCGACATTCCTGATAATACGAGAAGCCTTGCATTGATTGCGCGGGATCTTGAATCTGCTGACCAGCAAGTTCATTGGATTGTCTATGCCTTAGACGCCAGCGTATCGTATTTTGACGAAGGCCAGCTTCCTGACGGGGCAATCGAAGGACTTACAAGCAATGGGAAAACCGGATACGATGGCCCGTGTCCCGAAAAGTTTCGCGATATTCATCGCATCTCTTTTAAACTGTACGCCCTCGATACGTTGGTGCAACTTCCGCAAGGATCAAATATTGAAGCAATACTGAGTGCTATCGAAGGTCACATTCTTGAGAGTGCTGAAGTTGTAGGCATAGTAGCCGGAGAGCAAGCGCAGGAGTCTGTTTGATCCTGTTTATACCACATCGTGTCAAAGCATCGGATTTTTTTTATAAAACTCACTTCATTCTCCCTGATCGTAATACTGCAGGGAGTATTCGTTTCATGTCGTTCTACAGTCAACGAGAAAGTTTCGCGGATTGTGTATACCGCATCAGCACGTGCCTTCCACAACGAAGTTGTTCTCACGCCGGATAGCGTGATCGTTGTAAAACAAAACTTCAGGCAAAATCCCGTTCGTACGATACAGCGAAGAAGAATCACTCAGGCTGAATGGAGCCAGCTGATCAAATCATTACGCAAGGTGGATGTACCTTCAATTTCCGGGCTGCCATCCCCCGGAGACAAACGCGCCTATGATGGGGCGTCGCACGGATCAATCACTATCATCACCGGAAAGCAGGAATCTTTCACGCATGGATTCGATGATCCCGAACCTAACAAGAAACTGCAGCCGCTCATCAATAACATCCTGGGACTTCGGGATCTGCGGACCCCCTGATCGTCGTCTTTTTCCGGCATTAGTTTTTCCACCCATGAATAGTAACATCGTATTTATGGGAAGCTTCTTTAAAACGGTAAAAGGTTTCTGGCCGCTGGTGAAAAGAACATTCAGCGAATGGAACGAGCGCGAGCCTTTCAACAACGCCATCATCATTGCCTACTACACGATTTTCTCCTTGCCGGGACTACTGGTAATCATCATCAATGTAGCTGGTTATTTTTTCGACAGCACTCAGGTAACTGAGACCATCACTGCGCAAATACAGGCGACGGTGGGTGGCAACACCGCGAAAGATGTAGAGAATATTATTGAAGTTTCCAACAAGAGCGAAGGAACCAAACTGGCGTCTATCCTTGCCGTTGCAACGCTATTGTTTGGCGCCACCGGCGTATTTTATCAAACCCAACAGATTCTCAACAAGATGTGGGAGGTGAAGCCTCAACCCAAACAGAAACTTCTGAAGCTTGTGAAAGACCGCATTTTTTCATTCGGTCTTATTCTCGTTGTAGGTTTTCTTATGCTGGTTTCATTGATGTTGTCAGCCGGGCTTACCGCGGTCAGCGAATGGATCTCATCGCGTATATCGGATGCTTTTGTCGTTGTGTTCAGAATCCTTGACTTCGCTGTTTCTCTCGGCATTGTGACGCTGTTGTTCGCGGCTATGTATAAATTCCTTCCGGATGCAAAGATCCGCTGGAGCGACGTGTGGGTAGGCGCGCTGGTCACAGCTGTGCTTTTTGTGATCGCGAAGTTTGCCCTGGGAATATATTTCGGTTCCACTGATCCCGCCTCGGCTTATGGAGCGGCTGGATCAGTGATTCTGATCATGCTCTGGGTGACGTATGCCGGAATGATTCTACTCTTCGGTGCGGAATTCACCAAAGTATATGCTGATGAGTATGGCCACAAGGTAGAGCCGGTCGAGGGGGCGGTGTCCACTAAGGGGGAAAATGACAATGGAGCCATCGTCAACAAAAAGACGAATAACGAAGCCAGAGAGGATGCGTCCGGGGAAAAGAATCCCCAGGAACGATCTCCGGATGCTGGCGATTCAGATAACAAGGCCGGCTCCCGCACAACAATTACAACCACAACGACCACCACTAAGCGGAGGATATAACATCCACGCCAGGGTTCATTATGGTACATTATTTTTAGTACCGGTCTTAAAAAGTTATGAGACGGTTCATAGTTGCATTCAATGCAATTGTAATATTCCTTTTAGTGAATTCATGCGCTACCAACCCGGTCACAGGGAAGCGCGATTTCATGTTAATGTCTACGGAGCAGGAGATCGCGATGGGTCAACAGTCCGATCCTGAAATCAAAAATTTCTTTGGTGTTTATGAAGACGAGAAACTTCAACGCTTCATCAACGAGAAAGGCCAGCAGATGGCGGCGATCTCTCACCGTAAGGATCTGAAATATGAATTCAAGATCGTTGACTCACCCGTTGTGAATGCTTTTGCTGTCCCCGGCGGATACGTGTATTTCACCCGCGGGATAATGGCTCACTTCAATAACGAAGCAGAGTTTGCCGGTGTATTGGGTCATGAAATCGGTCACATCACTGCAAGGCATTCAGCAAAACAATACAGCAACGCGATGCTTGCGCAGATTGGTCTCGTGGCAGGGATGATCTTTTCTCCTGAGTTCGCACAATTTGGTGACGTGGCTAGTCAGGGTGTGCAGTTACTGTTTTTGAAGTTCGGTCGCGACGCGGAAAGCCAGTCAGACAAGCTGGGTGTTGAATACTCAACCAGGATCGGATACGACGCCCAGGAGATGGCAGGCTTCTTTCAAACGCTTGACAGGCTAAGCCAGAATTCCGGAGGGGAACAGGTACCCACATTCCTTTCAACCCACCCGGCACCCGCAGACCGCGAAAAGAAAGTTACCAAACTTGCAGCCGATGCCAGGAAGAAACTGAACGCAAATGAGCTAAAGGTTAGTCGCGACAATTACCTGAGAATGATTGACGGGATCGTCTATGGCGAGGATCCGAAGCAAGGATTTGTGGAGTCAAATGTCTTCTATCATCCTGTTCTAAAATTCAGGTTTGACATACCATCGGGATGGGCAGTACAAAAC
>JAEYXN010000166.1 GCA_023431285.1 Bacteroidota bacterium
TCGGACCTGCGTTTTGCGCTCGACTCTTTAATCGTTGTGTTCAACAAAGAACATGAAGGCAGGATCGATGTTACATATGGCTCATCAGGGAAGTTGACGGAACAGATACTTAATGGTGCGCCGTTTGATATTTTCTTTTCCGCTGATCTGTCGTATCCGGAAATACTCAGGGAGAAGAATAAAACCGCGTCAGAGATCTTTCCATATGCAAAGGGTCACCTGGTGTTGTGGAGTAAAAGAATGGACCCATCGGTCGATGGAATCAAGATGCTGACCAATCCCTCCGTGCGGAAGATAGCGATTGCAAACCCACAGCATGCACCTTATGGGAAACGTGCTGTAGAGTGCCTGGAATTCTACAAACTAACAGAGTCAACACGCGGTAAGATTGTCCTAGGTGACAATGTATCACAGACTGCTCAATTCGTTTCAACCGGAGCAGCGGACGTTGGCATCATTGCGTTGTCGCTGGCGTTGTCTCCTAATATGAAACGTGAGAAGGGGAAGTACTTCGTGATTCCGCAGGAAAGTTATTCGCCGCTGGTACAGGGTATGGTCATTACTTCGAAAGGAAAAGGCAACAGTCTTGCCGGAGAGTTCTTTAATTACATCAAGACGGATAGCGCTGCCGTTGTGCTGGAACACTTTGGATTTCTTCGTAATTTTTAGCAAGTTCATCTTAACAGAACTGATTATTCCATAATAGATCAACCCGATGGTCCCGTTTTATAGCGTGGCTCAGGGGTGATGAATTCAAATGCCGGTTTCGGAATCGGGATCTTAGAATTTTCCGGTTATCGAGCATATCGCCCGTACAAACAAACCGGCAGACAATCATCAAACCAGGTGGAATGAAACATGGGATAAAGGTCAAATCGGCTAACTTTAAATATAAACACCTAATTGCAAAACATGAAAACGCTACTCTCTCTGATTCTGGTATTCGCCTTTGCAGCCAGTCACGCGCAGCATTCGCTTGAGAAAATATGGGAAAGTGACTCAACCCTCGCTATTCCCGAGTCGGTTCTTTTCGATCAAAACGTTCTGTATGTATCCCTCATTGATGGTGCTCCCTGGGATGCCGATGGAAAAGGTGGTATTGCCAAACTGGACACGCAAGGCAAAATCATCAATGCGAAATGGACGACAGGATTGAACGCACCCAAAGGCCTGGGAATCTCTAAGAAGAAGTTGTATGTCGCTGATCTCTCTGAAGTGGTTGTCGTAAACGCAGAAACAGGCAAGATAGAGTCAAAAATCGCGATAGAAGGAGCAACAGGCCTGAACGATATTACTATTGATAAGAAGGGAGTGGTATATGTTTCCGATTCTAAACTTGGAAACGTTCATAAGATCACCAACGGAAAGGCTGAGCTTTACATCAGCGGTCTCAATGGTGTGAACGGATTAAAGTCTGTCGATAACGAATTGTATATACTCACGTCGAACGATGTGTTCAGAGCCGGTGCTGACAAGAAACTCATCACCGTAGCAACTACCGAGATCGGTGGTGATGGTATTGAACCAGTGGGCAACGGAGACTATGTTATCTCATGCTGGGCAGGGTTGATCTATTACATGGATAAGAATGGCAAACTCGAAGTGATGCTTGATACGCGTGCACAGAAAATAAATACAGCTGATATTGGATATAATCCCAAAGAGAAGATCGTTTACGTTCCGACGTTTATGAAGAAATCAGTCGTCGCATACAAACTCAAATAACGATCCGCCCATTCTAAACAACTTATAAACGACGGCTGCAACAATGGGGCCGTCGCCTTTCGTTGTCTAAATCCATCGATATGAAATACATACTCTTTATTTTTTTTCTTGTTGCCGCGCAGATAACATCATTCGCTCAGGTCGATAACTCCGGAAAGTCTAATGCTTCAAGTAAAGACATTACTGAAAAGGGATTGTTCAAGATCTCAGTAATGTATCCTTCCACGGAGGGCGCGACATTCAATATGGCTTACTATGAGACACATCATATGCCTATGGTCGCAGCATTCATTGGATCCAATCTTATAAGATACACTATCGAAAAGGTTGTTTCCAGCGGGGTTCCTAACCAGCCTTTGCCTTATATCGCGATTGGAACATTTTATGTGAAAAGCGTTGACGACTATCGTGCTGCGATTGCGCCGAACAGAGATGCGATCCGGGCCGACTTCGCGAACTACACTAACGTTACGCCGATCATTCTGGTTAGCGAAGTAGTTCGTTAGGAGTGGGGATGCCCGAGGGTTGGATTGTTCTACAGGGATCTCCGCAAATTTCCAGGCAATTATTCCTGAGTGAACAATTTTGGATAGATCTCATCTCTTTTTTATCGCCAGAATACGCCCATAGCCAAACCGTGATTTTCCGGTATCTTTCACAATACCCGTCTCCAGGCTTTCCGAATTCGATTGAAATGCCTATAATTGTAGTAGTCACACTTGCAGACTCAGGCTAAATTCGCCGAAGGATGGTATTGCGAAGGAGAAAGATTCATTCAACATTGCTTAATTACATGCCGCAGTTGGTCCTCAGCTTCGTCTTAGCGATCTCTGTTCTTGCTGTTCATGCGCAGAACCGAACTCCTTCTTTCGCACCTGTCGCTCCTGATGTAATCACAAACTCCTCCGTACGAGTCTTCCACAAAGATGCCAGGGGGTATTTATGGATCGGAAGTGCCGAAGGACTAGTGAGGTACGACGGAAGCCAGGCTTACCGCTATTTACATGACCGACACAACAATACATCGCTTTCGCACAGTACCGTCAACGTGATTGCGGAAGATGCCAATCAACAGATCTGGATAGGCACGGCCCAGGGGCTTTGTATGTACGACCAGAAACTGGACAATTTTGTCAATGTCGATTCTATTGCCGGGAACCGCAACTTCCTTAGCAATCGCTATATCACTGATATTGAATTTGATAAGAAAGGACGCATTTGGATTGGAACACATAGTGGCGGACTTAACATCTACGACCCCAAGCGTCGTGAATTTATCTATATCAGCGAGCCCGCGCTTCAGGGTGTCCTGCCTGCTACAAACTTCATTGGTAGCCTTCGGACTGTAGGAGACCAGGTTTGGTGCGGGACACGCGGCGGACTTATGGTCTTTGATGCAAACACGCTTGAGCGAATCAGCTTCCATCATGTCGGGGATAAGTTCGCAGCCGACCAGATTTGTGAAATGCTGCAGGACAACGCAGGAAACATCTGGCTTGCTACCAACATAGGGGAAATCGTCAGGGCAGTACCACGCAATGGTTATTATTCTTTCCAACAAGTTCTTCACGGAAGCGAATTCGGGGGAAGCTCAAGCCGGGTACTTGCCATGTGCTTCGATAACAGAGGGAACCTGCTGATAGGAGGTGAAGGCTCAGGTCTGAACATACTCGACACCAAACTCACCAAGGTGTCACGCATGAGCACAGAAATCCCAGGTAATTCCATTGCCTCGTTATACATGGACAAGGAGGGACTTATATGGATTGGTTCCTCTAATAATGGGGCGTTTGTGCTTGACAGCACTTCGAAGAAATTTCAGAATAGTGCGAACAATGGGATTCTCGCAGAACGTGAGGTTAGAGCTTTCACGGAGGATGCGCAGGGAAACATCTGGGTCGCTTACAACGGTATCGGTATTGCGCGAATTGATCGTAATACCAAAGAACCCAAAGTTGACGAACGGATCAATCGCCAGATTACAAACAAGAATGTTACAAGTATCATCTGCGACCGTAATGGAATATTATGGTTAGGAACGTTGGGAAAAGGCATCTATCGGATTGATCCCGTAAGGCATGCTGTTACCAACTATACAGTTTTTTCAGAAGGGTTCGGAAATGATAAGGTGTTGTGTCTCTATGAAGACTGGAGCGGAACGCTTTGGGCTGGAACCCTGGGAAGCGGAATTTTTCATTTCAACAGGCAGGAGCAGAAGTTTGTTAGTGCGACAGAGTACGATAAACCAAATCACATTCCGAATACCGCGTATGTGACGTGTATGATGGAAGATTCGCGCGGGGCATTTTGGGTCGGTACCATGTATGGTTTGTATGAGTTGCGGAAAAAAGAAGAATTGTCTTTCGATTATTTCCTCCATGTGCCGACAGATACGACAAGAAGTATCGCCGGTGGCCAGGTTCAGGCTGTGTTAGAAGACAGCGAACATAATCTTTGGGTTGCTACGTCTGATCATGGATTGAGTGTTCGCCCTCACGGAGACGTTGATTTTGTTTCTTACACCGTCAAAGAAGGGATGGTTAGCAACAGCATCCGTGCGATGCTGATGACGCATGACGGCCAATTATGGCTCAGCACAAATCGTGGCCTGTCCCGAATGAATGTTCCTTCCCGAACTTTCCAGAACTTCTCGGAACTTGATGGCTTGAATTCGAATACGTTTTATCCCGGCGCATCCTTCAGTGCATCGAATGGTGAATTTTTCTTTGGAAGTAATAACGGCTTCGAGCGTTTTTTCCCGGACAGCATTCAGGTTGTCTCAACTGAACCGACGTTATATTTGTCGGATCTGAAAATCAACAATCAATCTGCTGTTCCTGGTGCAGCCGATTCGCCTTTGAAGCAGCACATCAGCCTCACCAACAAAATTGAATTATCGTATGATCAACGGTCCTTCGTGATTGATTTTGTTGCGCTGGGATTTAGTCCTTCCTCACGACACACGTACTGCTATAAGCTGGAAGGTTTCGATGACGATTGGAAATGTAGTGGTGAAGAGAGTGCCACCTATACAAACATTGATCCAGGTAGATATGTATTCATGGTGAAGGCAGCGAACCGTGACGGTGTTTGGACGACCTCTCCAGTGACTCTTGAAATAACGATCCATCAGGTATTCTGGAAAACATGGTGGGCGAGGGCGTTTTACATTTTACTAATCGTTGCAGCAGTCTACACGCTGGTTAAGATCAGGATCGAAAGAATCAAGATGCGTAACCAGCTGAACCTTGAAAGAATGGCGCGCGAGCAGG
>JAEYXN010000227.1 GCA_023431285.1 Bacteroidota bacterium
CCTTTGTCGCGCGCGTTTGAAAAGTCGGATCCGTATTAGCATCCGTGGCATCCTTAGGAACCCTTAGCACCAGAGGAACACCTCCGAACATCCTTACGAGATTGAAGTAGAGGTAGCCCCGGAGAAACCGCACCTCTCCAGTGAGTTTATTCTTGTCGGCATCCGGAATGTTTGCTATCTCCAGTGCCTGAAGAGCCTGGTTGGCGGCTGAAATAGAATTATAATGTCCACTCCACAACGTCTCAGCAAATTTGTTAGTAGAGTTGATCGTGAAGTTGTCCAAATCTCCGATGGGAACTTGCTGATCACCCGCTGTGCTCCCTTTGTCCGCATCATCGGAAATGATATTGGTGACGGATACAAATGCGAATCCATGAACGTCGCCGTTTCCCCAGGAGTCGCCCTGCAGGAGACTGTGATAAACGCCCGTAACCAGTTTTTGTGCAAGATTCGGATCGGATTCAGTTGTAGGTCCTCCCTGAACAGGAACGTCCAGAAAATCGTCGCTGCAGGAAGTCACAGAGACAAGTGCAAGCGCCGTAAGCCATTTGAGTATGTTCATCTTTTTCATCATCAAATGTTTTAGAAGGTGACGTTTATTCCACCAGCAATGGTTCGGGTGGTTGGATAGGAACTTAATTCAATCCCGGAATTCAGCGGGTCTCCAGGAAGCTCAGGCGTGAATCCTGAATACTTTTGATAGGTGAATAAATTCTGCGCCGTCAGGAAAATTCGCAAAGCCGAAATCCGGATCTTCTCGAGCTGCGGAGGATCAAAAGTATATCCAAGTGTTACATTATTGAGGCGAATAAAACTTCCTGACTCAACAAAGTAGGTTGACGCGAGCAGATTGCCGACGTTGGCACCAGGTTCGGTCTGCGACTGATTCTGTGTCGTCCATCGGTTGTAAACGACGTCTTTCTCTACGTTGTCTTTACCTTCTACGCGGACCGCCTTCTTACCATTGTATACCTTGTTGCCGACATTTCCATAGAATGAAAAAGACAGATCCCACCTTCTGTAATTCAAGCCGCCGTTGATTCCGAAATAAGCTTTTGGCTGATATGACCCTGCGAACACGCGATCTGCATCACTGATGAGACCGTCGTTGTTTCGGTCTTCATATTTGAAATCGCCTGGCTTGGCCGTAGGCTGGATCATTTGCCCGTCGGCATTGGTGTATGCATTCACTTCCGCACCAGTATTAAAGACTCCCAATACATTCAGAACGTAAAAACTTCCAATAGCCTGTCCATTGTCCGTATAGGTTACGAATCCTTGCGCAGCACCAATGCCGCCACCAAAGACTCCTTGCCCACCGTTGAGATCAACTACTTTGTTTTCGTTAAAGGTTGCGTTTCCCCCAATATTGTAGGACCAGTCGTCGTTGATTTTATTTCGCCAGTTCAGCAACAATTCAACTCCTTTATTTTGAATTGATGCCACGTTCGTTATGATAACACCGTTAGCATCACCGACTGTTCTTGGGATCGGGACATTGATCAGGGCATTCTCCACCTGTTTGTTGTAGTAATTTATTTCACCCGTCAGACGCGAATCAAGCGCTTCGAATTCCAACGCGAGGTCGTACTCTTCAGTCGTTTCCCAGTTGATGTTCGGATCGATAATCTGATTGATCTGCGCTCCGTTTGTCGCTTCAGATGCGCTACCGTTAAACGCATAGGGTCTGTTCAATGTAACGGTCTGAGTGAACGCGTCCGTCGGAATCTGATCGTTTCCTACTTTTCCATAGGACGCACGCAGTTTCAATAAGTCGAAAAGGTTCTGGTTTGCAAGGAATGATTCTCTGGAGAGAACCCATCCAACTCCAAGCGATGGATAGTTTTGCCAACGATTTTGAACCGGTAGTCGGGAGCTGCCGTCCCGGCGCATCGTCAGTGTAAGAAGATACTTCTCGTCATAGCTATAATTCAATCTTGCGAGGTACGAGTTTCGTGCCCAGGCATCTCCTCCTCCATTGTTCTGCGACGTGTTTGCATTTCCCACGCCAATGTACCACAAGTCCCGATCAGCGGGTACGTCGCTCCGGTTCGCAGAAATGTATTGCGACGATAATTTCTCCGCCGTGGCGCCGACGAGCAGAGTAAAATTATGTTTGTCTATTTCTCTAGTAAAGGTCGCAGTGTTATCCCAGACCCAGCGAAACCCCTGGCTCTGTGAAATATTCAGACTACTCAAGGGTCTCGACTGATTTCCGCCGGATATCAAGAAGGTGGACTCGTCGGCAAGAAACTGGTAGTAGTAGCCACGGTTCAGCGAGTTACGCCAGTCAACACCGATAGACGAGCGCAAAGTTACCCATGACCAAGGTTTGAAATCGAGGAATGATGTTCCTTGAAGACGGTTCTCATTTACACGGATGTCGTTGTTGTTAACATCTAGCAATGGGTTACCGACGTTTTGATACGCCGACGTGTTTCCATATTTGCCATCGACGATGGATGGAATCAGCGGCGAAGCGCGATACGCGTCATTATAAACGCCACCGATATTGCCGTATGCGTCGATGTTGATATTCCCGAAACCGTTCTCGTTTATATTATTGCCATAAGAAGCATTCAACCCAAAAGTCAGCTTCTTGTTGATCTTAAACTCGTTATTATATCGCGCGGTAAGTCGGCGAAAGTCGTTATTGAGAACGATGCCTTCATCTTTCAGATAACCGACATTAAAGAAGTAACTGATTTGATCACTGGAACCTGACAAGGAGACGTTGTGCTGTTGTTGCCACGCCGTACGAAGGATGACATCGTACCAATCCGTATTGTAATTTGATGCGGGAGGGGCTGTGCCAGTTGCGGCTTGCACATAATTCGCGTACTCGCTGCCATTCGCCATTTCAACGAGGTTAGCAGCCTGACGAATTCCAATATTGTTCGAATAGTTGACTTGAATGCCGCCTTCGCGCCCTTTTTTCGTTGTTATAATTATCACGCCGTTGGCTCCGCGGGAACCATAGATCGCCGCGGATGACGCGTCTTTCAGAACAGTCATGTCGACGATGTCGGCGGTGTTGATATTGCTGATGTCATCCGTCAGGACCCCATCGACCACATACAAAGCTGTCGTTTGTCCCAACGCCGTTCCTACACCGCGGACCCTGACCTGAGGCGATGTTCCGGGTTGGCCGCTGCTGATTACCTGAACGCCGGCAACCTTTCCCTGCATCGCTTGTGTTGCCGTAAGCACCGGTTGCTGAGCCAACTCGTGACCTTTCACGCTGGCAGTAGAGCCTGTTATGTCTGATTTCTTTTGGACTCCGTAGCCGACTACCACGACTTCCTCGAGCGTTTCAGCATCGGTTTCCATGGTCACGTTAATCACGGATCGGTTTCCGACCTGGATGGTTTGAGTCTGATAACCGACGAACGAGAAAACTAATACGTTCTCGGATCCGGCCAGCGACAGTGTATAATTCCCTTCCAAGTCAGTGGAAACGCCTTTTGTCGTTCCCTGGATGATCACATTCACTCCCGGAAGACCGGTTTTGTCGTCCGCGGACGTCACTTTCCCCGTGACAGTTCGCTCCTGGGCAATCAAGTTGAATGAAACAAGCAGGAGCAATAATGCAGTTATAGGTTTCCTCATGACTCTTGGTTTGGTGGACGCCGGAAGGAGCTCCGGGTCGGCTTCACCAAACTAAGATTGTATTATGCCATCACGATGTAAAGGAAACAGGTGGAAAATCAATCTTTTTTACCTCCTTTGCGCGGCAAATCTCCAACATAGTTTTTACGGAAGAAAAACAACGATTTCAAACGATTTCAGGCCCATTTACATGATCTGGAAACCGATTATTCCTCGAAAAAAAACATCGCCTTTTAGCATAGCGGAAAAACGTGCCTGGCCGGTCACGTTTACAAGTTTGACGGAACAGGAGAGAGTGTCTTTCGCGCGGTATGCCGAGGCTGCTGGGCGTTATCAAATAATAGAATTACCTCCTCCCATCGGGAACCCACCGGGCGTTTACCCTTGCTTTCAAGGTAAGCGAGCCTTTCCTGTACTTTGTGTTTGAAGGCCCACACTGTGTTCACTCTAAGGCCGAGCTCCTGGGCAAGATTCTCCAGTGTTCCGTCATTCCGCCCCTGCACCCCAATGTAAGCCAGGTAGAACGCGCGCTCGATAGGGAACTTGATACTGTGGAAGATCGTGAAGGCCGTGATAGACTCGTTATATCCGCATCGGGTACAACGCCTTGCGAATTTTTGGGCGCCGTCAAAATATTTCTCATTGCCGCATTTCCTGCAGTGATAGCCTTTGTCCCATTTGAGTCGCTCGAGAAACCGATGGCACGCCAGCGAATCCGGATACAAGGTCTGGAATTGCTTGTAGTCCATTGTTTTCTCCATCAGGCGTTCGTTCAGGACTTCTTTAATGCTATTCTTCAACTTCCAGTTATCCAGATCCAGCATTGAATTGATCTGATTGATCTCGAATGACTGCCGCTGGAGCTTTTGATTGGTTTCCTCCAGTTGACGGTTCTTCTCGTAAATTTCCAGGGTGCGTTCTTCAACTTTCTTTTCAAGTTCACGATTCACTTTGTCTTTCAGTTTCATGTTGATTTCATGCTGCTGAATGATTCTTTTTAGAGCGCGATCCCTCATTGCTTTCAAAATCCGGATTCGATCTCCAAGGGCAAACGTCAGCAAAAGCATTTCGAGTACGAAGCTGATGTGAAGGCTGTAGTGACTCAGGGTTGTGAACCGCAGCACATTGAAGTAAACCATCGTCCTTAAAAAGAAACCGGCAAACAGGACGCCATAGGCCGCCACAAAGAAGCGCGCTGGCCTGTAGCCTTTCCGCAGTACCTGAATGCCCGTATAGAATATCAGAGAAAGCGGGATGATATCAGGGACACGATAAGGAAGATATTCCGGAAAGAAGAAAAGTGCGATCACAAACCAGAGAGTGCGGACAACGATCATTCCGGTAAACCAGCGGTCAAGAGACGGAGTAATGGACTGCGTTCGAAGAAACCTTCGTGTGAATATCAGCGACGACAGGATAACAGAATACAAAGAGATGCCTGTGGCGTAGTCATTTAGTCCCGGATAGTTCGGCCACAAATACTGGAACCCGATTCCATCAAGGCTTATTCCGTAGGCTGCGACGCTGATAAGATAAATGATGTAGTAAAGATTTTTGATCTCGCGGATAGCAAGAAAAACCAGCAGGTTGTACAGGCTGATGATCAGGATCATTCCGTAGAATGTTCCAAAAAGAAAGTATTCATTTAATGCATATCGGACGAACCAGTTAGTGGAACGAAGTCCGATACGCAAGTCGGCGAAGTCGTGCGACTGAACTTTGAAGTAGTAATACAAAACCGTATCGGACTTCATGTTCAGGGGAATCTCAAAATTTTTGTGCGGAATCAGACGTTCATGGAAAGGCTTCCTGTCTCCCATGATCACGTTTCGGAAGGATCCGTTTTCCAGAGGAATGTAAGCCTCGATGTAGTCTATCGTCTGGTCATAAAACTCAAGCAGCCAGAGATGTTTTGAGTGAGGATCATGCCTGATGGGAAGGCGGATCCAGTATGCTGCCCCGGGTTTAAAGTCTTTGTTTTGATAAGAAGGATTTGGAGCAAACCGGTTCGAAAAAGAGTTCGATGATATTTCCCAAAACGTCAAACTGTTTGTGGCATCCACGTAAACAGGAATTTCGTACGGCATGAAATTGCGTTCACTGATATTGTCGTTAATCTCTACCACCGACTGCCCCAAAACTGGGAGGGTCATTAGCACGAAAAGGAGAATTGCCGCAGCACGAATCATACAGGTTGAGATATGATTGGTCAAGTTAAGAAAGAAATACCAATAGCAGCAGCCGCTCATTCTTCCTCAATCTCATGATCGCGTGAGCGGATGTTTTTTGCTTTCCAGCTTTCAATCTCCGCCTTTCTTGCTTCAAGTTCTGCGGCATCGGGAGTATAATCAAGAAGTCTCTTAAGGTCGGGTTGTCCTGCATCTACCCAGGCAGAAAACCAGAACGAACCGACTGTGTGCACGGCAGAGCGCATCCGTCTTTCAACCATGCCCCGCAGTACATTGTGATAGGCCTTCGAATAAGATTCCGAATATACTTTAACGGTTTGCCTACCCTTGGTTTCATAGGAAAACCTCCTCTCTCCGAATTTTTCAGAAAGCTTTTTTTCTTCCAATAGCACTGAGTCTTTGAGGTGATGGGACTCTTCTACCACTTGCCAGATTCTCTCCTGCGGATTCGACACGTAGGTCGCGCGTCCCACCAGAAAGTCGTATTCAGAAGAGAAAAGCTCAACGAGACGCGACTCCCAGAATCCGTGTATGCCTTCCTGACCAGTAAGCTGACCGTTATAATTCTCGGTGGTGTGCAAGGGTACGTGAGCATCTCCAATATAATGTCCTAAATCTGCGGAGAGTCGAAGAATACGTTGAGGGTCTTCCAGCAGAAAAGCTTCGCGTAGCTGATAGTACACTCTGTTGACGTGCCATGGAACAATGCCATAAGCTTTAAGTGTGTCTTCGCTGAATTTATTGACTGCATCGTTCCACGACCGGGGCATAATCTGGAGTACGCTGTCGCCATAGTGATCGAGATCAATGTAGTGTCGCGGGGCTTCATCGACAACGGAGAACCTTCGTTTGTCCGGGTTCACGGAGGTTTTCGTTATGAAATCGATATGATGTTTGTAGAAGCCTATCATCTCCGGTGGAAGGGTGAAGACTGACAGTTGGTTGATGCGCTTGTGTCCGTGGAATCCCCACGACGGTAAGATGGTCAAAGCGATGAATGCAATGACGGAACGTGTAAGTACTTTCATAATGTTGCGGCTAACGTTGGAACAAAGTAAGTAACACATGGGATGCTTACTGTCGTTAGGGCTGAAAAAAAACCGGGCGATCTTTTATCGGGGAAAATAAAATATAACATTTACGAAGTTTTTATTCAGAGTCAATGCGACAGAAATTATTGAGCGAAGGCGCTAACGAGCTGAGCTACGAGATCCGTGAGATAGTAAAAAAGGCTGACCAGCTAAGAAAGCTTGGTCTTTCGATCAGCTGGGAAAACATCGGTGATCCTATTCAGAAGAACCACAAGATGCCATCATGGATCAAGGAAATCATTTCCGATCTGATGAAGGTTGACGACACGTACAGTTATTGTCCGTCGAAGGGAATGCTTGAGACAAGAGAGTTTCTCGCGCGTCAGACCAACGCGCAGGGCGGCGTTCAGATCACTGCGGATGATATCTGTTTCTTTAATGGCCTTGGTGATGCGATCTCGAAAGCTTATCAGTTCCTCACTCCTACTTCGAGGATCATTGGCCCTTCGCCCGCATACTCGACGCATTCAAGTGCAGAGGCATCGCATGCGAGTCATGAACCCCTGACTTACCGGCTTGATCCAAACAATAAGTGGTATCCCGATCTGGATGACTTGTACAATAAGGTGAAGTACAACCCCAACATCGTCGGCATTCTGATTATTAATCCGGACAATCCGACAGGGATGGTCTACCCTCTTGAGACGCTTCACAGAATTGTGGCAATTGCCAAGGAGTTTGATTTGTTTTTAATCGCAGATGAGATCTACATCAATATCACCTACAATGGTGTTCGTGCATATGCATTGTCGGAAATAATTCAGGATGTGCCGGGCATTTCTATGAAAGGAATTTCCAAAGAACTTCCCTGGCCGGGCGCCCGGTGCGGCTGGATGGAATATTATAACCGCGAGAAAGATCCCGAGTTCAATAAGCTTTGCAGCGCTCTGGATAATGCAAAGATGATCGAAGTTTGTTCGACAAAGTTGCCGCAGGTGGCCATCCCAAAGATTCTGGGTGATCCGCGATTTAAGCAGTATCGGGATCAGACAAATGCCAATATTGGCAAGCGGAGCAAAATAATCGCTGACATTCTCGGGACGGTTCCGGAACTGACATTCAACGAAACTTTCGGAGCTTTTTATAATACGATCATCTTCCGTGACGGAACCTTGAAGCCGAATCAGAAACTGAAAATAGAAAACACCGCTGTTCGGAATCTGGTGGAATCATGGGTGAATCAGGACATACATTTCGATAAACGATTCGTGTATTACCTCCTTGGAGCGAAGGGTGTTTGTGTCGTTCCGATTTCATCTTTTTGCTCTGAACTTCAGGGGTTCCGGGTGACATTGCTTGAAGAAGACGAGGACACGCTGGTTCGAACGTTTACGGCGATCCGCGACGGTATTATTGAGTACCTTGCCAGCTGACAATCACTAACATACGTAAGCGATAGCTAACACTCGTTCCAGCGATTTTTTTTGAAGTTTTTCGGATAAACACTTGAACGGTAATTGATAATTTGTGACAATTGTATTCGCACAGAATTTTATGTCAGAGAATTTTAAAATGACCGAACGCTTGTTAAACCTTAATGGTTTAAGCGCTGCTTCTGTGCTCCTCATTATCGTAAACCTCCTCGTGGATAAACGTGGGGCGATAGTGAATTAATTTTAACCAAGACTAATCACGAACCGCCCCGCAAAAACGGGGCGGTTTTGTTTTATATACACCAGAACAAACTAACAGTTGTAAAAAGATATGTACTACACCAAAGACACGATCTTGTTCCTCAATGGGAAGTTCATCAAGGCGATCGATGCTCATGTGGATTTGTACAGCCAGACTTTACACTATGGTTTCGGCGCGTTCGAAGGGATACGCGCATATCAAACAATGAACGGAACGAAGATCTTCAAGGCATTCGAACATTTCGAAAGATTGAAGAAGAGCTGTGCCCTTGTCGGGATTCCGTTCAACTACGAGACAGAGGAACTCATTCAGATAGCATATCAGCTTCTGGCAAAAAATGATCTGTCGGATGCGTACATCAGACCTTTGGTATACTGTGGCGCGAACATGCAGCTTACAGGTTCGAATGAAGTTTACCTGATGATTGGCGCGTGGCATTGGGACAAATATCATGGCGAGAACAAACAGTTGAAACTTTGTATCTCGTCCTATCAAAGGCCAAATCCGAATGCGCTTAAGATGGAAGCAAAAGTGACAGGTCACTATGTTAATTCCATCCTGGCCACAAGCGAAGCAAAAGTTCGTGGCTTTGACGACGCTCTCATGCTCGACATGAATGGCAATGTCGCGGAATCGCCGGGAGCGAATTTTTTCATGGAGAAGAACGGAATACTGTATACACCTTCTCAAGGTCACATTCTTCCGGGCATTACGCGGCAGACGGTGATTAACATCTGCAGAGAGTTGGACATTACAGTGAAAGAGAAAGCTATTACCGTCGAAGAGCTTGAGTCCGCGGATAGTGCTTTCCTATGTGGAACTGCTGCAGAAATTGCTGGCATCGAATCGATTGATGCGAAGCCTTTCAAGAAAGCGTGGTTTGAAAGTCTTGGCGCGACAGTGCAGGAAGCATATAAGTGCCAGGTACTGGAGAAGTCATTTAGTTATGTGATCATATAGCAACCAGATGATATCGGAAAGTGAAGTATCGAAAGATGCTTCACCACTCCGAATTAAGAAATTGATTTTTTAAACTCTTAGATTCTGAATAACACGTGAACGAACTGAACAAGTATAGCAAAACACTCACACAGGATCCGACTTTACCGGCCGCTCAAGCCATGCTTTATGGAATTGGCTTAACGGATGCGGATATGCAAAAGGCACAGGTTGGTATCGTAAGCACAGGATACGACGGGAACACCTGCAACATGCACCTTAACGAACTGGCTCAGCATGTGAAGGGTGCCGTATGGAAAACGGATCTCGTAGGACTTATTTTCAACACCATTGGAGTAAGCGATGGAATGAGCAATGGCACAGACGGCATGCGATATTCTCTCGTGAGCCGCGAAATCATTGCCGATTCTATTGAGGCTGTTTGCGGAGCACAATATTACGACGGCCTCATTGCTGTAGTAGGATGCGATAAGAATATGCCAGGTGCGTTGATCGCGATGGGAAGATTAAACCGTCCCTCCATCATGGTCTATGGAGGAACGATCGCAGGTGGTCATTACAAAGGAAAAACATTAAATATTATCTCAGCCTTCGAAGCGCTTGGCGAAAAGATGGCTGGTAAAATCACTCCCGAGGATTTCAAAGGCATTATTCAGAATTCATGTCCAGGTGCGGGAGCGTGTGGTGGGATGTATACGGCAAATACAATGGCCTCTGCGATCGAGGCATTGGGAATGTCGTTGCCTTATAGCTCGTCAAACCCCGCCATGAGTTCTGAGAAGATCGAAGAATGCAAACTCGCTGCTGAAGCTATTCGTCATCTTCTGGCTATTGACCTTAAGCCGCGGGATATTATGACAATGCAGGCCTTCGAAAATGCTATAACAGTAGTTATGGCGTTGGGAGGTTCAACTAACGCTGTACTTCACCTCATTGCTATGGCAAAGGCTGCAGGCGTTAACATCACTCAGGAGGACTTCCAGCGTATCAGTGACAAGACACCGCTCATTGCGGACTTGAAGCCCAGCGGAAAGTATTTGATGGAGGAGTTGCACAGAATTGGTGGCGTCCCTTCTGTCATGAAATATCTCCTGGAAAAAGGTTTTCTCCACGGTGACTGTATGACGGTAACCGGAAAAACTATCGCTGAGAATATTGCCGAAGCACGATCACTGAACTTCGATGAGCAGGATGTAATTGTTCCTCTTGAACGTCCGATCAAAGCTACTGGCCACCTTCAGATACTGTACGGTAATCTTGCGTCTGGCGGATCCGTTGCGAAGATCACTGGCAAGGAAGGCGAAAAATTTACAGGGCCAGCGCGGGTATTCGATGGCGAGTTCGCATTGGTGGAAGGCATTCAGAATGGTCGCGTGAAAGAGGGAGACGTGGTGGTGATCCGGTATGTCGGCCCGAAAGGCGCGCCAGGGATGCCGGAGATGCTAAAACCAACGTCTGCCATTATGGGAGCTGGTCTTGGAAAAAGCGTTGCCCTCATTACAGATGGTAGATTTTCAGGTGGCTCTCACGGATTTGTGATTGGCCACATCACACCGGAGGCATTCGACGGAGGTTTGATTGGCCTGGTAGAGGATAATGATACTATTGAGATCGATGTGAAGAATCATTCCATCAATCTTCTTGTGGATGACGTGACTCTTGCGAAGAGGAAGTCAGGCTGGAAACAGCCGAAGCTCAACGCGAAGAACGGGATTCTTTTAAAATATGCTAAACAAGTAAAAACTGCTGCCGATGGATGCGTTACTGACGAAGAATAAGCAGGAAACTAAACAGCCTGTAAAAAAGATGATCACTGGTTCCGAGGTATTGCTTCGTAGCCTCATCGCTGAAGATGTTTTTACAATCTTCGGATATCCTGGTGGCGCGATCATGCCCGTGTATGATGCCCTCTATCACTATCAGGACAGACTTAATCATATTCTGGTGCGTCATGAACAAGGCGCGATCCATGCGGCACAAGGCTTCGCCCGTGTTTCCGGAAAGGTGGGAGTTGTTTTTGCAACGTCTGGTCCAGGTGCAACAAATCTTGTTACCGGCCTTGCAGACGCGCTGATCGATTCCACTCCGCTGGTTTGTATCACGGGTCAGGTTTTCGCGCATTTGTTAGGAACAGATGCATTCCAGGAAACAGATGTGGTGAACACTACAATTCCTGTTACGAAATGGAATATCCAGGTTACAGAAGCGAAGGATATCGCTGCGGCTGTTGCCAAAGCATTCTACATAGCAAAGTCTGGACGTCAGGGTCCTGTCCTGATTGATATTACCAAGAACGCGCAGAACGAAGTTATAGAAGAGGCGGAGCATGTGAAATGTGACGGGATCCGAACTTATCGTCCGCGTCCTGTAATGAATACTGCTTCTATAGATGCCGCTGCCGCGCTTATTAATCAGGCCCGCAAGCCATACATACTTTGCGGCCAGGGTGTTCTCCTTTCTGGAGCAACCGATGCCCTGGTGGCTCTTTCAGAGAAGACCGGAATTCCAGTAGCGTGTACGTTGCTCGGGCTCGGCGGATTTCCTGCAGATCACCCCAACTATGTGGGGTATCTCGGTATGCACGGCAATTACGGTCCTAACGTGAATACAAATGAATGTGATGTACTGATTGCAGTAGGAATGCGTTTCGATGACCGCGTGACTGGCAACGTAAGCAAGTACGCGCGCCAGGCGAAAGTGGTCCATATAGATATTGACAAGGCTGAGATCAACAAGATCATCAAAGCTGACGTTGCTGTTCATGCCGATGCAAAAGAGGCACTTGAGGCGCTCTTCCAGAAGTGTAACGCTTCACAACATCGCGAATGGATCCAGAACTTCCATAAGCTGAATAACATTGAGTTCGACAAGGTCATCACTCCGGAACTTAACAGCCCGAACCATGAGTTGAAGATGGCCGAAGTGATTTACCATCTTTCGAACATTACAAAAGGAGAAGCTGTCGTCGTGACCGATGTTGGACAGCATCAGATGGTAACTTCACGTTACTACAAGTTCAAAAATCCTCGCACGCAGGTAACTTCCGGCGGTGCTGGTACGATGGGGTTTGCCCTTCCCGCGGCAATGGGAGCCAAGCTTGCAATGCCTGATCACCAGGTCGTCGCTGTCATCGGAGACGGCGGTTATCAAATGACCGTTCAGGAACTTGGAACGATCATGCAGTATAAGATTCCGGTGAAGATCATCGTACTGAATAATAACTTTCTTGGAATGGTCCGCCAGTGGCAGCAACTCTTCCACGGAAAGAGATATTCATTCACTGAGATGGTCAACCCGAATTTCATCAAGATAGCAGAAGCTTATAGTATCCCAGCGCGCAAGGTGGAAACACGCGATGATTTGCTTAGTGCTATTCAGGTGATGCTCGATGCCACAGGCCCTTACTTCCTGGAAGTCGTCGTAGGAAAAGAAGATAACGTTTTCCCTATGGTGCCAGCGGGTGCCGGGATTTCAGATGTGTTGTTGGAAGCGCCGACACCGGTACAATAAGTTGAACGAAAACAAAAAGAACATGAAACAGGAATTCACCCTTGAGATCCATTCAGACAATAACTTCTCGGTCCTTAACAGGATCGTGAACGTACTGAACAGAAGAAGGGTCCGTATAAAAAAATTGATCGCCCACGAGAACGAGGACGATTTCAGAAGAGGTGTTGCTGTATTGTTACTGCTCACCACTCCTGATCTGATGGAGAAAGTGAAGCATCAACTAGAGAAGCTTATCGAGGTAGAGAAGGCATCGTTCTGTGAGGGATGCGATTTGTATTTTGAACTCAGCGAAAAAAATAATAAACAAGTGGCTTAGTCCGCCGCGGAATTTATATAAACTTTAACTTTAAAATAACGAGAAAATGGCACAGATTAATTTTGGTGGTGTTGTCGAAGAAGTAGTTACCAGGGAAGAATTCCCGATGGAAAAAGCTCTTGACGTATTGAAGAACGAAACCATCGCAATCATAGGGTATGGCGTACAAGGTCCCGCTCAGGCCCTTAACCTTCGCGACAACGGATTCAAAGTGATCATTGGTCAGCGGAAGGGTTCAAAGACATGGGATAAGGCTATCAGCCATGGATGGGTTCCCGGAGAAACTCTTTTCGAAATTGAAGAAGCTGCCAAGCGTGGTACCATCATTCAGTTTCTTCTTTCCGATGCAGGACAAATTGCATTGTGGCCAACCATCAAGCCATACCTTACCAAAGGGAAAACTCTCTATTTTTCCCACGGATTCGGCATCACGTTCAAAGAACAAACAGGAATTATTCCTCCAGCAGATATCGATGTTGTACTTGCTGCTCCGAAAGGATCAGGTACTTCGGTCCGCCGTCTCTTCCTGCAAGGAAAAGGAATCAACTCGAGCTACGCTGTATTCCAGGATGCAACCGGTAGCGCAAAAACCAAAGCCATCGCTCTGGGAATCGGAGTTGGTTCAGGATACTTATTCGAAACAGATTTCAAAAAAGAAGTATTCTCGGATCTCTCAGGAGAACGTGGAACACTGATGGGAGCTATCGCCGGTATTTTCGAAGCTCAATATGAAGTGCTTCGCGCAAATGGACACTCTCCTTCAGAAGCATTCAACGAAACTGTTGAAGAGCTCACACAAAGCCTCATGCCACTTGTTGCTGAGAACGGTATGGACTGGATGTATGCCAACTGTTCCACTACTGCACAACGTGGTGCCCTGGACTGGAAGAAAAAATTCAAAGCTGCGACACTTCCTGTATTCCAGGAACTCTACAAGAGTGTTGCTACCGGCGAAGAGGCTCGCCGCACTATCGAAACTTGTAGCAAGCCCGACTACCGTGAAAAGCTTGCTGAAGAATTGAAAGAACTTCGAGAAAGTGAACTATGGCAAGCCGGCGCGGCTGTGCGCAAACTCAGACCTGAGAAGCAGCAAGTTGAAGCCAGTATGATTCAATAATCAACCTTTATTCTATGTGAATGCAGACATAGAAATATGTCTGCATTTTTTTTATAACCAGTCCTCAGAATTTATGGTCACAGTTGGAGCATCAACAATAGATGTCAGAGCGGCGGAGGAGGCGATCAGACCTGTTATCCTGCGAACTCCATTACAATTTCACGCCAAATTATCGGAGCGTTTCAATTGTGAGGTCTTCCTGAAACGGGAAGATCTGCAGGTTGTGCGGTCTTACAAACTCAGGGGTGCCTATAATCTCATTCGCAGTCTTACAGATGAGCAGCTTAGCCATGGCGTTGTATGCGCCAGTGCGGGCAATCATGCACAAGGAGTGGCTTTCTCATGTCGTAATCTTGGTATCAAAGGAGTCATCTACATGCCTGCGATCACACCAAAACAAAAGATCAACCAGGTGCGGATGTTTGGTGGAGATAATATTGAGATCGTCCTTACCGGAGACACCTTCGATGATTGCCAGACGCAGGCTCTTGAATATGCTTCAACTACCGGAAAGATTTTCATTCCGCCATTCGATCATCCAAAAGTAATTGAAGGCCAGGGAACAGTTGGAAAGGAAATCCTTGACGAAATAGAGAAGGTGGATCTTCTCTTCGTTCCTGTCGGTGGTGGAGGACTGAGCGCAGGGATAGGCTTGTATCTGCGGGAACATTCCCCGGAAACAAAACTCATTGGCGTGGAACCATCCGGAGCGCCGTCCATGAGAGAGGCGTTGAAGGCGGGACATCCTGTCAAGCTGGAAAAGATCCAACGATTCGTAGACGGGGCCGCGGTGCAACGGGTTGGTGACCTCACGTTTCAGATCTGCAAGGACGTACTTTCCGATATGATACTCGTTCCAGAGGGAAAAGTGAGCAGCACCATCCTTCAACTTTACAACGAAGATGCAATTGTCGCGGAACCCGCCGGGGCACTCGCCATTGCCGCCCTTGATCAATACAAAAAACAAATCGTTGGCAAAAGAGTAGTCTGTATCATCAGCGGTGGAAACAACGACATTGACAGAATGCAGGAGATCAAGGAAAGATCTTTATTGTACGAAGGGTTAAAACATTATTTCATAGTACGATTCGCTCAACGACCAGGAGCGCTAAAGGAGTTCGTCAATCATATTCTGGGACCGAACGATGATATCGTGCGCTTCGAATTCATCCAGAAACATAATAAGGAAACAGGTCCGGCGCTTATCGGCATAGAAGTCAAAACCAGGGATGACTTTCACTCATTGCTGGTACGAATGGATGAATACAAGCTTAATTATACGTTGGTCAATCAAAACGAAAATCTGTTCGAATACCTGGTTTGACAAAGAGGCATTACCAGGTTGGGTGCAACGACCGAATTTTTTATCTTCATCGCTGCTTTGGGGATGAAACTGCTTATCATATGCATCGTCGTACTTTCCGCCTGGTCTGCGTATGGCCAGACCGTGACGGTCCGCGGTATTCTCATCAACCAAAAAAGTGAGGCGCCCATTGGCTACGCTAACATAGGCATCGTTGACACCCCTGTCGGCACCATCTCGAATGAAGACGGCACCTTCGAAATCGACATCCCGGAGAAATTTCAAGAGCGGGAACTACTCTTTTCCGCGCTCGGCTTTGAGCGACGATCATTCCTGGTTCGGAATCTCAAGGAAAACGAGAATGTTATCACTCTTCAGGAGCACGTTACTGTTCTTCAAAACCTTACTGTAAAATCATCCAGGTCCAGGCCCGCCCTTATAGCTGAGTTAGGAAACCAATACTCGAATGAGGGAAGTATCTATGCCGACTCTTCGGCTGCGGGGTCCGCTATGGCGCTCCTGATAGAAAGACGTCCTTCGGGTAAATATCCAGGCCTCAAACCACCCTATCACGTCACAAAGGCGAGGTTGCGAATAGCGCACAATACCTTCGAGGTTTTCAAGATTAGACTAAGATTTCTAAGTGTTGATTCAGTGACTGGAATGCCGGGTAACGACCTGGTTAATCAAAACATTATTGCCACTTCTGAAATGAGAAAAGGCTGGCTTGATTTTGATCTGACCCGGCACGACATCCGGATTAAAGTACCGCAATTTTTCATAGTATTCGAATGGCTTCTTGAGGATCAGGACCGTGTTATGCTTGTAGAACAATATGCCGAATTCCGGAGGCAGTATCCGCGCAGGGTCACGGTCGATACCCTTCAGATGGACGGTCAGAAGATCGCTTATAACAGCTGGCGGGGCTTTCGTGCCGGAACCTCTTTTGGATCGTCTTCAGCCAAATATTCGTTGGAAAATTATAAGACCTATTACCGGACCAACAGCTACGGAAAGTGGAAAAGGTCGTCGTTTATTTTGGCCGCGCAAGTGACTCTGGCAAATTACGATTAGATTGCGGCTGCATTCTCAAAATCTGAATTGTTATATGGCACAAGGACTATTAATTGACATGGACGGCGTAGTGTACGGTGGCGACATTATGATTCCAGGGGCTGACGCCTTCATCGCAAGGTTGCTGAAACAAAACATTCCATTCAAGTTCATGACCAACAACAGTCAACGTACACGACTGGAGGCGGTTCGAAAACTTCATCGTCTTGGGATTGATGTAACCGAAGATCACGTGTATACGAGTGCTATGGCAACCGGGAAGTTCCTTGCGAGTCAGATTCCCCGTGGAACGGCATATGTACTTGGCGAAGGCGGGCTACTGACAAGTCTTCATGAGAATGGTATCAGCCTAGTGGAAAGTGATCCCGATTTTGTCGTGCTGGGCGAAGGAAGAAACTTTACGCTTGAAATGGTTCAGCGCGCAGTTGATATGATCCTCGCCGGAGCGAAGTTCATTACCACAAACAGAGATCCATCGCCGAAGATGAAAGGCTGGAACAATCTGGGTATCGCTGCGACCACGGCCATGATTGAAGAAGCGACCGGTGTCAGGGCTTTCGTTATTGGTAAACCGAGTCCTGTGATGATGAGATCTGCGCGCAAAGCGTTAGGGCTGGAAACTGCGGAGACTACGGTTATCGGAGACACGATGGGGACTGACATTCAAGGCGGCGTACAGATGGGATATAAGACCATTCTGGTTCTTAGCGGAATTACCAAAAAAGAGGAACTGATGCGTTACGCTTTCCGACCAGATCTCATTGTTGAATCAGTACACGAAATCAAGTTTCCGCTCCCATGGTGGTAGCAACTTCGCATTTACGGAAAGCAAACTTGCCGTTGGTTTTTCGGTGGAAGAAGAGAGCATCAAAATGCAAACGATAGTGGCAGTTCTCCTATGAAAAATGCTACAAACAATCGTTAGTCGCTCAAAACTTTTTTTGAATAATATTCAGATATTAATTGATGTAGCACTTAACTTTACTGAACTTCGTGCATTGGAATTTTTTGATTTTCCATTTGTCCCTCGAAGGATAAACCAAATAGTAAAACATTGTGAAATCGTCCCGCTCCCAACAGAGTCGGGACGATTTCATTTATAACAATTCCGAGCAAACTAACAGTTGTTATCGCTCGCTAAAAAACACAGTAGAAGATCATGAGTCAGTCAAAGACATTGTTCGACAAGATCTGGGACGCACACGTAGTGAAGCATAGTGAAGGGCATCCCGACGTGTTGTACATCGACCGCCAGTTTATCCATGAAGTTACCAGCCCTCAGGCCTTTGATGGTCTGCGTAAGCGTGGTATAAAAGTTTTCAATCCATCGCGGACCACAGCCGTACCTGATCACAACGTACCCACTATTGATCAGCACCTTCCCATCAAGGAAGCGCTTTCCCGCCACCAGGTTGAAACACTTCGAAAGAATTGTGAAGAGTTCGGGATCACTCTGTATGACCTTGGACATCCGTACCAGGGTATCGTTCACATCATCGGCCCGGAGCTTGGGCTTACCCTTCCGGGGATGACCATCGTATGCGGTGACAGCCACACGTCCACTCACGGCGCTTTTGGAAACATTGCTTTCGGAATCGGGACCAGTGAGGTTGAGCAGGTACTGGCTACGCAGTGTATCCTTCAGTACAGACCGAAAACAATGAAGATTGAAATCAACGGCAAGCTTGGAAAAGGTGTTGTCGCGAAGGATATCATTCTTTACATCATTTCGAAAATTTCCGCCAGCGGGGCCACAGGGTTCTTCGTGGAATATGCCGGTGAAGCTATCCGGAACCTTTCGATGGAAGCACGGATGACGATCTGTAACATGAGCATCGAAATGGGTGCGCGCGGCGGTCTTATTGCTCCGGATGAAACAACTTTCAACTACATCAAAGGGCGTAAGTTCGCTCCTCAGGGAGAAGCTTTTGATCGCCTCGTCGAGCAGTGGAGACAACTACGCACAGATGAAGGCGCCAAGTACGATCAGGTGCTTACATACGACGCCGCAGACATTGGTCCGATGATCACTTACGGAACAAACCCCGGAATGGGGATCAAAGTTACGGACCGTATCCCGACGGTTGAAGAACTCAATGACATCAGCGAACAGGTTTCGTTCAAGAAGTCACTTGAATACATGGGTCTTGATGCAGGAGCACAACTTCTTGGTAAGACGGTCGACTACGTTTTCATTGGAAGCTGTACCAACGCACGGATCGAAGACCTTCGCCTCGTCGCGTCAATTGTGAAGGGGAAAAAGAAAGCGGACAATGTGGAGGTATGGGTTGTTCCAGGCTCCAAGCAGGTTGAAGAGCAAGCACGCGAAGAAGGTCTGGATAAGATATTTGAGCAGGCTGGATTTCAACTTCGCCAACCTGGATGTTCCGCTTGTCTTGCCATGAATGAAGACAAGATCCCTGCAGGAAAATATTGCATCAGCACTTCGAACAGAAACTTCGAAGGACGTCAGGGGCCTAAGTCAAGAACATTCCTTGCAAGTCCGCTAAGCGCCGCTGCTGCCGCGATCACTGGGAAAGTAACTGACGTGCGTGAACTTGTTGGATAATTTACGATCAGAAAAATGAGCAAAGAAAAATTCACAACACTTAAAAGCCCTGCAATACCAGTTGCAATTGAAAATATTGACACGGACCAGATTATCCCTGCGAGATTCCTGAAAGCGACGACGCGTGAAGGTTTTGGGGAGAACCTTTTTCGTGACTGGAGATACAATTCTGACAATTCACCGAAGGAAGACTTCCCATTGAATCAGTCACGCTATTCGGGGAAGATCCTTGTTGCCGGCAAGAACTTTGGTTGTGGCAGTAGCCGCGAACATGCTGCCTGGGCAATCTACGATGCCGGGTTCCGCGTTGTCATTTCCAGCTTCTTTGCGGATATCTTTAAGAACAACGCATTGAACAATGCTATCCTCCCGGTGCAGGTTTCCGATGCTTTTCTGAAAAAGACATTTGAACAGATAGAAAAAAATCCTTCAGCGACCATCACTGTTGATCTTCCTTCACAGAAAGTGATTCTTGAAGATGGTACAAGCGAATCATTTGACATCAATTCTTATAAGAAAACCTGCCTGACGAACGGCTACGACGACATTGACTATTTGCTCAGTCTTCGTGAGGAGATCAGACATTTTGAACTTGCACATTAAGTCGAAGAAAGAATTCTTTGAAAAATGAAGAAATATAAAATAACAGTTTTGCCTGGTGACGGCATCGGAAAAGAGGTCACTGATTGCGGAAAGAAAGTGTTGGAGCAAGTCGCTGAGTGCTACGGCTTCGAGATTGCTTTCGATTACGCTTTGATTGGCCATGAAGCCATTGAAGCCACTGGCGATCCGCTGCCAGCAGAGTCACTGGAGAAGATGAAGAAAGCGGACGCTGTCCTCTTTGGCGCCGTAGGACATCCCAAATATGATGACGATCCAACCTTGCCGGTTCGCCCGGAGCAAGGGTTGCTGAAGATGAGGAAGGAGCTTGGTCTTTATGCCAATCTTCGACCTATCAAATTATTTGATGAACTTCTTGAGGCAAGCAGTATAAAACCTGAGATACTTAAAGGATCTGATATCCTGTTCTTCCGTGAACTCACGGGTGATGTTTACTTCGGAGAACGTGGCCGCACAAACAATAACGATACAGCGTTTGACACGATGATCTACTCAAAATATGAAGTAGAACGCATCGCTCACAAGGCATTCAAAGCAGCACAGACGAGACGGAAAAAAGTAACGTCTGTGGACAAGGCGAATGTACTTGAGAGTTCCCGTCTGTGGCGCTCCGTCGTTCAGGAGGTTGCAAAGAACT
This sequence comes from Bacteroidota bacterium, assembly GCA_023431285.1. GTDB lineage: Bacteria > Bacteroidota > Bacteroidia > Cytophagales > Cyclobacteriaceae > Ohtaekwangia. Next base: position 20,632 of record JAEYXN010000227.1, read on the forward strand.
ATCCGGACGTAACGGTTGAGCACATGTTCGTTGATGCTGCCGCCATGAAGCTTATTCAGAATCCGAAAAGCTTTGACGTGGTGGTGACCGGAAACCTCTTCGGTGACATTCTCACAGATGAAGCCTCACAGATCGCGGGATCAATGGGAATGCTTGCATCGGCATCTGTAGGCGACACTGTAGGTCTATACGAGCCAATCCACGGAAGTGCGCACGACATTACCGGAAAAGGGATAGCCAATCCGTTGGCGTCTATCCTTTCCGCCGCTCTCCTTCTGGATATTTCGCTGGGACTGAAAGAAGAGTCCGAAGCGGTGATTCGCGCAGTAGAGCAAACATTGAAAGCCGGATACCGCACCCGCGACATCGCTGATTCTAAAACACCACATGAGAAAATATTGGGAACTGAGGTGATGGGTAACGTGGTGTGCAACCACATTCGCATGGCAGTCCAGAGTCCAGTCAATTAATAATGACTTAAAACACCAGACACATGAGTAAGAAAATTGAGATCTTCGACACAACGCTTCGCGATGGGGAACAAGTCCCCGGATGCCAGCTTTCAACCAGTGAAAAGGTAACAGTAGCCAGGGAGTTGGAAGCACTTGGTGTTGATGTGATCGAGGCCGGGTTTCCCATCTCAAGCCCTGGCGATTTCCTTTCGGTAATCGAAATTTCCAAAGCTGTCACTGAGCCTGTTGTATGCGCGCTTACCCGCGCAAAAAAGGATGACATTGATGTTGCCGGCGAGGCGCTTCGTTATGCCAAACGTGGACGTATCCACACTGGTATTGGCTCATCTGATATTCATATCAAGCATAAATTCAACAGCACACGGGAGAAGATCCTTGAGCAAGGTGTCTGGGCCGTAGAGTACGCGAAAGCAAAAGGAGTTCAGGTGGAATTCTTCGCAGAAGATGCGGGACGCGCTGACCTCGCTTTCCTTGCGCAGCTTGTTGAAGCAGTGATTGCCGCAGGCGCGGATGTAGTAAACATCCCTGACACGACTGGTTATTGTCTGCCTCACCTTTATGGCAAGAGGATTCAATACCTCTACGACCACGTAAAGAACATTGACAAGGCAATAATTTCTGTGCATTGCCATAACGATCTTGGTCTTGCAACAGCGAATACTATCTCAGGACTTATGCACGGTGCACGCCAGGCTGAAGTGACCATCAACGGTATCGGTGAGCGCGCTGGAAACACGTCACTGGAGGAGGTGGCCATGATCCTTAAAACGCACAAGGATCTTGGGCTGCACACTAACATCAAATCAGAAAAATTATACGGCGTGAGTAGCCTTATCTCTGACCTGATGCGCATGCCTGTGCAACCCAATAAGGCTATTGTCGGAGCTAATGCCTTCGCACATTCGTCAGGAATTCATCAGGACGGGTTCCTTAAGAATGCTGAAAACTACGAGATCATTAATCCTTCAGATGTCGGTGTACCGTGTTCTTCTATCGTTCTGACCGCCCGAAGCGGAAGAGCTGCATTGAAGCACAGACTCGAGTTGTTGGGGTATCAGCCTAGCAAAACTGAATTAGATACGCTCTACCAGAACTTTCTGGCGGTTGCGGATGAAAAGAAAAATGTAAACGATGAGGATTTGATGACTCTGGTCGCCAATACACCTTTGCTTGTTTCTCAACGATAACAAACCAAACCTTTCCTTTCTAACACGAGCGCAGCCCCAGGTTGCGCTCTTGATTTTTGGCCATGCCAGCGGGCTTGGCATTTGTTTGTTGGTGACCAATAAAGTATCTTTTCAGCTTGTTTATAGTCGATCGCATGAAGTTTTCCTCAATCCTCGGCCTTTTGCTCCTTTCTGTGGCCCCATTTGCCGCATCCGGGCAGGAGATTGGCCTTCAACTAAGCAGCCTCCAGGAGCAATTCGAAAAGGACGCTCCGGCAACGATGGCGAAGGTAAAGGCGATGGGAATCCGGCAGGTCGAAATGAAAGGAACTCACGGACTATCCTTCCCGGAATTCATCAAACTTCTCGCGACTAATGAAATCAGCGTCGTAAGCTTTGAAGCAGACTTCGAAAAGCTGAAGAATTTTCCACAAGTAGTGACTGATGAGGCGCGTTCCTATGGCGCAAAATTCATCGTGTGCTCAGTGCCATCGAAAGGTTCCGCTTTTACAAGTCAGGAGATCGAAAAACACGCCGAGATCTTTAATCAGGCCGGGAAGGTCATTGCGCGCAATGGTCTGTTGTTATGTTACAGACCGAATGGAAGTGAATTCGATCAATATAAAGAGGGAACGCTATTCGATTATTTCATTGAGAAAATAGACACGCGCTACGTACATCTTGAAATGGATGTGATGGCCGTAAAGCAAGCTGGCCAGGATCCAGCAGCGCTCCTAAAGAAGTATCCCAGCAGGTTTGTTCTTTTACAATTGAAAGACCGCAAGCCCGGCAGTGGTGTTTCACTGGCAGGAAAATCCGAACGCAATGAATATGTTGTACTGGGTTCAGGTGAAGTTAACATAAAGAATGTGGTGGCTACTGCGCGAACCCTCGGAATACAATATTACTTCATCGAGGATGCGTCTGCCAATGCTGAAAAGCAAATCCCGAAGAGTCTCGCTTATCTGCGAACCATCAACGAAAAAGACTCAGCGAAACAATAATCATTTCTTCTCAAGTTCCTCAAAGTCGATATCGAGTATTTCATACTTACGATATCCGATAAAATCAAAATGCCACCATTCTGAGCTGTTCACCCGGAAGCCATGTTTTTGCATTGCGCGGATGAGTATATCTCTGTTCTTCCTTGCTTCAGGATCCTTGATGTCTGTTGATGGCCAAGCTTCTTTTCTGAAAGAGTCATACTCTGTTGGCATCTTAACTTCTTTCCCTGTTTTAAGATCGATTAATGTCAAGTCGATAGCGCAGCCCCGATTGTGCCTTGATCCCCGATATGGCGAAGCGACGTAAGTAGTGTCTCCATAGACTTCATAGAATCTCACCGTTGCCCTATACGGCCTGTATGCGTCAAACACTTTTATACCGAATCCCAATTCCTTAAGATCCTTCGATGCCTTTAACAACGCTTCCGCCACTGGCCGCCGCGCGTAAGCCCTAGCCAAGTTATAGATCTTCTCTTTCATGAAGTTGTCTTTCGTTGCATATTTTATGTCGAGTACAACTCCAGGGATATGCGTTTCCAGATCCACTAACTCTTTTGAAGGATTTTCCCTGACGGTCTTCAGATATTGTTCGTAGGTAACCGGCGTGAGCCCGTATTTATATTGTGCCTCGGCACAAATCGCGAACAGGATACCAAGAAGGGATAGAAGATATTTTTTTTCCATATTCAGTTGTCCAGAATGCTTTTGTAGATCCTCGAATTTTCTTCGTCAAAGCAACAGAAAATAACGCGCTTTATGGATCAGAAAGCGTCGGACAGCGTCCGTGGCTACCTCAGCAGCACGGCCTTTCGGAAATCCATAAACTCCGGTGCTGATGTTCGGAAAAGCAATCGTTTCTACTTCGTGCTGTCTCGCGAGACCCAGGCAGTTTGTATAAACTGCGGCCAACAACGAATCTTCGTGCTCATTACCTCCACGCCAGACAGGTCCAACAGCATGAATTACATATTTTGCTTTCATTCTTCCAGCAGATGTAACCACAGCTTGTCCCGGTGCACACTCGCCATGCCGCTTCAAGATCTCCCTGCATTCATTGAGAATCTCCGGTCCCCCGGCACGATGAATAGCCCCATCAATACCACCACCGCCTAGCAAGGAAGAATTTGCGGCATTGACAATTGCGTCTACCTCAAGCGTTGTAATATCCCCTTTAATGATTTCAGCTCGCTTCATACTCTGTTCTTTGAATCGATAATGATTGTGACTGGTCCGTCGTTGAGCAGACTTACCTTCATATCCGCGCCAAATTCTCCGGTTTGAATTTTCTTGCCCAGCATCAGCTCTGTTTCACTGATGAACTTTTCATACAAAGGAATTGCAATGTCAGGTCGGGCAGCTCGCAGGTATGATGGCCTGTTGCCTTTCTTTGTGCTTGCATGCAACGTAAACTGGCTCACTACAATAATGTCTCCTCCCGTTTGAAGAATGCTAAGGTTCATTACGCCTTGCTCATCATTGAAGATCCTCAGACTGGCAATCTTTGACGCCAACCATTTGATATCCTCATCGGTATCAGCTTCCTCAATACCCAATAGTACCAGTAGTCCCGCACCAATGGAGGCGCGTTCTATTGAATCGATAGTTACGGATGATGAGGACACACGCTGAATGACTGCTATCATTTTGCCAGCTGTTGCATTTCCCCTGAGGTGTGAATGAATTTTCCGCGATCATTGCTTTTTGAATAATGAAGCATTGCATCGGCCACTGTGTCACCCTCAATGCCTTTGTATTTTACCGGAATCAGAAAGTTGAATATCCGGTAAAATATCTTCGCCGCATCTTCGCCTGGTCTGCTTTCCTCGCGGGGCCCCAACAGCAAAGACGGACGAAAAATATGTATCGCCTCAAAGGGAACGGTATTGATTGCCTCCTCTACTTTTCCCTTTACCTGATTGTAATAGATTGATGATCCTGCGTCAGCGCCCAGCGCGGAGACGAGATAGAAGCGAGTTGCTCCCATCGCATGTGTAATCTTTGCAAGATTGAATGGATAGTCGTGATCAACTTTCCAGAATGCCTCTTTGGATCTAGCTTTACTCATCGTGGTACCGAGGCAGCAGAACACATCGTCGCCTTTAAGTTGGGTCTGATATTCGGAAAGCTGATCAAAGTTGACAACAATCTCAAAAAGTCTCGGATTCATATTGCCTGTTGCCTTCCTCACAAGAGAGATTACTTTTTCATAGGAAAGGTCTTCCAGAAGTTTCTGAACAAGAGACTTCCCGATCAATCCTGTAGCTCCGGCAACAATGGCTGTCTTCATAAATCTATCGGTCTTGACTTTTCCCATACCAGAAATTTTTCCACCTCAGCTTCCACAGACTTAAATACCGCAAGCAAAATACCGAAATCATCTGTGAAGCCGAGACCCGGTACGAGATCAGGGATGAGATCTATTGGCGTGATAAAATACACTATGGCACCAGTGATGAGAAGAAGTGACTTCCATGGGACTTCACGATAGTGGCCAAGAGCATATGCTTTTAGAAGACGGCCCGCAACAGAAAAACGATCCTTTATGCGAGGTGTCTGTACGCTGTTCCAGTCGACATCCTTTATTTTCATTGAAAGACGTCCTAAAAGAACCATCAGTCTCGTACGACGACCGAGTAAGCCCGCCGCCTTCTTCAGCGCGGCATCAAAAAAAACATTCTTCTTCATCGTTCCTCCATTTTCTCAGAAGCTACGTTGAATTTCCTTTTTTAGTTCAATTAGAGCGTGCGCGATTGGATCTACAGATTTTGACATCGACTTCTCGAATATCTTTTTAGAGAGATCCAGGCTGCTTGCATCCGGCAGCACTTCACCAGCGGCATCATTAATACTCAGGATAAGATCTTCTTTGGCATTTCTGATTAGATCCCAAACTTCCTGACTCATGTATATCTGCTGAGATACATTGTGATTAAATTCGTTCCTGATTTCCTGCAAAAGGAGCTGATGAAATTCACGAGCGTTTATTCCACCCCCGCCTAATCTAACCAACAGATTTTGCGGGCTTATTCGCTCAAGGAATAACGCCATTCTTTCATAGGCCTGCAGCCGGACGGGTAAAACATTTTCAATACTTTTTCCACGCACTTCGAGAGCGCGAATATCCACTTCTTTTTGCACCTGGGTTCGTACGAGGAGATATGCCGCGTAAAGCACAACAGAAGCTGGGACAAGGATCTTGATAAATTCAATGACTACATCCATAGAATTATTCTTCACTTAAAGGTGTTGAAATTTAGATAATTTTGAGACATCAATCTGACTTTCGCCAATGTTTGACAACATCCAGCCGGTGACGATCTCCACCAGGGCCGCCGAGGAAATCCGGAAGATCATGCAAACCAAGAATATCCCTGCTGACTATGGCCTGCGGGTGGGCATTAAAGGTGGTGGCGGATGTGGTGGCGCTTCCCTCCTGCTGGGCTTCGACAAGAAGAAAGATTCCGATCTGGTATACGCTGTCGATGATATTCCCGTGTACGTCGACAAGAAACACACACTTTACGTCATTGGAAAAGAAATTGACTTCCTCGAAAATGAGGAGGCCCGCGGATTTATGTTCATTGACCGCAAAACGGAAGAGGGAACGAGTTGATTATCTTCTTCTGGATACAGAGACAGATGAGCGTCTGCACTTCCCTCCAATGGGAGGATTGAGCTTCGATATTTTCAGATTCACCTCTGAAACAGTTGGTAATTCATCGAAGATGTGGTTGACAATTTTCTCGGCGACTGTCTCGATTAGTTTGGAAGGTTGGTCCATCTCCTCCTTCACGATTCGAAAGAGAACTTCATAATCCACTGTACCGTCAAGATTATCTTCCTTCGCGGCTGAAGTGAAATCTGTTTCGACCACTACGTCGACTTCAAAGAAATTTCCTGATTCGCGTTCATGGGGATAAACGCCATGAAAGGCGTGAAACTCCAGACCTTCCAGGGCTATCTTTCCAATCATCCGATCTCGTCAAAGAAGCTTTTATGCACTTTGCGAGGTGCGGGCTGGGCGGGTACAGGTTCATTCTCCAGCACCGGCTGGATTTCTTCTTTGGGAGTTGATTCCTGCTGAAAGGATACCTGAAGCGGTGCTTCTTTTATAGGCTCCTCTTTGACCTTTTCCTCTTTCACCGGTTCCTTTTCGACACGCTGCACTTTTTCAAAATCGATATTTGGAAAAGCTATTCTCTTGGCTTCTTTGCGGGCCATTGCCAGATGTTGATCCGGATTGAAGTCTTTCGAAAGCAACCGCGATCTGTCAACACGCTCCAGCATGTCATTGGCAAATCTCTTTAGATCGGAAAGCAGATCCTCTCTGGCTGTTTCCAGTTTCTTATAATTCTCCACCAGCACTTTCAGCCGGTCTTCCATTTCAGCGACAATCTCCTTGGCGCGGACATCCGATTCTTCAATCGTATCCTTTGCCTTGGATTTCGCCTCATTCAGAAGAGCTTCAGCCTTCAGTTGAGTTTCCTTCAAATGGAGTTCAGCCGTTACCCGGGCCTGCTCGATGACGTGAGCACCGGTATCTTCGGCAGTCTTTAGTGTTTTATACAGAGAGCTTTCTACTTCGCGTAGTTTAGTCACTTCGCGTTCCGCAGCCTCCAGGCGGATCTTGAGTTCTTTGTTATCGTCGTTGAGGCGTTCCCACTCCTGGGAGAGTGTTAAAAGAAAAGCATTGACCTCGTCCTTTTCATAGCCGCGGAAGTTTTTCTCGAAGGTCTTCTGGCGTATTTCGATCGGAGTGATTCTCATATGATAAGTTTAAAAAATCATGTGCCAGACGGAAATAGTCCGGTCATCGCTTGCACTTACTATCTGGTCCTTGTACGGAGTCCATAACACTTTGTTGACCGAAGTAACATGACCACCATGTCTTGCCCGATCAACCACCTTCAGAAGCTTTCGCTCTGAAGCATCCCAAACCTTAATGGTCTTGTCCAGGCTACAAGTTACAAAATGTTTCGCATCGGGGCTAAAATCAAAGTGATTTATCGCAAACATGTGCGCCACGATTTCTTCCTCAAGTTCGAGGGAATCGGCGTTCCAGAACTTCAATCTTGCGTCGCGGGAACCACTTACAAGGAAAGAAGAATCCGGTGTATACCGTACTGCAAAAACGGAGTTAGCATGTGCTGGAATTTCCCTCTTCATATTAAGGTTAAAGTCATAGGTGCGGATCATGTTATCGCTAAAACCTACCGCTATCTCCGCGCGGTTTTTATCGACCGCGATAGATCGCGCGCTGCGCTGACTCGCCTGCACCTTTCGCTTTACCGTAAGCGAAGATGGATCCACCTTCGTCAATGAACCATCGCCTGCTCCCACGAAAAGAAATCCTCCATGCTCCTGGATATCAAATATTGCTGCGTCCGTCAACTTTAACGAACCCACTTCTGTTTTAGTGTCAACATCGAGAAGATGAATTCCCTCGTAATTATGTCCGGCGACCAGTACGTTTTGGGAGGCGACATACTTCAGGGCATATACCGAATTCGGGAGCCGCGCAATGAGCTGGCCTTCTTCGGGATTAGTCAGATCCCAAAGCACGACCATACCATCACCTGAAGCCGAGAAAAACTGATTGGTTTCTTTGTATGCCGCAAGAGTGTACACACAATCGCGGTGACCTTTGAGAGAATGAACTTTATTGACGGTTACCGTTGACATTGTGTGCGCATAATGCTGAAAGTTCTAACTTTCCGATAGTTTTAGCAACGAATGACAGCAATAGTATTTATTACTCCGAAACAGTTCTGGGATGCCGCTGGAAGTCTTTGAGACGGGATCGAAAAGAGCATGGGCTCTATGGCGAATCACGGAGACGGAAGCAGAGCTGACGGAACTTCTGAATTACAAGGAAGAGATTCCTGCAGGGATCTCTAATCAACAAAAGAGGCTTGAGTGGGTGGCCGGGAGACTTCTAACCCAAACCCTACTGGAAAACTTCGATCTTGCATACAACGGTCTTACGAAAGACGAATTCGGAAAACCTTTCGCTACCGACCTCGACGTCCATCTTTCTTTGTCTCACTCTTATCCTTTCGTTGCCGTGGTCGTTGATCGAAGATATATAGTCGGTATTGACCTTGAGCAACCGAAGGAAAAACTTTTGCGGGTGGCGCCGCGGATTCTTTCCGAGGAAGAGCTCGGAAACGCGGGTGATAATCTGATAAAACATTGCATTTATTGGTGTTCGAAGGAAACGCTGATCAAGATCTATGGTAAAAAAGACCTTACGCTGTCACGGGACCTCCTGATAGAGCCCTTTGAGGTCTCAATAGAAGGCAATATTGTTGGCCGAATAATTGTCAATGAAGTCGAAACGGTGATACCTTTATATTACAAGGTCTTTAGCCAGTTCGTCGTGGTGTTCAACCGGGAGGAAATTGCATGAAGACAAAACTGAACGGATGAAAAAATTAGTGCTTTTTGCGGTAGCTATTATTCTGACGACGTCCATTGGGTGGAGTCAGAAATTGAAGGAATTCAGCCTGCGTAACGTCATAAACGACCAGGACGTTTCGCTTGAAACGTTTCCTTCCTGCCAGGGACTACTCATCATTTTCACCAGCAACTCCTGCCCATACGATGAGCATTATAGAAACCGGATCAAGAAATTATCTGCCGATGTTGGCGAGAAAGTCCCTGTTTTGTTGGTGAATTCCAATACCGAGCCCGCGGAATCGATTCAAAACATGGTTAAAAGAGCCCAGCAGCTAGGGCTCACCGTGCCTTATCTGGCTGATAAGGAACAAGTCCTCATGCAACAGCTTGGAGCGACAAAGAATCCTCAGGCATTTCTTCTAAAGAACGACAATGGCTCGTTTTCGGTAGTGTATAGCGGGGCCATCGACGATAATGCACAGGTGGAAGCCGATGTGAAGCACGCCTATCTGAAGGACGCCATTGACATCATGCTGGCCAATCAAAAGATCACTACTCCCGAAGTCAGGCCAACAGGGTGCACGATCAGGCGCAAAAGCAACTAACCCGACGGTCAATCCTGCCAGGCAATTCATTTTAACACCGTAGAAAGTTTTCTAAGAAAACTTAGCGTTGCGGACCAATGAGGAACACGCTGCGGTCGCCGATACTTATGGTGACGACGATAATCAACAGAGCGATTGCGTTGAAGATGAGCAGCCTTCTGTGTTTGGCAACATCATCGGTCATTCTTTTTGACGTTGTGCGCGCTGCGGTTATTAATGTAACCGCGATGACCATACCTGTCAGGTGCTCGACAGTCCAGTAGCGAAGCAATGGCTCCTTCATTGCAGCGCCACTGAATTGAACAAGGCCATCCCGCGTAAGATGCATTATATACAGGATCAGGCCGACGATGAGCTGCATGTGAGTAAAAATCAGAAGGTACAGACTGAACTTATTGTCCCATTTTCCGAAAGGCTTTTTATTCATCACCCCCAGGAGTGAGTTTACGATCACAATGATGAGAGCGATAAGAATGAAGTACCGCAGCAAGGAGTGGGAGTGCAAGAGACCTGTCATGTTTCTAAAATTTTGGCCAAAATAGGCAAAGTTCCGAACTATGCCTCAGCTGCCGGGTAACAATGCCTGTTGCCGGGGGCGGTCACGCCGCTGTTTTTTAAACCTCTATTTATTATCTTTCCAGTTGAAATAGATACTATATGAACCCTAACACCTTAACGGTAGAGCAAATTGCGGCCGAGAACCAGCGATATATGGTGAAAGTTTATGGCTGGATGTGCCTGGCGATGGTCATCACCGGCGCTGTAGCTATGTACACAGCAGCCAGCGAAGCCGTTTCTGCTGCGATATCAAGCCCGTACGTTTTCTATGGATTGATCATCGTTCAGTTCATTGCCGTTGCCGTGTTGGTAAAGCTCGTGAACAAGATGAGCGCAATTGTCGCGACGGTGATCTTCCTGCTTTACTCTGTGCTCTTTGGACTAACGCTGTCGTTTATATTCAAGATCTATACGTCTGAATCTATTGCCTCCACTTTCTTTATTACTGCAGGAACCTTCGGCGTAATGAGTGTCTGGGGATATCTCACCAAGACTGATCTCACCAAGTGGGGAAATATCCTGTTCATGGGATTGATCGGCCTTATCATAGCCTCTTTGGTTAATCGATTTCTTCTCGAAAGCTCCGTTCTCTACTGGATCACCACTTGTGCCGGCGTTCTGATATTCGTGGGGCTAACGGCATACGATACGCAAAAGATCAAAAACGCAAACATTATCGGAAACGAAGGGTCGGATGAAGATCACAAAGAATCCATCATTGGAGCGCTGATCCTTTATCTGGATTTCATCAACCTGTTTTTGTATTTGCTGCGCATTTTCGGTCGCCGCAAGTAGCCAGGTTGCCTTTAGTCAAAAAGTTATCTAAAGCCGTCGGGAGATTCTTTATTTTCGTCCGAAAATCTCCATTATGAAATATCTTAATCAAATAATAGTCGCTGCCGCCATTACAGTTTCGGCATGTTCCCAGCAGGAAAATACTAAGGAGGCAACGACCATTGCCGATCCTTCCCGGATAGTAAAATCGGTGAAACAGGATTTTGTTATCGACACGATCACTAACGAATTGAAAAACCCCTGGGGGATCACGTTTCTTTCCGACGGTCGTATCCTTGTGACGGAACGCGCCGGCGAAATCAGGATCATTCAGGATGGCAAACTTCTCGACGAAAAAATCGAAGGTGTTCCGGCAGTTTTTGCCCATGGCCAGGGTGGCCTGATGGACATTGTCCGTCATCCGGATTATGACAACAACGGCTGGATCTACTTCAGCTTTGCAAAACCGGGAGATAACGGAGGCGGCACTACTATCGCGCGCGCCAAAGTTGAAGGAAACAAACTAACTGATTTGCAGGAATTATTTTCGGCCCAGCCTTTCACCGACGCGGGTGTGCATTTCGGATGCAGGATCGCCTTCGATAAGGACGGCTACATGTTCTTCAGCAGCGGGGAAAGGGGTACGAAGGAAAACTCACAGAATCTGGGAAATCATCTTGGCAAAGTGTTACGTCTACACGATGACGGACGCGTGCCTTCGGACAATCCATTCGTGAATCAGAAGGGCGCGAAGCCTGAAATATGGAGCTATGGTCATCGCAATCCTCAGGGGCTGGTCTATGATCAGACAACGAACACATTATACGACGTTGAGCATGGCCCGAAAGGCGGCGATGAGCTGAACAAAGTTGAGAAAGGCAAAAACTATGGGTGGCCTGTGATTACCTGGGGAATAGATTACGATGGAAAGCCAATCAGCGACATCCAGGAGAAGGACGGCCTGGAGCAACCTTTGCGCTACTGGGTTCCTTCAATCGCACCGTGCGGAGCCGCGATTGTCACCAGCGACAAGTACCCGAACTGGAAAAACAATATTCTCGTAGGGGCACTTGCTCATACACATGTTGCCAGAGTGGAAATGGAAAGTGAGAAGTATGTAGCCGAAGAAAAGCTTCTGGACAAGCTCGGACGGGTTCGAGCGGTTGCTCAAAGCCCTGATGGATTCATCTATGTAGCTACGGAAAATCCGGGGCTCCTGGTGAAAATCACCCCTGTCCAATAAGCCGTATTCGAGAAACAACAGCCAAAATCCCCGGAGAACCTTCCGGGGATTTTTTTATAGCCACGTTGAAAACCACGTTCCTGACATCTCACGAAGGGTTTTCGGGAATACCGAAATAAATTTACAAACCCCTTGTAACATCCCCCCGGGGCCGGCGTCTAGTTATTGAAATTGAACGGATGAATATCGAAGCTTTTCAAAACCGTGTGTTGCCTGTCAAAAACAAGCTTTTTCGCTTTGCTCTCCGGTTCTTAAACAACGAAGACGAAGCGAAAGACGTGGTTCAGGAAGTGTTCATCAGGGTGTGGAATGGTCGCGATCAGATGGGTGATGTTCAAAATTGGGAGGCCTGGTGTATGCGCATAACCAGAAATCTTTCTCTTGATCGCATTCGCTCTCTGACCCGGAAGAATACACAGTCTATTGGTGAGACGTTCGATATCCGACACGATGCACAAACGCCGCATGAAAGCACAGAATCGCTCGAAAGTATGGAAAGGATCGGCCAGTTGATTAGTCTGTTGCCGGAGAAGCAGCGACAAGTCATGCACCTTCGCGACATCGAAGGGTATAGTTACAATGAAATTTGCGAAATCATGGAGATCGATCTGAACCAGGTAAAGGTGAACCTTTTCCGGGCGCGGAACTCGGTGCGTGAGAAACTGATGAAAATAGACGCTTATGGACTTCAGAGAAATTGACGACTTGCTAAGGAAATACTGGGACTGTGAGACTTCCCTCGAGGAGGAAGAACAGTTGCGCAGTTACTTTCAGCAGGGCAACATTGCTGAAAGGCACCAGGAGGCTGCGTCGTTTTTCCGGTACCTCGCTGTGAACAAAAAAAAATCCATCGGTGACGAGCGATTCGATGAGAAGGTCATTCGCTCAGTAGGAAAGAACAAAGATCCGCGTATCGTTCAGCTGGTCTATAACTCTATGCGTATCGCCGCAGGGATAGCCGTGCTCGTGGTAGCCGTCTACTTCGTGCGGAAAGAAATCAGAAGTTCAGATCCCGTAGCCGTCGAAGATACGTTTAACGATCCACAGCTCGCCTTCGAGGAAACGAAAAAGGCGTTACGTATTATCTCCAAAGGTTTCACACAGGCGGAAAATCAGGCGCGGAAAATAAATCTACTCAACGAAGCAACGGAAGAGCTTCAAAAATCCGGAAACTCGGATTCGAACAATAATCTTAAACAGTAACAGAAATTAATAGTATGAAACATATCATTTCAACCATCGCTCTTTTGATGTTCATCGGCACAGCGCATGCGCAGGATGCCATTTCAAAATTCTTCACAAAGTATCAGAATGATGAGTCGTTCAGTCAGGTGACAGTATCATCGAAAATGTTCAGCCTCTTCACGCAGATGGATGCCGATAACGCAGAGGATAAGGAAGTTCTCGATGCCATCAGCAAACTTAAAGGTCTCAGAATTCTGGCGAAGAATGATGCACGGAATGCACGCGAACTTTACAAGGAAGCATTCGGTCTTATCCCGGTGAAGGAGTATGAAGAGCTCATGTCTGTTCGCGACAAGGATAAGGATATGAAATTCTTTATCAAAGACAGCGGCAAAGGAACAATCTCTGAATTGCTCATGGTTGTTGGAGGAAACACGGAATTTATGGTGCTCAGCCTCTTTGGAGAAATCGACCTGAAACAGGTTTCACGTATCGGAAAAAAGATGGACGTGAAAGGTCTCGAGAACCTTGAAAACATCGGCGATCAGAAGGAGAAAAAATAGAAACTTACAGACCTCCCGTTACCCGGGAGGTTTTTTTTCGTTGAACAAGGCAAACCATCTAAAATGAGAATCTCCATATTCCTTTTCCTTATCGCGGCCTCGGCGTCCGCGCAAACACGAACCACGGAAGATCTTCATAGTAAGAACAAGGAAGCATTCACGCTTTTCTTTTATCAGAATACCCTTCGAATGTTTAATCAGTCCGACGACAAGACCTTTGACGAATTGATTAAGGATATTGAAAAGATGAAATTCGTAATGGTTGACCGAACCTCTTTCGGAAATGCGGATTACAAGAAGCTGGTTACCGGATACAAGTCTGAGGCCTTCGAAGAAATTATGAGCAGTCGCTTCGAGGGACGAAATTTCGATGTCTTCCTGAAAGAAGTTAAGGGTAAGACCAGGGGGATGGTAATTACGGTGAGTGATTCGACGAAGATGTACGTACTGGATATTGTGGGGAGCATTGCATTGGACAAAGTCACGAAATTTGTTTCCACCCTTGATCAAAACACTGAGCTGGCAGATAAAATCAAGTCCTTCGCGAAAACAAAAGAATGACGACCTCTGTAACGGAGGCGACATCAGAACGACTTACAGAACAGAAAACCGATAGTATGGAAATCGTTCTGAAGACAAATCACCTCTCAAAATCATTCGGAAAGATCCGTGCAGTCAACGACCTGAACCTTGAAGTCAGGAAAGGCCAGGTCTTTGGAATGCTTGGACCGAATGGAAGCGGGAAGACCACGACACTTGGGATGCTCATGGGAGTGGTGAACGCTACGTCCGGGGATTTCACGTGGTTCGGCGAGGCTCCCACCCCACAGATCCGACGCAAGATCGGCGCCGTTCTGGAGCACCCGATATTTTATCCTTATCTCAGCGGCCAGAAGAATCTCGAACTAAATGCAATGATCAAGCAATGTCCGGAGGAAAATATTCCGAAGGTGCTGGAGCTTGTTGAGTTGGCCGATCGCCGAGACGATAAATACAAAACATATTCGTTGGGCATGAAGCAGCGCCTCGCCATCGCGTCGGCGTTGTTGAATGATCCTACCCTTCTTATTCTGGATGAACCTACGAACGGACTCGATCCAATGGGTATAGCAGAGATCCGGGAGATTATCAAGAAAATCGCTGCTAATGGAAAAACAATCATCCTTGCGAGCCATCTTCTGGATGAAGTTCAAAAAGTCTGCAGTCATTTCTGCGTATTGAAAAAAGGAAATCTGGTCCACACAGGGCCTGTGCATGACTTCGGAGGAGCTGAGACCGTAGAGGTA